>JAIXOO010000288.1 GCA_027486765.1 Saprospiraceae bacterium
GTGAAAAGTGAAAAGTGAAAAGTGAAAAGTGAAAAGTGAAAAGTGAAAAGTGAAAAGTGAAAAGTGAAAAGTGAAAAGTGAAAAGTGAAAAAACTAAGGGGCCATTGATAAAGCTCCAAATTTTTAAGTAAAAAAATTACTTAAAACGATTGAAAGCCTTCTGGTGTGTCTAATTTTTCACTTTTCACTTTTCGCTTTTCGCTTTCTACAGTAACCTCTTCTGCACGAATGCCATCAAAGCCCTCACCCTTGGCGTATAAGGCGGAAACAACACGCTCAGTGTCCCAAAATTCCGCTTCACGACGGCCTTCTCATTCGAAAAAGCGACAAAGCCGTGAAAACCCATGTATTTTCCGATCCCACTGTTGTTGACCCCACCAAAGGGTAAATTCGGGTTGCCAAAACCCAACATGTAGTCATTGATCACCGTACCACCCGCCGAGGTATTGGCCATGATGTAGTTGATGAAGCGTCGATTGCGGGCACCGATGTACAAGGAGAGTGGTTTTGGCCGCTTGCGGATGATTTTGACGACCTCCTCGGGGCTCGAAAAGGGTAAAACGGGCAGGATTGGCCCAAATATTTCCTCCTCCATGATCGCCATGTCGTCGCTGATATTGCTCAAGAGGGTCGGTGGTACAAACAGTTCTGCCTCGTTCCAGGTACCTCCCAGCAACTCCACCGCTCCTTTGTCGATGGCATCATCGTACAAGCGCCGCAAACGCTGGTAATGCCGTTGGTTGACAATGCGGCAATAATCGGCATTGTTGATCAGGGTAGCGGGATCGGTATAGAGGCGCTTCAGGGATTTTTCAAAAGCAGTTACGAATGCATCCATTTTGGCAGTGTGTACCAGGACGTAATCAGGCGCGATGCAGGTTTGGCCGTTGTTGAGGCATTTGCCCCAGGCCAGGTTGTAGCTCAAAGTATCAATAGCAGCGGATTCGTCGAGAATGGCCGGAGATTTTCCACCCAATTCCAGGGTCACTGAGGCTAGATTTTTGGCCGCCGCCGCCATGACGATTTTGCCAATCTGTGGACTTCCGGTGAAAAAGATGTGGTCAAAAGGCAATTCCAACAAAGTAGCAGCCAAACTTGCATCCCCTTCCAATAAGGCGACCTCTTCTTCAGGGAATAATTTTTTGATGGCCTGCGCCATAAACGCAGCCGTATGCGGCGTCAATTCCGAGGGTTTGATGATGGCCGTATTCCCAGCGGCGATCGCATAAACCAGTGGAGAAAAAGTAAGATTGAAGGGGTAATTCCATGGGGAAATGATCAGGCTCACTCCTTTCGCTTCGTATTCGATGTAAGAAGTAGTGCCCAACAAAGTAAGCGGAGTCGGTACTTTGTGGGGGCGCATCCAACGGCGCAACTCGCGTCGGGCGTGCAGGGCATGGCTTTTTACGACGGAGATTTCGGACAGCATCACCTCTACTTCGGCCTTGCGGAAGTCCTGGTAAAGGGCGTCTTTTAGCCCTTGCATTTCCTGCTCGTCGTCCATAAAACGGATCAGGCGATTCAGGCGGGCAATACGTTCTGAAGCGCTGGAGTTGGCTAACTCAGGAGCGTATTGCTGTTGTTTTTCAAAAAGGGCTTGGATATCTATTTTGCTGGCGGTGATGGTGTCCATGTGCTGTAGGAATTATTTGAATTTTTCAATGTCGTACCCTTTCATGATCGTATCCTCGTAATTACTGGGCATCAGGCGGGCAATGCTGTCCATGTAGCGGGCGTCTTTGCCAATCAACACCCGTGTTTCCTTGCGCTCAATGCCTTTGATGATGCGTTTGGCAGCATCGGCGGCGCTGGTTTTGGCCATGCGGTCGAAGATGTCCGAAAATTTATTGAGCCGTGCGGTTTGATTGGTATCAATGTTCCGAACGATATTGGTTTTGATGCCACCCGGGTGTACGCAGGTTACACTTACGCTGGTTTTGGCCAATTCCTGGCGCAACACTTCGGTAAATCCACGCACTGCAAACTTAGCAGTTACATAAGCGCCTTGATCGGGGTAAGCGGCAATGCCAAAAATGCTGGACACATTGACCAGAGCAGCTTCTGGTCTTTCCTTCAAAAAAGGGATAAAAGCCTTAGAACCATATATCACCCCCCACATATTGATGTTGATCACTTTTTCAAAAAGCTCGTAGGAGGTGCTTTCGATTTTTTGCTGTAAAAGGGAAATCCCCGCGTTGTTGATGACGATGTCAACTCCGCCGAAGCGGTTCACCGTTTCCTGGGCGAAATGGTACATTTCCGTACGATCGGCTACACTAAAAGCGCGCCCAGCTACTGCGCCACCTTGGGCTTCAATGAGCTGAACGGTTTCTTGCAGGGTTTCTTCGTGCCAATCGTTGAGTACAACACTGGCTCCTGCGGCAGCAAGCTGAAGCGCCAATTCCCGGCCCATCCCCGAACCTGCTCCGGTGATGACAGCCACTTTTTTAGTAAAATCTTTCACGCGCGATCTGATTTTAGCACTTGGTCGGGAGTTGCTTTTTTAGCTCCCGGCCAAGTGCTTACATTACTTGTCAATATTAGTTTTTTTTGGAGGAAATTTCAGGTGCACGGGCAGGTTTTTTTGAAAAAAGCCATTGAATCCTTTTCTTTTTAGTCTATGCTTTCCAATACTTTTTGGATTTCTCTCAAACTCTTGGGTTGATAAACCAGGTTGTAACTTTGTTTGCTCTCCCCTACTTTGATGTCCTTCACAGCTAACATCGAACGGCCCTGGTCTACTTTGATGCCAATCAACTTAGCGGGCATTCCCTTTGGAATATTATCGGAGAGGTATTCACCCTGTACTGTTTTACTTTTGACCGATAAAATACTGGGCAAATGAGGAAAAACCAACATCAAACGCTCCTCACTCACATCGCTATCCTGAATGGCAATTTGGGTCAACTGGGATTCAGGCGTGTTCATGAATTTGTCGCAATTGATCCAGCCCAGGCGATTCACCGCAAAAAAGTACCGATCCAGGGTTTGTTGCGACAATTGGCCGTCGCTGCTCACCCCTTTTTCGTACAACTCTTGCATCTTTTTCTGGTCTTGTTCCCGATTGGCTGTGGCATAGTTTGCTTCATTCAGTAGAGCTTGATAGTTCTGAATATCACCATTGAGGGCTTCCTGGTAAAGTCTGACGTAATTCAAACTATCCTGAAAATATTGCTTCCAAGAGGTGCTATCGCGTCGGAAGTATTTTAGACTACGTTGGTAGTTTTTTACTTCTTTAGCATAAATTCGGTCCTTTTGCGCCTCTACCCTCTGCTTGTTGATAAAGATTTTCTGAAAGAAATTTAAATGAACTTTGATGTTCTCACGTTGTGGCCTTTGTGGTATGGTTCTTTTGGTTCTGGTATTCAGCTTAGGCCGAACAGGCTGTTTTACCAGTTGATTGATAGCGGTTTTTCTAAATATGGCAAATTGCCCTACTGCGTCCACGGACAAATCTTTGCCAGATGCAGCCATTAGTGAAGTTGCTTTACGTTGGGTGGGGTTCCAGTTGAGGTGATCTTGATGATGAGGGTCTTTATTCCCTAAAAACAACTCCATAGCCGGATCAAATTGACCTTTCCGAATGGGCATTCCCACTCCGATTTCTTTTTGGGGTGCCAATTGAAGTTCTTGCCCTTGTGCCAGCGCTTTAAGGTTCAGCATCCCACCCGTGGCCAGTAATTTTTGGTTGGAAGAAGTACTTAATCCAGCCATCAGCATGTCACTGAGTTGGTAGTATTCTTGAATTTGCAAAGTTACCTCTCCTTCAGCTACCGGATTACCGTTGGCATGGACAAAAGCCTGAGCTGGAATCATCAAAAAAGTGCCTTGATGGGTAAGTAAGCAGGTGGATTTGGTGCTGGAAATGCGGTAGGAATAGGTCTGGGTTTGATTCAGTTTGCTTAACAAACTTTGGAAATTTTCATTAAAAACAGCCTGGATATACACATCTACCCGGCGGTTTTTGGGGCGATTTTCAACTGTGTTGTTGTCCGTAAGGGCTTTCTGCTCTCCATAGTTGTTCAGTTTTGCATTTTGAGTTGCCAAACCTAAACTATCGAAGTAAGCCAGAACCGCATCAGCTCTCCTTTGCCCCAATGCCTGATTGTAAGCATTGCTGCCTTCATCGTCGGTAAAAGATTGAATTTTAATCTGGTAACTTTCTGCACCACTCAGGTCAATGAGTGCCTTACTCAGGATTTTAAGAGCTTCAGCAGAAAGTTGGTGTTGATCCGTGTTGAAATAAACGGTATAGGAGAAATTGGTAGTTTGAGCATTTAGCCATTGCGCAATTACCAGGCAGATAAAGAGCGATAAATGCTTCATAATTAGTAAAATTTAAGTCCAGTTAATTAAATCACTTACTTATGTTGGGAAGGATCAGGAGCTCCCTGATCCTTCCATTTTTAATCAGTTCACCTTAGCCAACTCCGCCTGAATTTCCTTCAAGGTTTTGGGCTCATAAACCAGATCGTATGGGGCTTCCTCTCCCACTTTCGTATCCTTTACCGCCATCATGGAGCGACCTTGATCCACTTTGATGCCGATGATTTTCACCTCCATCCCTTTGGGCACTGGAGCTGAAATGTATTGTTTGGTGTCTGGGTTTCTGCTCACAGGTAAAATACTGGGTAGCGATTTAAAGACCAACATGATGGTTTCTTCGGATTCATCATTGTCGACAAAGGCCATTTCGGCTTTTTTGTCTTCCGGCACATTCCAGAATTTATCACAATTGATCCAACCTAAACTATTGACTTCGAAGAAGTAACGATTCATAGCATTTTGATCCAGATTGCCACTGCTCACGTAGCCTTTTTCATACAGTTCGCGGCGATCGACGGCATCTTTTTCCCA
>JAIXOO010000319.1 GCA_027486765.1 Saprospiraceae bacterium
TATTACCTGGAAGACGCCTCCTTCCTGCGCATGGACAACCTTTATTTTGGCTACGACCTCGGTACAATGGGCAAGTCCGGCATGACCGCCCGCCTCAACGCCAGTGTACAAAACGTATTCATGGTGACCAAGTACAGTGGCCTGGATCCCGAAATCGCTGGCGGCATCGACAATGCCATTTATCCACGTCCACGGGTATTTGCACTGGGTATTAACCTTGAGTTCTAACATCGCAAAAAAAGAAGCATGAACAATTTAAAATTCATCCTCCTCATAAGTTGTGCAGTCTTTTTGGTAGACTGTACCAAAGACCTGGATCGTACGCCAGAGAATGGCCTCACTGCCGAAAAACTCTTTGCCAACGAAGCGGGTTACCGCAGCTCACTGGCTAAAATTTACGGCGGCCTCTCCCTGACCGGCAACAATGGCCCCGATGGCAGTGGTGACCTGGGCGGCATCGATGAAGGTTTTTCCTCCTACCTCCGCAACTACTGGAACCTCCAGGAGTTGTGTACCGATGAAGCCGTGATTGGTTGGAACGACCAAACCATCAAGGATTTTCACGAAATGGACTGGACGCCTGCCGACAACTTCTTGCGGGCCATGTACAGCCGTTTGTTTTACCAAATTGCCCTGGCCAACTCTTTCATCCGCGAGTCGGAAGATGGCGTATTGAGCAGCCGGGGGATCAGTGGAACCGACGCTGATAAAATCCGCGCCTACAAAGTAGAGGCTCGTTTCCTTCGCGCCTTGAGCTACTGGCATGCGCTGGATTTGTTTGGCAATGTGACTTTTGTGACCGAAGAAGACGCGATTGGTGCCTTTTTGCCCGAACAAATTTCCCGCGCTGACCTGTTCAGCTACCTTGAAAGTGAATGCAAAGCCATTGAAGCCGAGTTGCCTGCACCCAAGCAGAACGAATATGGCCGCGCCGACAAAGCCGCCGTGTGGATGCTTTTGGCAAATTTGTACCTCAATGCCCAAGTGTATACCAGCCAAGCCAAATACAGCGAAGCCATTACCTACAGCAAAAAAGTAATCGCCGAGGGAGGCTATGCCTTACAGGGCAATTACCGCCACTTGTTTTTGGCCGACAACCACAAGTCTACCGAGATGATTTTTGCCGCCACGTTTGATGGGGTCAAAACCCGCACTTGGGGCGGTACAACCTACCTCGTACATGCACCCATTGGTGGCGACATGCAGGCTGCCGATTTTGGGGTGGACAATCCCTGGGGTGGTTTGCGTACGACGAGTGCGCTGGTAGACAAATTCAGTGCTGGTGACCAAAGGGCCAATTTCCAGGAAGCTGGTCAGAAAAAAGCCATTGAAGACATTGGCAATTTCCGCGATGGTTTTTCCATCAAAAAATGGGTCAACAAAACCACTACGGGTGCCAATGGCTCCAACCTGACCTGGGTAGACAATGATTTCCCTATTTTCCGCCTCGCCGAAGCCTACCTGATTTATGCCGAAGCCGTTGTACGCGGTGGCACCGGGGGAAGCACCAGCGAGGCCCTGGGTTATGTGAACGCGTTGCGTCGCCGGGCCTTTGGCAACAACAACAATGACCTGGCTACGCTCAATTTGCCAAGCATCATTGATGAACGTGCCCGTGAATTCCATTGGGAAGGCAAACGCCGTACCGACCTCATTCGTTTCAACCAATTCACTACCGCCGATTACCTCTGGCCCTGGAAAGGCAACGTGAAAGATGGCCGGGCGGTGGAGAGTTTCCGCACCATTTTCCCCATTCCTGCACCGGAGATCAATACGAATCCGAATTTGCAGCAGAATCCTGGGTATAATTGAAAAGGTTGAGATGGTTTAGGGAGGTTGAGGAAGGTTGAGGCTACCGCAAGAATGAGTTTGAGTGTGATGTGTGCGTGTGAAAGTGTGCATGTCGCTGCGGTAGCCTCAACCTCTCTCAACCTCCCTCAACCTCCCTAAACATCAAAAAAAACAGTCATGAAAACATACCTTCGTTTCATCAATATACTTTTCCTGGCGGGTTTGGCCCTGAGCTCTTGCAGCAAAGAGGACATTGATTCCGTATTCACAGATGGAGCCGCACCTACCCTGTCCAGTTCGGTCAATCGGGTCAATCTGGTGCCTGCCGATTCCTCCAAAAACGTCATCACCTTCAACTGGTCGGACCCCAATTACCAAATCGATGGGGCCAAAACCAGCCACAACGTGACCTACACTTTGGAGATTGATTCCGTGGGGAAAAACTTCGCCAAACCACAACGTTTAACCGTGACCAATGCGGTGAGCAGCCTGGTGAATGGCAAGGATTTCAACCGCATGTTGGCCAACCTGGGGATTGCTGACAGCGCTCGGAATTATAGCCTGGCCATTCGTTTAAAAGCAGCCTTGTATTTGCCCAGCACCGAGTTGGTTTCGAATACCCTCAACCTGACGGTGAGTCCCTACTCTACTGAGCCGATCGCGCTGTATCCGGTGCCCGACAACCTGTTCATCGTGGGTGATGCAACGCAGGGCGGTTGGAACAATCCCGTACCTGTGCCTACCCAGAAATTCACCAGATTGGACAAATTCACTTTTGGCGGCATTTTCCAATTGACCGGGGGCAACAAATACCTCTTCCTGCCTACCAACGGCGACTGGGGCCACAAATACGCGGTGACCAACGCTGGTGCAGCTGGGATGCGCGAAGGTGGGGATTTCATCGTGGATTCCGGTCAGGATATCCCGGCACCCTTGACCAGTGGGTTTTACAAAATCATCGTCGATTTTGTCAAGGGCAAATACACCGTTACGCCCGTGGCGAATTCCGAATTGCCACCGGCTAGCCTGTACATCGTAGGCGATGCCACGGTTGGTGGTTGGAACAATCCGGTGCCAGTACCTACTCAGGAGTTCACCCAGGTTTCCAATGGCACTTTTGAACTGAGCGTATCACTCAGTGCAGGCAAAAAATACTTGTTTTTGCCCCAAAATGGCAGTTGGGACCACAAATTCGCCATTGCCAATGCGGACGCTCCAAGTGTAAAACTGGGTGGAAAATTGGTGGCGGATAGCGGGGTGGACATCCCTGCTCCTGATGAAGCTGGGACTTACAAGATCAGCGTAGAGTTCATCAACAAGACTTACAAATTGACTAAGTTGTAATAAGCGTTTTTTAAGATCTTTTACTTAAGTGTTCTATTATTGTGCTTACGTCATTCCCTGGGTGTGTGGAAAATTCCATCACCCAGGGCCGACTTTATTTTTTAAATCACCACCATGAAACGCATCATCCTATTTCTATCCATTATTTTAAGCCTCACGTGCTCCAAAAAAAATGCGCCGATCACCGTTGATCCGCCCACGGACAACAAGCCCAAAGCCGAATTTGCCAAAGGTGCCGACATCAGTTGGATCAGCGAGATGGAAGCGGCAGGCCTCAAGTTTTACAATGCCAATGGCACCCAGCAAGAAGCGATGGCCCTGATGAAATCCTTGGGCATGAACAGCATTCGCCTGCGGGTATGGGTCAACCCCTCCCCTGCCTGGAACAATACCGCCGATGTAGTCGCCAAAGCGCTCCGGGCCAAAGCTCAAGGCCTGCGCATCATGATCGACTTTCATTACAGCGATTCATGGGCCGATCCGGGCAAACAAACCAAACCCGCCGCCTGGGTAGGGATGGATTTGGCAGGTTTAAAAACGGCCCTGGCAACTCACACCATCGAAGTACTGACTGCTTTAAAAAACAACGGCATTGAACCAGAGTGGGTCCAGGTAGGCAATGAAACCAACAATGGAATGCTTTGGCCAGATGGCAAAGCTTCGGATAACATGGGCAATTTTGCGCAACTCTTCAATGCCGGAGCCGATGCCGTAAAGTCCGTTTTTCCCAAAACCAAGGTCATCGCCCATATTTCCAATGGGTACAACAATTCCTTGTTCCGCTGGATGTTCGATGGCCTCAAAGCCAATGGGGCCAAATACGATGTGATCGGTATGTCCTTGTACCCCTCGCCGACCGATTGGGCTACTTTGAACCAACAATGCCTCACGAACATGAACGACATGGTGGCCCGCTATGGCAAGGAAGTGATGGTGGTGGAAGTGGGCATGAGTTGGGACAGCGCCAAGGAATCTGGCCAGTTTTTGAGCGATTTGATCAGCAAGGTCAAGTCGGTTTCTGGCAACAAGGGTTTGGGTGTTTTGTACTGGGAACCCCAGGCGTACAATGGCTGGAAAGGATATACACTGGGCGCTTTTGACAATTCGGGGCGGCCTACAGCGGCAATGAATGCCTTTAAAAACTAAATTAAAGCCTTACTTCCCATTCCCTTCGGTGTGCCTTTAGTGCCTTAGGTTTCTTAGGTGGTGAAAAAAGAAAAAACCTGCGCAGCAGGGTATTATTTAACCACCTAAGAAACCTAAGGCACTAAAGGCACACCGAAGGGAAGTCACAATCTGATACAAACGGAAAACAACTCATGCAAGCATTCAAATACCTCTGGCTCTGCCTCCTTTGTGCAGCTGCCTTCCAGTCCAGCGCCCAAAGCTCCCCCCGCGAGCGCATCAACTTCGATGCCAACTGGAAATTCCACTTCGGCCACGCCGCCAACCCCGAAAAAGACTTCAACTACGGCATCACCACCATTTTTTCCAAATCCGGCGGCGCCGCCCAAACCGCCATCGACCCCCGCTTCAAAGACAGCACCTGGCGCAGCCTGAACCTGCCCCACGATTGGGCCGTGGAATTGCCTTTTGTCTACAAGGACAATTTCGACATCATGGCCCACGGCTACAAACCCGTAGGCGGCCATTTCCCCGAAACCAGCATCGGTTGGTACCGCAAACACTTTCGGGTATCCCCCGCCGATTCCAGTCAACGTTTTCAAATCCAGTTTGATGGTGTATTCCGCAATGCGCAGGTCTGGATCAACGGCTTTTACCTGGGCACCAACGCCAGTGGCTACATCGGCATGGCCTACGACATCACCGACTTCATCAATTACAAGCACGACAATGTCATCGTCGTCCGGGTAGATGCCACCCAGTACGAAGGTTGGTTTTACGAAGGAGCGGGCATCTACCGGCACGTGTGGCTCAACAAGTACCAAAACACCCACATCGCCAGCGATGGCATTTTTGCCTACACCAATTTTCAGGGCAATACCACCACCGTGCAGGTAGAAAGCACCCTGGCCAATGAAAACACCCAAAACAGCATTTGTACCCTCAAAACGTACCTCCAGGATCGGGCAGGAAAACTAGTCGGCATACCCAAGGAACAAACCATCACTCTGGGCGCAAACACTGAACAAACCCTCAAACACAGCATCCCGGTCAGCAATCCCCACTTGTGGTCTTTGGAAGATCCGTACTTGCACCGTTTGGTGGTTGAAGTGCGTGCGAATGGCAAACTGCTCGACAAACAAAGCATCCGCTACGGCATCCGCAAAATTGAAATCAAACCCGATGGGGTATTTCTCAACGGCGAAGCCATCAAACTCTACGGCGTCAATTGCCATCAGGATCACGCCGGGGTAGGCAGTGCCCTGCCCGATTACCTGCAACACTACCGCATTGCCCTGCTCAAAAACATGGGTACCAATGCCTACCGTACTAGCCACAATGCACCTACGCCCGAACTGCTCGATGCTTGTGATAGCCTGGGGATGCTGGTGATGGATGAGCAACGGCTGCTCAACAGTGGCCCAGAATACATGGGACAATTCGAACGACTGGTGAAAAGGGATCGCAACCACGCCTCGGTCTTCATGTGGTCGATCGGCAATGAGGAGGGTTGGATTCACACCACCAGTCACGGCAAACGTATCGCTCAAACCTACATCGCCAAACTCAAACAGCTGGATCCTACCCGCACCTGCACTTACGCCGCCGACCTCGCCAATGTGCACCAAGGCGTCAACGAGGTGATCCCGGTGCGCAGTTTCAACTACCGCCAGTTTGCGGTGGCTGATTACCACGCCGAGCACCCCAATCAGCCCATCATCGGCACCGAAATGGGCAGCACCGTAAGCACCCGAGGAGAATACAGCAAAGACAGCATCCGCGCCTACCTGCCTGATCAGGACATCCACGCGCCCTGGTGGGCTAGTCGCGCCGAGGAATGGTGGCATCTAGCAGCAGAAAGTGACTTTTGGCTGGGTGGCTTCATCTGGACGGGATTTGACTACCGGGGTGAACCGACGCCCTACCAATGGCCCAACATCAGCTCACACTTCGGGGTGATGGACATGTGTGGTTTTCCCAAAAACCTGTACTACTACTACCAAAGTTGGTGGACCGATAAAGACGTATTGCACATTTCCCCGCACTGGAACTGGCGCGACAAAAGGGGCCAACCCATTGATGTGTGGGTCAACTCCAATGCGGATGACGTGGAACTGTTTTTGAATGGCAAAAGCCTGGGCAAACAAGAGATGAAACGCAATGGCCACCTGCAATGGACGGTCAATTACGAACCCGGCAAACTCGAAGCGATCGCCTACAAAAAAGGCAAAAAGCTGAGCGCCAAAGTCGAAACCACGGGTACCCCGACCGAAGTAGTGCTCACCCCCTACAAAACGACCATGTTGGCCGACGGCCAGGACGTGAGCGTCATCAACGTCACGGTAGTGGACCGCGAAGGCCGCGAAGTACCCGATGCCGACAATCTGATCCGCTTTACCATCGAAGGTGAGGGCAAAATCATCGGCGTGGGCAACGGTGACCCGAGCAGTCACGAACCCGATCAATGTGTGGACGGAGCCTGGCAGCGCCGCCTGTTCAATGGCAAAGCGCAATTCATCGTGCAGGGCAGCCTCAAACCAGACATCATCAAGATTGAAGCCACCGCTGCGGGTTTGTGGAAGGGCTCTACCGACATCATCACTGTAACGCCTCGTGAAGTGGCCAGTGTGACCATCGACAAAACCTACGAGCTAAAAGGGGAAGCGGCCAAACCGCGGCCAGTGGGGCAAATGTTGGGGGCAGACATTTCCTTTTTGCCCGAATTGGAAGCCCGCGGCATCAAATTTTCGGAAAAAGGAACGCCAGTAGATGCGATTGAAAATTTAAAACAACACGGCTTCAATTACGTGCGGCTGCGGATTTTCAACAACCCCGCCCGCGACTCCGGCTACTCGCCCCAAAAAGGTTTTTGCGACCTGGCGCACACCAAGGCCATGGCCAAACGGGTCAAAGCCGCTGGCATGAAACTCCTACTCGACTTCCACTACAGCGACTACTGGGCCGACCCCGGCAAACAATACAAACCAGCCGCCTGGCGAGGCATGGGTTTTACCGAGCTCAAAAAGGCCATGTACGATTACACCCGGCAGGTGATCCAGGAACTGAAAGACCAGGGCACGACGCCCGACATGGTGCAAATCGGCAATGAAATCAACCATGGCATCATTTGGCCGGAGGGCAAGGTCAGCAACCTGGATCAATTGGCGCAGTTGCTCAATGCGGGCACTGCTGCGGTCAAAGCCGTGGACCCGAACATTGTTATGATGCTCCACGTAGCCCTAGGTGGCCAAAACCACGAGTCGGTCTTTTTCATCGACAACATGTTGGCGCGGGGGGTGCATTTTGACGTGATTGGGGAATCGTATTACCCCAAATGGCACGGCACGCTAGAGGACCTAGAGCATAATCTCAATGACTTGGTGCGACGCTACCAGCGCGACGTGATCGTGGTGGAATACTCCCAATTGAAACGGGAGGTGAACAAAATTGCTTTTGAATTACCCAATGGCAAAGGCAAAGGCACTTGTATCTGGGAGCCGCTGAGTACCTGGGAACAGGTGTTTGACCGGGAGGGCAAATCGAATGAGTTGCTGCCGGTGTATGATGAAATTGCGAAGGCTTATTTGAAGCTGGAGAAATAGATCTGGACAAACACAAAAACATTGGGGGGCCCTGTTCGGAGAGAATGGGGCTTTTTTTGTGCAAAAGCGACAAGAATAGCAGCGCGGAGGACGCGGATTGGGCGGATTTACGCGGATTTTTATCCCGCCTGCGGCGTGATGGGATAAGATTAGTCGTATCAATTAGTCGCCACTCGTGCTTGAATCCCGTTACGCCGATTCGCGCAACGGGGAAAAACGAGAGGTTTTGCGGGTGGTACAGGGTGGTAGACTGGAACTACAAGGTCGATTGGTTCTAAACGGAGCACAGTTTTCAACCCCTAAAGGTGACAAGATTAGCAGCATTAAATTATTTATTTGTGTAATCACCAACATCCCATCAATAGTTAATATACCCTTTTCCACTCAGCCGGTATACTTTTCCATCAAATTTCCCCTCTAGTGTAATAGAAGCAGGCCTAGATTCCAAGTTGTAGTCTCGTCTGAAACTATTTACCAAAAAAACATGGGTTGCATTTGGTTTTGCGTATAGGGTATAGCCCCCATTAAGCTGAAGAATAGAACTTCCAGAACTGCCAGTCAAGAACAGCGAAAAGTTCCCCCTTGCGCATCTGCATTCGTCATTGTATCGAGGCTGCTCCAACTGGCCCCAATTCAACCCGATCAAATTACCCGTGTAAGAAGAAGCCCCGGTGACGTCGACTTGTTTCGGAATAAAAAAGGAGAGTTGGTCGCTGGTTTTGACTTCGTAAGGAATGATATTCGGGCTTTGAGATAAAACCAAATCCACAGTAATATCTCTATTCATTTGATACAGCTCCTCACAATCTCCCCAAAGACACAAATGAAAAGGTTCACAGGAAGAAACGCTGAACAACAGCACGATGATCAATACGTTTGAGGTTTTCATGGCTCGTGATTTTGGCATACGCCTTATGGCGTATGATTGTGCTAAAATTTATCTAGGTTTTGAGGATTTTGTGCTGAGAAAGATCAGGCACATTGATGATAAAATGCGGTGAGGAGCTTTCGCTGTATTGGGTGCATTTTGAAAGGAGTGTATATCCCTTGAGAATCCTGCTAACCGCGGCAGCGGTTGAATTCAGAATAGCCCCGGTCGTCCGGGGATTCCGGTGTTCGGGTGTTTTTGGCAACCGCGGAGGCGGTTGAATTTGCTTTTCTCTAGCCTAATTGTATCTAGCTGGAATAAACTTAATTTGATCCCCTATCTACCCCAATACCTCCGATTTGCCCTGGTCAAAACCAGTCAAAAGTGACTTGACTGCCCTCAACTGTCTCACTACCTTGGTCGCGTAAAACCTCCAACCCCTCCTCCCCTCTTTACCAGTAATAAGCATAACACCATGAGTGAGATTGTCAAATTTGATTACGAAGGCCAGAACATCAGCTTTGAATTTGCTGATGGCAATAAAATGATCAATGCCACGGAGATGGCTAAACCTTTTAAAGGTAAAATGGTAGGAGATTTCCTGAGACTGAAAAATACCCAGGAGTATATTCAACTCATCGAGGAGCGATATGGGAATTCCCATATCGCTCCTTTTCGAGAGGTATTGCGGATTGTCAAAGGTGGTGATGCAGCGGAAGGACTCCAAGGCACCTGGATGGACGAAAAACTTGCCCTCAAATTCGCGGCCTGGCTTAGTCCCCGTTTTGAGCTTTGGGTTTATGATCGCATACAAGAACTAATTACTACCGGTGAAACTCGCCTTAAAGGCATTCCTCCCTCTGGCTTTGCGGCAACATTGCGGCTCCTGGCTGAGCAGTGGGAGAAACAGGAACGGATCAATGAGGATGTGCTCAAAGAGGTGATTGGGTAATTCCTCCACGCTGCCATTCATGTCGCTTTGGTCGCTCCAAAAACATTGCACCCCTATTTCTTATCCTCCACCGGACAAGACTCCAACTCAATCGGAATCATCCCGTATTTGTTTGTCTCGTAATTGCGCTGAATGGCGGGAATGAGCAGTTTTTTAGAGTACAAAGTCCAGCCGTTTTCGTGCCCAGGGCCGGGCATTTGATAAGGCACTACTTTTTCAGGGAAAACGACCTTGAGCTTCAGCCCAACTTTTACTCCCTCAAAAGTAAACACCTCGCTGCTGTCGGCACTATAATCCCAGCTTTCCCAGCGCCCCTGCGTGATGCGGTTGTTCTTGAGAGTAAAGGAAATTTTGGTTTGGGCTTTGAGGCCCTCGTTGAGAAAACAGTACGATTGGGCGAAGGTGCCAAGTGCTAGCAGATTAAAGCCGAGGAACAATAGGTATCTGCACATGATTCGCTTGTTTTTTTGTGATAATGGTAGGATCGGTTGTGGGGAAATTTCGCTGTTTTGGGCAAAGTTTGAAAGCTGTGTATTTCCCTGATGATCCTGCTAACCGCGGCAGCGGTTGAATTCACCATAGCCCCGGTCGTCCGGGGAATCCAATTTTCGGGTGTTTTTTGGCAACCGCGGAGGCGGTTGAATTTTGGTTTCTTGTGGCGGAATTGTGCTGGCCGTATAAAAAATTAATACTTTTGATACATATGGTAGAAAATCCAACCCAACTCAATCCTCAACTGATTGATGAGCTAGCACAACTCATCGAACAAAGCCAACAGCAAGTGGTGTCCTATGCCAATAGCACCATGACGCTCTTATTCTGGCAAGTGGGCAAGCGGATCAATCAGGAAATCCTGCAGCACAAAAGAGCAGACTACGGTAAACAGATCGTACCGGCCATTTCCGTACAATTGGAAGCGAGATTTGGGCGAAACTTCAATGAAAAAAATGTGCGCCGAATGATCCAGTTTGCCGAACAGTTTGGCGATTTGGAAATTGTCGTGCCAGTGGCACGACAATTGAGTTGGTCACACATTCTTATCTTGTTACCGTTAAAAAACCAGGAAGCGCAAATCTATTATGCACAAAAAGTAAGGGAAGAGCACTGGGGAAAAAGAGAGCTTCGCCAGCAAATTGCGAGGAAAACTTATGAACGAAAGGAAATTGCCAATACCCAAATTGAAAATGAAGCACTCATCAACACCTTCAAAGACCCTTACCTTCTTGATTTTTTGGGCCTACAAAACACCTTTTTAGAAAAGGACCTCGAAGCTGCCATCCTTCGCGACCTGGAAAGTTTCATTCTGGAATTGGGCAAAGGGTTCACTTTTGTGGAACGCCAAAAACGCATGATCATCGATGGCGAGGACTTTTACCTGGATCTGCTCTTTTATCACCGGAAACTCAAAAGACTGGTTGCGATTGAACTAAAGTTGGGTAAATTTGAGGCCGCTCACAAGGGGCAAATGGAACTCTACCTGAAATGGCTTGACAAATACGACAAGCAAGAAGATGAAAACCAACCGATTGGCTTGATCCTTTGCGCCGAAAGTAGCCGAGAACAGATTGAACTCTTGGAAATGCACAAAGACGGGATCATAGTGGCCGAGTACTGGACGGAACTGCCCCCTAAACATGAACTGGAGCAAAAAATACATAGTCTGTTGCTGGAAGCAAAGGAAAGAATCGCGCGGAATAGGCTGATTAAATAAATTGAATTATGGTAAATTGATTATCAAGTGATTGGATGATTTTAGACACAAAATGTAATGTCTTAAAAATCATACTTTGTTATACGACTTCATTTCCCTTGATGATCCTGCTAACCGCGGCAGCGGTTGAATTCACCATAGCCCCGGTCGTCCGGGGAATCCAATTTTCGGGTGTTTTGGGCAACCGCGGAGGCGGTTGAATATGGTTTCTTGTGGCCAAGTTGTAGTTAGTTGGAAAAATAGCCAACATTGTGCAACCTTTCACTCTTTTTACCGTATAAAGAGACATCAATAAGCTATTTTCATCATAATGCCAGATTAAAAGGCCAAAAATGAATGAAGATCATTTTACATTAAACAAAAAAACAGAAGTATATGGAAATCAAGGCAGAAGTAAAATCAATAGAAAATTTAAAGGACTTTTTTTTTATTGTTCCTGACTATCAAAGGGAGTATGTATGGAAGGCTGATGAGCATGTTACACGTTTTTTGCAGGACATAAGCAATGAATTCAAACCAAACGTGCCAAAACAGTCAAATTACTTCATCGGATCAACTATCATTGTAAAACGGACAGATGGTAAATATGATGTAGTGGATGGCCAACAGAGGTTAACTACAATTGTGATTTCTCTTTGCGCTATAAGAAGTAGCCTTCAAAAACTAAATATTGAAGCCAATCCTCAAAAAATCATCAAAGAAGAACTGCTAAAAATAGTGAAAGAACTATTGTACAAATTTGATATTAGCTCGTTAAAATATACCACAAGGCTTTTTTTGCAGTATGAAGAAAGTAAAAATTATTTGGAAGCTCTGATTACAGAAACAGAGTTTGAGGATAGCATTACCACCCCGTCTATTAAAAAAATGCAGGATGCTTTTACTACAGTACTTGGATTTCTCGAAGATTTCGAAAAAGATAGCATCACTACCCTCATTGGATTTGTGAGTTACTTCCTCACCAATGTTGAAATGGTAATTATTATGCCAGATAATATTGGTAGTGCACTTAAAATTTTTGAAACAATCAATGAACGAGGTGTAGGTTTAAATGCTATGGATTTATTGAAAAACTTGCTCTTTAGCAATGCCAATAGCACCGATTTTGAAACCATAAAAAAAACCTGGAAGGAAATATTGGAAACAATTCGCGCTTGTGGAAAAGAAGAAAAACCCCTTCGCTTTTTGCGTTATTTCCTGATGGCACGTTATCATGACGGCATCCTCCGGGAAGATGACATCTATAAGTGGATGATTTCGGATGAGGGTAAATCAAAAGTGAATTACAGCTCTAAACCAGTAGTCTTTTCCGAGGAATTAAAGGCCGCAGCAAAGAAATATGCGGCTTTTATTAAAGCAACCCATGCAACTGATGCGGATGATCTTTACCCGCCAATAACTGGAATTGGCTACTTGAGCAAAAAAACGTCAAGACAGCACTTGGTGCTATTGATGGCTTTGAAAGAAAAGATAGATAATGCCATTATTAATCGACTTGCCAGCAATATTGAAAGCCTAGTATTTTATTATTCCGTAAACAGAACCCTTACTAAATCATATGAAGAGAAATTTGCTAACTGGGCTATCAAGCTAAGAGCCGTGAATACTTCGGAGCAATTAAATGTTTTTCTGGAAGAGGATTTAAAAAAAGAATTAACTGAACAACAAGCTAAATTCAATGCCCAGTTTGCTACAAAAAGCCAAAGTGACCTCAATCCACAATACCGCATCAAATACATTCTTGGTAAACTTGAAGAGTACATCAGGAATAAAGTTAATTTTCCATCGGCTAATTATGCTTTTTATCAGAGTCTACAGCTCGAGCACATCCTTCCTCAAGCTGGCATAAACATACCAAGCGAACAGTACCCCCAGGTATTTGATTATGCTAATACGGTTTACCGATTCGGTAATCTTACCTTGCTCGAAGCCCCAATCAATCAAAGCCTCAATTTCTATAATGACCTTTCTTCTGATGAATGGTTTAATGGCAAAAAAAATGCTTACCTCAACTCGAATGTGATCATTACTCGCACCTTTTCAGATGTAAAAATTGGCGAACAAACTCAATTTAACGGCTTTGCTTCTGCCAGATTAAAACCATTTAATGAATGGAACATGACTACTATTGCTGAAAGGCAGGAGGTCATACGTAAACTGGCATTGGAAGTTTGGAAAATGGAAGTATAACCCCAAATTACAAACTTGCCATCCTGCTTCTGCATACATTCTGTTTGGTTAGTTCCTTTAGAATCCATACTTTGCCAATTATTACCATGCAACTACCAATCCTCATCAATGATCACCGGAGAACTAAAATCTCAAATCGACCGCGTCTGGGAAGCCTTTTGGACGGGTGGCCTTTCCAACCCGCTCACCGTCATTGAACAAATGACCTACCTGCTGTTCATCCGCCGACTGGACGAGCTACAAACCCAGCGCGAACAAAAAGCCAACCTCCTCAAACGCCCCATCGAAGACCCCATTTACCACGAAAACGAATACGCCCTGCGCTGGAGCCACTTCAAAAACACCGACCCCGAGGTGATGCACAAACGTTTCACCCAGGCCGATGGCGTGTTTGACTTTCTGCGCAACGTGGGCAGCCGCAGCGCCGCCTTCAGCAAATACATGAAAGGAGCCACCTTCATGATCCCCACCCCGCGCCTGCTGGCTCAGGTGGTGGAGATGCTCTCCAACATCGATATGAGCGACCGCGACACCAAGGGCGACGTGTACGAATACCTGCTCAGCAAAATCGCCTCGGCGGGCCAAAACGGCCAGTTTCGCACGCCCCGCCACATCATCCGCCTGATGGTGGACATGGTGCAACCCACCCTGGAAGACTTCATCTGCGACCCCAGCGCGGGCACCTGTGGCTTCCTCACCGGAGCGGGCGAGTACATCCGCGAGCATTATGCCAACGAACTGTACGCTGACGGCAACCAGGCGCACTTCCAAAACCACATGTTCATGGGCATGGAGTTCGACCCCACCATGATCCGCATCGGGGCGATGAACCTGATCCTGCACGGCATCGAAAACCCGCAGCTCCGCGACGTGGATGCGCTGAGTGAAGCCAATACCGACTTCAGCGAACGAGCAACCCTTGTACTGGCCAACCCGCCCTTCAAAGGCAGCCTGGACCGCGAGGCCGTAGACGGCAAAATCCTGCAAACCGTCGACAGCAAAAAAACCGAACTGCTCTTCCTCGCCCTCATCCTCAAAGGTTTGAAACTCGGAGGCCGCGCGGCCGTGATCGTACCCGACGGCGTGCTCTTTGGCAGCAGCAAGGCGCACCAACAAATCCGCACCGAACTGATCGAACGCCAACGCCTGCAGGCCGTGATCTCCATGCCCAGCGGGGTCTTCAAACCCTACGCCGGGGTGAGCACCGCCATCCTGCTCTTCACCAAAACCAACAGCGGCGGCACCGAGCAGGTCTGGTTTTACGACATGCAGGCCGATGGCTTCAGCCTGGACGACAAACGCAACCCACTCCCCCATTCCGACCTGCCGGATATCGTGCAACGCTTCCAGCACCTAGAGGCCGAAACCCCACGCCAACGCACCGAACGCAGCTTCCTGGTACCGCTCCAGGAAATCCGCGACAACAAATACGACCTGAGCATCAACCGCTACAAGGAAGTCCAGTACGCCGAAAAAACCTACGCCACCCCCAGCGCCATCATCGCCGAAATTGAAGCGCTGGATCGGGAACGGACGGTATTGTTGAATGAATTAAAAGGGATGTTGGGATGAAGTGGGAAATGGTGAAATTGGGAGATACTGTTAAAATTTCTAAAGGCAAAAAACATGAGCCTTTGAGAAATGGTCACTACAGGTATATAAATATTGAAGATCTACACAACCATAAAAATCGTGTATTTACGAATGAAAAAGGCACTCTAGCCAGTGAAAATGACGTAATAATAGCATGGGATGGTGCTAACGCAGGTAAAGTTGGAGTTGGATTTTCAGGTGTGATTGGCAGCACTTTAGCTAAATTGGAGTTAACTTGTAATGATCTTTTTCCAAGATTTCTATTCTGGTATTTAGAAGCTTGTAATGATCTCATTAAGTCCCAACGGACGGGAGCGACGATTCCACACGTAAATGGTGGGGCTCTGAAATCCCTCCAAATCCCCCTCCCGCCCCTCGCCACCCAAAAACGCATTGCCGCCATCCTCGATGCCGCCGATGCCCTGCGCCGCAAAGACCAGGCCCTGCTGCAAAAATACGATGAGCTGGCCCAGGCGATTTTTGTGGATATGTTTGGGGATCCGGTGAAGAATGAGAAGGGGTGGGAAGTGAAGAGTTTGGACCAAATTGTTCAATTCCCATCCGGCCTTGTAAACCCAAAATTAGCTCCGTATTGCAATATGTTTCACGTTGGTGGGGACAATATTGAGAGTAAAACTGGACGAATTTTTGGGCTAAAAAAAGCTTCAGAGCTTAACCTAATAAGCGGTAAATTCCATTTCTCTGGTCAACATATACTTTACAATAAAATTCGACCGTACTTAAATAAAGTTGCGTTGCCAGATTTCGAGGGAATATGCAGCGCTGATATGTATCCTCTTCTAGCCAAAGAGTCTGAAATTTTGAAAGAATATTTATATTTTGTATTGCGTAGTGATTATTTCCTTGATTTTGCAGAAAAACAATCAAGACGGGCAAATATTCCTAAAATAAACATGAACGAGATGAAATTATTTGAAATTCCAGTACCTCCCATTCAAGTTCAACAAAATTTCACATCGTTTCTTGAAAAGAAAAATGAGATAAATTCAAATGCTGATCAAAATGCTTGTTTTTCCGAAACCCTTTTCCAATCCCTCCTCCAAAAAGCCTTCAATGCCGAACTAGTACCATGAGCAACTTCGCCTTCATTCCCAGCCGCTGGTCCGCTTTGGCGGAAGCCGCCCGTGCCGCCGAGGCGCAGGTGTACGCAGCACCGCAATACTGCGCCATGCTCTGCCGCAAAAGTCTGGAGGAATGGGTGCGTTGGTTGTACGAGCACGACGCCGATCTGGAACTGCCCACTTACGATACCTCACTCAGTGCCCTGCTGCACCAGCAGGACTTCAAAAATACCGTTGCCCCCATCCAGTTTGACCGCCTCAACCTGATCCGCAAACTGGGCAACAACGCCGTACACACCCGCGCCCGCATCAGCGAGGCCCAGGCCCTGCACGGGGTAAAATTGCTGCACGGCTTCATTGGTTGGGTCTGTCAGGTGTACAGCGCCAGTCCGGTGCAGGTACCCGCTTTTGACGAGGCGCTGGTACCCCAGTCGCCCGCCCAGGAAAAAACCAAGGCCGAGCTCCAACAACTGGAAGCCGCCTACCTGGCCCAACAAGAAAAACTGCACAAGGCCCTGGCCGAGCTAGAGCAGCTCAAAGCCAACAAAAATACCCACGCGAACGTACCACCGCCCAGCGATCCCAACGAGGCCCTCACCCGCCAGTTGTACATCGATACCCTGCTCATCGAAGCGGGTTGGGACCCCACTGCGCCCCGGGTAGCGGAGTACCCCGTCAAAAACTGCATGCCCCAGGCCGAGGGCAACAATGGCGATGGCCGGGTAGATTACGTGCTCTGGGGCGACGATGGCCTGCCCCTGGCCGTAGTGGAGGCCAAACGCACCCAGCGCGACCCTCGCGTGGGCCAGCACCAGGCCAAGTGTTATGCCGATTGTTTGGAGCGGGAGTTCGGGCGACGGCCCATCATTTTTTTCACCAATGGTTTCAAAACCTGGCTTTGGGACGACGCCCAGTACGCTCCCCGCGCCGTGTATGGTTTTTACACCAAAGACGAATTGGCGCTGCTCATCCAGCGCCGCCAGAGCCGTTTGCCCCTGGCCCAGCAGTCGGTCAACAATGCCATCACCGACCGCTACTACCAGCACGAGGCCATCCGCCGGGTCACCGAGGTGTTCAGCGCCGAGCACCGCAACGCCCTGCTGGTGATGGCCACGGGTACGGGCAAAACCAGGGTATCCGCCGCCCTGATCGACCTGCTGAGCAAGGCCAATTGGGTCAAACGGGTGCTGTTCCTGGCCGACCGCAATGCCCTCATCCACCAGGCCAAGGTCAATTTCAACGATTACCTGCCCCATTTGCCCGCCATCGACCTCACCCGCGAGAAGGAGGACGAGAGCAGCCGGGTGGTGTTTTCCACTTACCAAACCATGATCAACCTGATCGACAAAGCCGCCGACGGGGAGCAGCGTTTTTACAGCGTGGGGCATTTTGATTTGATCATTTTTGACGAAATCCACCGCTCGGTGTACAAGCGTTACCGGGCCATTTTTGACTATTTCGACGGTCTGCGGGTGGGCCTCACCGCCACGCCACGCTCCGAAACCGACCGCGATACCTACGCCCTCTTCAACCTCGAAGCCAACAACCCCACCTACGCCTACGAACTGGAACAGGCGGTACAGGATCAGTACCTGGTGCCGCCCGTAGCGATCGGGGTGCCCCTCAAATTCCAGCGTGAAGGGGTCAAATATGCCGAACTCAGCCCCGAAGAAAAACGCAACTACGAAGAGCAGTTTGCCGACCCGGTCACCGGAGATTTTCCCGCTGAAATCAACGCGGGTGCCCTCAACGATTGGTTGTTCAACGAAGATACCGTGGACAAAGTCATCGGCTACCTGATGCAAAATGGCATCAAGGTGGAAGGTGGCGACAAACTGGCCAAAACCATCATTTTTGCGCGCTCCAGCAAACACGCCCACTACATCAAAGAGCGTTTTGACCTGCAATACCCCACCTACCGGGGACATTTCATGGAGGTGATCGACTACAAACAAGAGTACCGCTACGACTCCCTGAATCGTTTCAAATCTGCGGAAAAACTGCCCCAGATCGCCGTCTCGGTCGACATGCTGGATACGGGCATCGACGTGCCGGAGGTGTGCAACCTGGTGTTTTTTAAACCCGTGCGCAGCAGCGCCAAGTTTTGGCAAATGATCGGGCGGGGCACCCGGCTTTGTGTAGATTTGTTTGGCCCCGGCGAGCACAAGCGGGAGTTTGTGATTTTTGATTTTTGTGAAAACTTCGAGTTTTTTGGCACTCACCCGCGTGGCTTTGACGGCAGCACGGGCAAAACCCTGAGCCAGCGCTTGTTTGAGTTGCGTTTGCGGCTCAGTTTTGTGTTGTTGCAAAGTGAGGATGATGACTTGTTTGGCTACGGTCGGCAATTGCGGGAATCCCTGATCCAACAAACCCAGGCCTTGAACACCCAGAGTTTTGTGGTACGCCAACACTGGGAACAGGTCGAAAAATACCGCGACCCGCACCGCTGGAACTCCCTCACCGAGCTGGACTTGCTCGAACTGCGCGACCACATCGCCCCCCTGATGAGCGAAACGGAGCAGGACGAAAAAGCCAAACGTTTTGATGCCCTGATGCTGGATTTGCAATGGAGCGTCCTGCAAGAGGAACAGCCCCGCGCCGACCTGGTCGAAAAGGTAATGGCCACGGCGGGCAAGTTGAGCAAAAAGGGTGCCATCCCGGTGGTGAACGCCAAAATGGATCTCTTGCAGCGCATCCAAAACCGGAATTATTGGGACAACATCACGGTCTCAGCCATCGAACACCTGCGCCTAGAATTGCGGGATTTGTTGAAGTTTTTGGACAAAGACAGCAGCCCCGTGTATTATACCAGCTTCGAGGATGTGCTAGACCTGGAGCGCCTACAGGAACATACCCTCGTGTACAACGCCAACAACCTGGAGGTGTACAAGCGCCGCGTGACGCAATACCTGCACGAACAACGCCACCACCTCACCATCCACAAGCTGCACAACAACGAAGCGATCACCCAGGTCGAACTGCAAGCCCTGGAGCAGATGTTGTTTGAGCAGGGCAGCATCGGCACCCGCGACGAGTTCAGCCGCGCCTACGGCAGCCAACCCCTCGGCCGTTTCATCCGCAGCATCATGGGCCTGGACAGCAATGCCGCCAAAGCTGCCTTCGCCAGCCTCCTGCGCGAACAAACCTTCAACGCCCAACAAATCCGCTTCCTGGATACTTTGATCAATTTTTTGACGGTCAAAGGGGTGGTGGATGCGGCCATGCTTTTTGAAGCGCCTTTTACGGATTTGAATTCGAGCGGGATTATGGGGGTGTTTGATGAAGTGACCTCGAGCAGGATTATTGATTTGTTGGAGGAGGTGAATCGGAATGCGGAGGTGGCATGAGGGGGGAATTAATGCATATTGATCTAAAAATGAGTAGATAATATTTGGTTTTATTTCAGACTTTACTATTTTTAGGACTTACAAAAGTCTCTCCTTTAGCGACGTTAGAAATTTCCGCTTAGAAATGTTGAAAATAGTTTGATTAAAACAAAAAATTGGATTAATTTTGATTTACAAAAACATTTTGATTGAAAAAATAGAGAGCAATGCTTTTGAAGAAGCTATTGAACTCCTGTTTCCTGAAATAGATGACAAAGAGGTTTTGAACACTCTTTCAATCTACCGTTCAAGGATCAACAAAATTAAATCTGAGAAACGAGAAGGCACAATTAGGTCAGATGAGTTTGATCTTGAATGGAATAAAATTAGGAGTAGTTTATTGGGCACCATTAATGAGATGAACATACCATTTAAACTAGAAAACCATGAAGATTCCCGGGAGGAGTCTGATACAGAACAGGATGGCAAGAAGGAGAGTTTGAACACTCAAACAACTCAACAAAAGGAAGAAACCATGTTCAACAAGCTGCACAATAACTTGATACAGGTCAAACTAGATTCTGCTACAAAAAGTGAGCTAAAAAATTGCTACGAATGCATTTGTGAAATCGAACGTGAAATCTCAAGTCTCGAACAAAACTATCACTTTATTCCAGCCGTAATAAAAATATTGATCAACCTGGAAACTCAGTTAAATGGGATAAAAACGATGCTGAAGAACAACGGCTTTCAAAATTCTAAGATTGATTACAAAAGCAGGGAGTTATACAGCAAAACTCGGGACTATCTTAAACAAATCGCTGAAATAAAGCGCAACAAAAAAACCACAGAGGCCAACGAGTATATTGCTAGTTTTATAATACCCTATCTGGAATTCGAACTTCATAACTACAAATCAGAGCTTATTAAATGAGATGACAACTGCTGCGCTGAAAAGCCTTTGCGAAAACCTAAAGAAAGAAAAGAAGCTTTCTGTAACTTCTGACCAACTGGAACAGATAAGTGAAGAGCTTCGTTTTTCAGCAAGTATTGACCCTCAATTTATCGTTGAAGTCAATCTATTTGTTCATTTACTGCACAAGAAGTTATCAAAAGCTGATTATTACGAGGAAATCGAGGATGATTTAGAAAAAATTTGCTCCCTTTCATTCAGTTTAGCTGAAAATCTTAAAGCCATTTATGCTAAGCCTAAAGAAAAACAGGTAGTACCTCAAAAATTGATTGACAATATGAAAAAAATTGGAAAGTTGCTGAAAGCTGTTGCCCCAAACATTCGCACAATTACGGGCATTCTATCCATAATTCACCAATCGGATATCCACTTTTTCAACTAACTACATTAACATGATTGATTTTAAAAACTTAGCAGGCCAACCCTGTCGTACTAAAATATTTGCCAATAACTAGACTATACTCAAAATTAGCCCCTATATTTGACACAACCAACAACCTGTACATGATCAAAAAACTACCCAAAGCACCATTGCAAGAAGTCATTTTTGAAGTTCGTTGGGATTTAGATTTGGATCCAGAAACGCAGAGACTCCAGGACAATGGTTTTGATTTGGCCGTAGGCAAATTCGCTAATGCTATTGAGGGACAATTTTCTTTCCCACTCAAAAAGGTACCAGGCGATATCCCTATAGATTTTTTTAATCATCAACCCGTTCATCAGTTTTGGACAAACGAACAGACCTGGCCTGTGGTGCAATTAGGCCCAGGTATTATGACCTTCAACGACACAGATAAAAATTACGAATGGGAAAATAATTTTTTTCCAACCTTGAAAACACTTTTGGAGCAGCTTTGTAAAGCCTATTCCAAAAGCAAAGAACTAAACTTTACAGATTACACTTTGCGTTATATTGACGTGGTAAAAATCGCCGATTATTCATTTGAGAACTGGCCCGCTTTCATTCAAAGTAGTTTGAATTTTAGTTTTGAAAACTTGTTTGAAACCAGTGGGCGATTAAAAGATTTTAACTTTCAGCAAACTTTTGAGCAACCAGGTCTCGGTGGGCTCACGATCGTGATTGCGAATGGGAAAAATAAAAAACGCGAAGAAGTGCTGATTTGGCAAATTGCGATAACCCAGAACAAAAAAGCTGATTTAGACGCGTTGTTGGTATGGGTTAAGAATGCACACGAAGTCACTTCAAAGGTATTTCTAGACATCTGTAAAAAAGAATTCTATGCAAGCTTTACAAACTAGGCCTCACCACAAAGAGGTTTCAACTCGTTTATTGGAGTTCAATTTTGAAAGCAGTATAGTTGACTTTTCGAATGGCACTAGTACTGTTTTTCACTCCCCCGCTTTAAGCGGAGAAATCGTTAAAAACTGGAGCAAACTTTTACAATTTAAAAGGTTAGGGAACAATTGGGACAGCTATGGTGCTCTGGCCCCTGATGAGAAGACCATCGATACTGCCATCGATTTCTTGACCAAAAAAGTCCATGACTTAAATTTGCCTATCTACTTTGTAGCTCCTGGCGTGAACGGAGAAGTAATGCTCGAATTTAAAGGAAGTGAGGGTAAGGCAGCAGAACTCTATTTTAATCCTGATAATGGTACTGAGTTGCTGCTATTCCAATTAGATGAATGTGTGTTTGAGGGAACGCTAGAAAATGGCCTGCTCAAATTGATTGACTTTATCAATAACTAGCCGATTTTGAAAAAAGAGACTATTTCCCCCCAAGACAAACTATTGCGTCGAGTTCAGTTTCTGGACCCTAATTTCATCAAACCAGATGGTACTCCTGCGTCTTCAAGTTTCACACCCAAAAGAGATGAAGAGGGGCTTTCTGTTGATATTGAGCGGCTAAGCACTTACGATGCTTCCATCCAAGATGTTGGAAGGTTCAGGTTGTTTAGTTTAGATGCTTCTTTTTCGGAGAACCTTGGTTTAATCAACGAGCACGACCCGATTGAAGGAAATTATGCTCATGCACTGATCAAAGGTGATTTTACCAAAAGTATTTCAAGAAAATTGGCGGCAGCGGCGAAGCGTATTCACTACCCAGATTGAATTGAAAATGATCAAACACACCCCGTCAACATCCAACTCTGTGTCCTCCGTGTCCTCTCCTTTTTTCTTTGTGCCAATAAAAATGCCGCTTTGGTGATTTTTGTAAACATCCAAGATAAGCATCTGTGGGGATAGTTCAACCGCTACCGCGGTTGCCAAACATCTACCACGTTCATTTTCCCCGGACGGCCGGGGCTATGGTGAATTGAACCGCTCCGCGGTTAGAAGTGTGGCTCAAGATTTACTTCTTCATCAGCTCCTTCAACTCCTCAATCCCCTTCAAAACCTCCCCCATTTTGCCTTGCAAACTATACAATTCCTCTTTAATCAACTGAATGTCATTTTCATCCGCCAATGGCCTGGGAGCATCCTCTACGTTCACGCCATGTTCCTTTTCCAGTAACGCCACTAGGCGCTGGAAGGTCTTCTCATTTTTACCATTGAGCGCATTGCTCACCATAGTTTGGTGTACGCCAAGTTGACTCGCCAAGGTCTGCTGATCCAGATTAAGCGACTTAATGATGCCCTTAACTTTGGTGTAAATAACCGATTCAGCAGATTTTTTTTCAGGCATGATAAATTTTTAAGTTAAAAAATGTGTTTTTAAGTTTTTTTAAGTAATTTTATGTCGTGATTTGATAACCACATTCGCAATTAACAAAATTCCTAAACAATGACCAAACCAAACTTCATTGTCATTCCGTTGCGCGCCCAAAAACGGCCCAACGCCGGAACTTTCCCATCCCATTTTTTACCCCTCAAAAACCACGCCCATGAGTAAGCCGCACCGTGGCCGCATGCAGGCCCAAGGCAATGGCCTGGAAAAATCGGTATCCTGGAGTCAGGACGAGCCACTCACCCGTACGCAGGCGAAGGGTTTGCTCCAGCGGCTGAAGGGCTTGCTCAGCAAGTCGGAGTACGCCGAACGCGCCGAACAATTCGAGCAGGCCGAGCGCTACATCGAAGGTGCCGATGGCCTCGACGCCACCAAACGCCGTACCTTCCAAAATCGCAAAACCCGCGATGTGCGGGTAGACATTGAGGTGCTGGCAGGAAGGGCCTTTGTGATGGTGCTGTTTTTTGCAATTTTATTCTTTATTTTGACCTAATACCAACAACAATGAACCATACACCAATCAACTGGATCAACACCATTGCCACAATTGCCACTTTTGCCCCGGATTACCACATCATTCAGGAATCTGCCGATGGCAATCCGCTTTTGCGTGTGCAGGTAGGCGAACAGCGCATCCGCATCATTCAGGAGCCGGAATCGGGCTTTAGTTTTTGGATCGAACGATTTGAAGGGCCGGATGGCTCAAA
>JAIXOO010000040.1 GCA_027486765.1 Saprospiraceae bacterium
TACCTTATCTGGCATTTTTGCCGTTCCTTGCAATGGTCTTTGATTACGCTGAAAACCTGGTCATCGTGACCTTGCTCTGTACTTATCCCGAAAAATGGGTGGGCGTGGCGAAAATGGGCGGCATTTTTACCTTTTTCAAATGGATCTTGGCGTTTGCGGCCATTGGAGGAAGTGTGATTGGGTTGATTGTGTGGGGGATTAAGGGATTCACCAAACGGTAAAAATTTAGCCCTTATTTGACAGGATTTTCCAGCTATCCCCCTTTATGAGGATGTTTTTGTTCCTTCAAAGCCGCAGCTTTGTACCAACAAAAATAGCCAAGCCATGCGACCCATTTTCCTATTCATCATGCTATTCTATTGCGCCGTTCAAGATTTACAAGCCCAAAGCCAAGCCATTCAATCCCCCCGCTTGGCGGTTCAACCCAAAGTGCGGGCAGTGGATCTGAGCCTCAAGCCGGAGCTGAACTTCAATGGTGAACCCCAACAGATTTACCGCTCACCACAATTACGAGTGGTTCTGCTCACAGTGCGCAATACTGGCCCCATTGCTACGGGAAACTTTAGTGTTGAAGTCATCTACAACTGGCGGGTGGATCATGAGTCTTTCACCGCCCAAAGTCTCAAAAGAACCCAAAACATCAGTGCTTTGGCAGCAGGCCAACAAGTGCAGGTAGAATTTGTGGTACCCGACAATTTGATCCACCGCAATGCGCCCTATGGCTCGTCCAATGTGACCCTCAGCTTCAAAGTAGATGCAACTGGCGTAGTCGCCGAAATGTCTGAAAGCAACAATACGGCCAGCCTCAGTCTGCCCATTGTCAATCAATAAAACTCAAACTCTTATACCCGCACTGCGCTCATGCCCCCATCTGCGTGAATAACCTGTCCCGTGATCCACGCAGCATCAGCATTCAACAGGAAGGTAGCCAGAGCTGCTAGTTCGCTGGCGGCGCCTACTCTTTTGAGGGGGTGCCGATTGGCGGCAGCTTCCCGTTTTTCATCGCTGCTCAGAAGGCGTGCAGCCAGAGGAGTGTCGGTCAAAGAAGGAGCAATACAGTTCACCCGGATGCCCGGAGCCAGTTCAGCAGCCAAGGATCGAGTCAATCCTTCTACCGCCCCCTTGGCCGCAGCAATGCTGCTGTGAAACGGCATACCTTGACCCACTGCCACTGTACTGAACAAGAGGATGCTGCTACCTGGATTCTTTTTCAGGGATTTGAGGGCAGCCTGAATGCTTTTGATGGCACCCACTACATTGATCTCAAAATCTTCCCGAAAAGAAGCAAGGGGCAGACTGGCGAAAGCCCGCAGATTGATGCTACCCGGGCAATACACTAAACCCTGTAAATTTTCAGGAATCATTGCGGCGGGAATATCCTCGGTGCTTATGTCAAGTGTATGGTGAGTTACCCCTGGCAATTCACTCAATTCACCTGGCGTACGCGAAATGACCGTGACTTCATCGCCCTGTTGCAGCAATTTCCGACAAATTTCCAATCCAATTCCGTGGCTTCCACCGACCACCAGGTAATGTTTTGACATGGTTCAATCCTTTTGATGTGGTGCTAAGAACAAACTTCGTGACGCTTTGTTTAGAACCAACATCTCATCGAACCGTATCCAATGACTTACCATACTTTAAGGCTCATCCTGGGTGACCAGCTCAATGCCCAACATTCCTGGTTTCAAGAAAAAGACCCCTCCATCCTGTACGTGTTGATGGAAATCTTACCCGAAACCCAATACGTCCAGCACCATGTTCAAAAGGTGTGTGCCTTTTTCCTCGCCATGCGGTCTTTTGCCGAAGGTCTACAGGCAGCAGGGCATTCGGTAAACTATTTTCAACTGGACGATCCCGACAATAGGCAAAGTTTTGAGGCCAATTGTCAGGCACTCATCGAAAGCCATTCCATTCAAAAATTTGAATACCAGTTACCCGATGAATGGCGATTGGATCAATTGTTGAAGTCTTTCAGCCAAAGTCTGTCTATATCCCATCAAGTGTATGACAGTGAGCACTTTCTGAGTACCCGCAACGAACTGGCCGATTTATTCAAGGGCAAAAAGACCTACCTCATGGAAAGTTTTTACCGCAAAATGCGGGAGAAACACCAAATCCTAATGGAGCCAGATGGCAAAAAACCACTCAATGGGCGCTGGAATTACGATGCGGAAAACCGCAAAAAAATGCCTGCTAACATCAGCGTTCCACCAACGCTGGCGCAATACCGCGATGTCGAAGACATCCTGCTTATGCTGGAAAAAATGGGGGTAAAAACCCTAGGTTCGGTTGAAGCAAAGCGTTTCAATTGGCCAATTACCCGCGCTGAAAGTCTGGCATTGCTGGAGCACTTTGTACAAATCCGCTTGCGGGCTTTTGGCGATTACCAGGACGCCATGACCGATCGGGATTGGTTGTTGTTCCACTCTCGACTGTCCTTTTCCATGAATGTAAAATTGATCCATCCGCAAGAAGTAGTGGATGCCTGTATCAGTTATTGGCAAAAAAATCAAAAAAATGTACCCTTTGCTGCCCTGGAAGGTTTCGTGAGGCAAATCATCGGTTGGCGAGAATACATGCGCGGGGTTTATTGGGCAGAAATGCCGAATTTTGCGCAACTCAACTATTTTGATCATCAGGCAAAACTACCCAGCTGGTACTGGACTGGTCAGACCAAAATGCGCTGCCTGGCACATGCCATTGGTCAATCCATGGATCGAGCCTATGCCCACCACATCCAACGCCTGATGCTCACGGGTAATTTCGCCCTACTATTGGGCGTGCACCCCGATGAGGTAGACGCCTGGTACCTGGGCATTTACATCGATGCCGTGGAATGGGTTGAAATTACCAATACACGGGGTATGAGTCAGTTTGCCGACGGTGGAATTGTCGGGACCAAGCCCTATGTTTCCAGCGCCAATTACATCCACAAGATGAGTGACCATTGTGGTAAATGCCATTACGATAAATCATTGCGTTATGGCCACAAAGCCTGCCCTTTTAATGCGCTTTATTGGGATTTTTATGATCGCCACATCCATAAGCTACGCGGCAATCCCCGCATTGGCATGGCGTATCAGGTTTGGGACAAAATGGACGCCGAAGAAAGGAGCAAGATTCTGGCACATGCCGACTGGATCAAAACAGAAGTCAATTCGCTTTAAGCAAGCGCCTAATAAATCAGGGAAGTACAGGTCTGCTGTGCCGAAATGTGCTATAATTTCGTCGCTATCAGCTTTTTTTTAAATTCAATGTATATACAACTATTTTTCACCTCGTAGCGTTTTTACAAAAAACTTGCGCATGAAACGCAAAACATTCATCAAAACCATATCAGGAGCTACGCTTATGATGACAATGGGATCCTTTAAAAACTTCCGCGATGAGTTGGAAGAACAAGATGTAAAAATGCCCCTCTTGTTCCTGGGCCACGGTTCGCCCATGAACGGCATTGAAGACAACGCTTTTAGCCAGAGTTGGAAACAATTGGCCAAAGATATTCCCACCCCAAAAGCGGTTTTGGTGGTGTCGGCGCACTGGCTTACCCGGGGCACCCATGTTACCGCGATGCCCATGCCCAAAACCATTCACGATTTTGGAGGATTCCCCCAAGCTTTGTTCGACGTACAATACCCCGCACCTGGCGATCCAGTACTTGCAGAAAATACGCGCAAACTCATTACCAAAACGGAGGTGGGTTTAGATCACGAATGGGGCCTGGATCACGGTACCTGGACGATCATTCGGCACATGTACCCGAATGCCAACATTCCGGTTTTACAATTGAGCATCGACTACTATAAATCGCCCCAATACCACTACGAGTTAATCCAGGAATTGGCTGAGCTGCGCAAAAAAGGAGTGCTCATCGTGGGAAGTGGCAATATGGTGCACAACCTGCGCATGGTTGCCTGGGAGCAATTGCAAAAAGAGTCTTACGGGTTTGATTGGGCCATTGAAATGAATGAGGTCTTCAAACAACACATCAGCGATCGCAACCACCAGCCACTGATCAATTATGAAAATTTGAACAAATCAGCCAAGTTGGCTATTCCTACTCCTGATCATTATTATCCGCTGCTTTACATTTTGGGCCTGCAGGATAAAAATGATCCCGTACATTTTTTCAATGACAAAGCGGTGGGAGGATCTTTGACAATGACTTCGGTGAAATTGGGGTAAACTTGTCGGAATTCGGGCTCGCCAACAATTGTATTGATTGCGGATCTATACCTTACCGTTGGGTTTCAACGCTCAATTGCCTCGCTATTCGCTTTTCGTTTTTCGCTTTCTACAATTTTATCCGTTGCCTCATCCAGCATCTGAAATACCTTTTCAAAACCATCCATTCCGCCATAATACGGATCGGGCACGGATTGATTTTTACCCGGAGCTGAATAATTGAGGATCATTTCGATTTGTGCCTTAGGATTTTGCACCTGCTTGGCCAACAATTGGATTTGGCGCAGGTTGGAATCGTCCATGGCCAGGATGAGGTCAAAATGAAGTAAATCTTCTTTGCGGATTTGACGGGCGCGTTGATCGGTGATGTCGATGCCATACTGCCGCGCTGTTGATATAGAACGTTTATCAGGTAATTCTCCTGTGTGCCAGTCGCCTATTCCTGCAGAATCTACTTCCCACGCCAGACCGGCTTTTTTAACCTTGTCTTTCAATATGCCTTCCGCCAGGGGTGAACGACAAATGTTGCCAAGGCAAACCATTAGTATTCTCATTGTATTTATGCTTTTTTTTCCAACGAAAAAAAAACTACTTTTGTTTTCGAATGGATCGTAAGCCCCATCACAAGATCAAATGATGGGGCCCAGTTTGTTGTGATCTGACGGTTGCAACCAATTTTCACAAAAAGCAAAAACCCGGCGAGAAATATCCCCCGGGCTTGCGGAAACTATCAGTCCTTTTTCAACTCTGCCAGATTTGCTATCCAAATAAGAAAACCAAATAGACCGAGTAATGCCGCCCGAAAATGGGCAGCAACAACTATGGTGGTTAGGGCTTGGGTAGACATGGTCTCCTTTTCTCTCAGTTCCTGCTCCTGACTACCAACGGTGCACAAACAAGTAAAGAGGATTGAATTTGCATACTACGCTGATTCCTCTTCGCTGTTTGAACAATTCAAAATTAGGTCGTATTTTCATGTTTGGATAGGCATCTTTGCCGCCAATTGTGATCACCAAACCTACATTAATGCATTTTTATTGCCGAAACATGCTACATTGATGCCGGATTTTGCTGTTTTCAAGTATTTGATAGCTAGTTCTTTAAAGGAAAAAACCGCAGTTAAAAAAAGCATTTTTGTTTAAAAATCAATGTTATGCCCATCTCTCATGGAGATCAGCTTTTTGAAATGATTCAGTCTTTAACCAAGGCTGAAAAGCGCAATTTTCGCTTGTATGCCAAGCGAATTCAGGGGGAAAGTGACGCTAAGTTTCTGCAACTTTTTGATTTGCTCGAAAAGCAAAAGGACTTCGACGAAGAAAATGTCATCCGCAAACTCAAGGATTCGAATAAGAGCCAACTCTCCAACCTCAAGCGGCATTTGTACCAGCATATCCTGACTTGTCTGCGCTTAATGGAGATTCACAAACACGAGGAGATTCAAATCCGGGAATGGATCGATTATGCGGTCATTCTATACGGCAAGGGGCTCTATTTACAATCCTTGAAACTCCTGGCCAAGGCCAAATCCCTGGCCAATAAAATCAACCACGACATTCTGCAACTGGAAATTGTAGAGTTTGAAAAAAGGATCGAGTCGCGCCACATTACGCGTAGTACCACCGAAAGGATGGACGACTTGCAAGCCGAATCCGAAACCCATAGCAACACCAATTTATCGATCGCTCTTTTGTCCAACTTCAAACTGGCCCTGCAACGCCTTTTTATCAACGAAGGACACATCAAAACCCAGGAAGGGCGGGCAAAACTGGAAGAACATTTCCGGAGCAAGCTCCCCAAGCAGGAGGAAGATGCCCATACCTTTTTTGAAAAAATCCACGTTTACCATGCCTATTATTGGTACCACTACCTCTTGCAGGAGTACGACAAATGTGAAGAGTATGCCGAAAAATGGGTAAATCTCTACGCTTCCGAGCCCAAGATGATCGAAATGGACATGGACATGTACATGATCGGGATGCACCAGTTGTTGGTTACGGCGTTTTATTTGCGGAATTATCCGGTGTTCATCCGTACCCTGGATCGTTTTGAAAAGTTCCGCAAAGAGGTTTATCCCAAATTCAACTACAACTCCCAGATTCTTTCTTTCCTCTTTGTACACCAAGGGCGTTTCAACCGTCATTTTTTGGAAGGAAGTTTTCAGGAAGGTACGGGGCCTACGCTGCAACACGCTTTACGTCGCATCCGAAAATATGGCAATAAGCTGGATGCGCACAAACTGCTGATTTTTTACTTCAAAATTGCCTGGTTGTGGATGGGTGCCGGCAAACCTGCGCAAGCCATTGATTACCTCAATCAAATTTTGAATCACCCGGGTAGAGCCCTGCGGGAGGACATGCAAGCTTACGCCAGCCTTTTGTTCATTATGGCACACTACGACCTCAAAAACATGGATTTTTTGGATTATGTCGTCAATAACACGGCCCGTTTCATCAGTAAAATGCACGATACCAGCAAATTACAGAAGGCAAGCATCAATTTTTTCCGCCGCCTGATCAATGCCAGACCGGACGATACGGCTAAATTGTTTTTGGAGTTCCGCAAAAAGCTTCAAGAGCTCAAGCAAGATGAATTTGAAAAACGTTCTTTCATCTTTCTGGACATTGAATCCTGGGTAGAAAGCAAAATCCAGCACAAGACTCTGGCACAGGTGGTAAAAGAACGGTATGAGCGGCGTTTGGAACTGAATTTATAACATTTAGATTTCTACTTTTATCTGAATTTCAGACTTTTTTCCACCCCAATAAATGTAACCCAGACTAATAATCCTCGTTATGGTACTGCAAATTGTCTATAAATTGCAAAGATTTTTTTGAAGACCTCATCCAGGATGTAGTACGATCAGTGGTAAAAACGAAATGAAGGTCTTTTCTTTTGGCTAATCTAAGTTTCATACATTAATTATTTGCCGGCACATTTTTGCGCCGGCTTTTTTTTTACCCAGAAATAAAAGGGAGATAACCTGCTACAGTGTGCAAGTTACCTCCCATTATATCTCCTATTGTAAAGGACGATTAATCCTTAAATACTTCGATTTCGTGTTTCTCCACTACCAAATCGGTGAACTTACCCTTGAAGCGAGTAGCTTTCACGATGTGGTTGTCGATCCAATGGTAGTTGCCACCCCGAGGTTTGCCGAAAAGAATGCCGTGGTATTTAAACCCGTTGCGATTCAGCCATTCTTCGGTTACCTGGCGGTGTTCTTCCGTACGTGAAGTAAAAAACGTCACCACGTGGCCTTCATCATACCATTTGTTCAGGATGTTGAGGGCATCAGGGTAAGGCAACACTGTCACCATCCGCTCGGGTTCCTCGTTGGGAATGTCGTCACAGATCGTACCGTCGATGTCAATGAGGAAATTCTTCACTTCATTGGGCAGTACCGGGCTGATCGATTCCCCTTTTTCGTTATAAGCTGCCTTAAGGTGCTGGTTATTCTGGTCCATGAAAATGTTGTATTGTCTTTAACTGTTTGGATAAAGGATTGATAGACAGTGTAATTTGGTATTTATTGGCGATGGACTTGCATTAAAACGCTGCAATATCCGGTTTTTTTGAGAAAAAACGAAAAGGAAAAAAGGGGTTCTACCGATGGCAAACGCCACAAAAAGAGAAGTGTAAACAAAAAGAGTGCTAAAAAGTTACATAGTCGACGGGATCGACGGGTTTTCCTTTGTGCCACAATTCAAAATGCAAATGGGGTCCGCTAGACAGTACCCCTGTATTCCCAACGATCGCAATGGCCTCACCGGCCCGAACAAAGTTGCCTACTTTTTTAAGCAAAGAGGAATTGTGTTTGTAAAAAGAAAGAATTCCATTGTCGTGCTGAATGCCTACCGTGTTGCCAGTTTCCAGGGTCCATTCTGATAAAAAAACATAGCCGTCCATGGCCGCTTTGATGGCCGCATTGCGGGGTGCGAGTACATCCACCCCATAATGTGATTTTTGTCGGTCAAAGTGTGCACTGATTTCTCCATTGACTGGTGCTGCAAAAAACAATTGTTCGATGGGTTTTTCAGTGGGAGCGAAACCCACTGAGCGGCTTTGTTTGGCAATCTGCCCTACCCTTTCCAGCTCTACTTCCCGCCGCATCTCTTCATCCACTTGCGACATCCCTATTTTTTTGGCCCCATCCTTGGTTGGTGCCTGATCAGGGGTAGCCTTGGGCACATCCTTTTCCCGCAAGGGATTGCCGGTCAGCATGCGTTGCAGGTTTTTGATGTATACTTCCTGGGCTTGCATTTCCTGACCCATGCGGTTCACTTCGCGGGTGAGTTCCAGGAGTCGGCGGTCATTGCTGCTGACGGGCTGAAATCCGGGCAAATATTCCTTAATGGGCGTATAAGCAATCAGCATAAAGACCAAACAGGTCAGCACCACCAGCAAAGTGCTGATGAATACGTACAAGTTCATTAGGGTCAATTTATAAGATCCAACCTCCTCAAAGGTGTCCTCATTCATGATCACGAAGCGGTAATGCTTAGTGATGTTCTCCCTCCACTTCGTCCAGCGCTCCGCATTAAACTTCAAAGCCATAATCGTCAGTTTGAATTCTGGGTTTGTTTTTTCTTAAAACCAAAATAAATTTGTGCCTTTCAAGTTATAAGTGAGGCAAATTTACGGTTTACTGCCTAGTAAACCACCTATGCGCACTGATTTTAACGATTTTATTCATCGTTGTAAAAAATATTCGGCCTTGAAACGATTAGTTTACGCCCTGACGGTAGTGGCGCTTGCCCTGATGATTGAGAGTTGTGTCGCCGTCAAAAGCAGCAGTAAGGAGCTGTCTGGCCTGGGAAAGGCTTACCACAATACCACTGCTCACTACAACGGCTACTTCAATGCCGACGAAATCATTGCGACCACCATGCTCAGCATGGAACAGCAGTACAAGGACAATTACACCCAAATTTTGCCCGTCTATGCTTACATGGGCATCGATAACCCCAAAGCTGCGGCACCTGAATTGGACGAGGCGGTCAAAAAAGTGACCAAAGTAGCTGCCCTGCACCCCAAAAGTGACTGGGTGGACGATTGCTACCTCCTGGCGGGCAAAGCCCACTTCCTCAAACAAGACTTTGAAACCGCAGAACAAACCCTGCGTTACCTAACCGCTGAATTTTCGCCAGAAAGAGCAAAATTAAAAAAAGCAGTAGTCCAAAATGTACGCAGTGGAAGCACCCGCGCACCAATGGTAGGCAGTGACGGCGAAGTACTCACCGCGAAGGAAAGAGAAAAAGTGCGGGAAAAAGCCAAAAAGGACAAAGAAAAACTGACCAAGGACATCGCCAAAGCCCGCAAAAAATACAACGCTGATGTGGCTAGAGCCCGCAAACAAGGCAAACCACTACCGGCGAAACCCGAAATCCTGAATCGGACTAAAACCAGCAGCAGCACAGCAAGCTCAACCAAGACGCCCGAACAAATCCAAAAGGAAAAAGCCCGCAAAGAAGCGGCAGAAGCCCAACGGGAAAAAGACTACCTCAAAAAGAAACCAGCCTATTTTGAAGGGGTGCTCTGGTTGGCGCGCACCCTGATCGAGCGGGACAATGAAGACCTGGCTTTTCGCACCCTGACCCAACTGGAAAGTGACCCAAATACCCCCAATGTAGTACGGGCTCAACTGGCTCCCCTACTCGGCCATTTTTACATCAAAAAGAAGCAATACGAAGAGGCAGTAAAACCATTGGAAGAAGCGGTCGAGCGCGCTGATGATTCCAAAATTAAGGCCCGTTACAACTTTATCCTGGCTCAATTGCATCAACGCGCTGGACGCTGGAATGAGGCGTATAGCGGGTTTGAAAAAGTAGCTAGTTCTTCGGTGAACTACGAAATGCAGTTCAATGCCCGCCTGAACATGGCCCAAAACTCCTGGCTCAGCGGCAAGGGTTCGGCGGAATCCGCTACTGCCCAGTTGGAGCGCATGCTCAAAGACGCCAAAAACCAGGAATACCGCGACCGCATTTATTACGCCCTGGCCAATGTGGCGCTGAAAAACAACGACAAACCCAAAGCCATTGAATACCTGACCCTGTCCGTGCGCAGTGCAGGCAACAACCCAGCGCAGGTAACCGAATCGTACTACACCTTGGCTCAGTTGTATTTCGATGAAGAAAAATTCATCGATACCAAAAACTACCTCGATAGCACGCTGACGATTATGGATAAAAAGGATGATCGGCTTAAATCGGCAACCACCCTGCGCGATAACCTGGTCGACATTGCCAAAAACCTCAGTACCATCCAACTCCAGGACAGCTTATTGACCCTGAGTAAATTGTCGGACGCCGAACTGAAAAAGCGGGCGGCCAAAATGAAAAAGGATCAGGACGA
>JAIXOO010000479.1 GCA_027486765.1 Saprospiraceae bacterium
AACGGCCATTCGGACGATTAGCAATCAGTTGATGGAGGATATTTTTAATGCAGCGTTTTCGGATTGGTAATATCACGTCATTCGTCGTTCAAAACATTCGTCATTAACTATTTATCCCCCCTCAGACGAAACTTTTTCCCTCCAAACACCTTATATTACACAAATGCGCGTTAATTTTGAGCGAACGGTATAGCTTTTTGTTTAAATGGAAAGCTCCGTAGATTTTGTAAGGCGATCTATCAAACCGAACTATGCGATTATTGTCTACTGCCGCATGGTTGTCTTATCTTTTTGTGGGGGCGCTTGCGGCGACCCTTCCACAACGGTTACCTTTTTGGGAGCCCCGATCGCATCAGTCGAGTTTTGCCGCCCTCAGCTGCCGTCAAGATGCCCTTTTTACCCTCGATGAAAATTGCCAAATCAGCATCAGCCCCCAGCAAGTGTTGCTCGGAGGCGACGATGCCACCGATTGGGCGCGCCTGCAAGTACTGATCAACGACCCCAATCCATTCAACCGCAATGTTGCCGACGGGGTCGGAAAATATGCCTATCTCGTACGCGACATTGTCTCGGGCAGCATCATTTGTCAAAGTACCTTGACTACCGAGGACAAACGAGCCCCCAGGTTGCAGCCACTTGACTGGGCGCGTGATACCCTGGATTGGTTGTGCTTTGACATCGACAGTATCTACAATATTCCGGCTTCCTGGCAAAAAACAAAGTACAACTACTACACCGGGAGCGTACTATTCACTGACAATTGTAATGGAACCCTCAGCAATTTGAAGGTCAACGACCGCCTCGTATTGGGGGACTGTGACAGTACTTTTTATGCCAAGATATACCGCAATTTTTCGGCTGAAGATGCCTCTGGCAACCGCAAAGACAGCACCCAGGTAATTGTCTTTTGGCGACCCGATTGGAAAAAATTACATTTCCCCAGAGATACCGCCATTCACTCCTGCATCCCGGAGATCATCCGCACCCCGATGCTGTATCCATTCTGGATCAATGCAGTAGGAGATACTACCGTTTTTGACCGGGAATATTGTGGATTATCCATTGAGCGGCAAGTCACTGAAATTCTGATTTGTCGTCGGGGGCGTAAAGTGATTCAATCCTTGAAGTTATTCGACTGGTGTGCAGGTGGCATCGTCCATACGGATACCACCTTGATGAAAATTGGCGATTTGCAAGCGCCCGTTATTTCCAAGCCCAACAAACCCATCGTGGTATCGACCCAACCGATGGCTTGCACCGCAACGATGCCCGTTACTCCCGATCAGTTGCAGCGGCTTTACCAGATTGGGTTCAGTGACTGTGACGCAGTGCAATTGAGTGTAAAGGTCAAGTCTTATGTATTGCGGCCCAGTGTGGGCGATTCGATTTGGCAGGAAAAAGTGTACCCGATCAGCAATGGTGTGATGAACAATCTGCCGGTGGGTAAACACCGCTTTATTTTTTACGCCAACGATCCTTGTTTGAATAGCAGCCGCGACTCTGTCGAGTTGCAGGTCAAAGATAAAATCGCTCCGCAGGTGCGTTGCGACAATGCGATCAATGTCAGTGTGAGCAATGGTTATGGCCGACTCACGGTAGCCGATGTGGACGAAGGCTCCAGCGACAATTGCCAATTGCAATCGCTCAAGGTACGCCGGTCAGTACCCGCTTCTTGTACGATGAGTTTTGATCAAAACGGCAATGGTAAATTGGATACTGCCGACGCGCTGAGCCTCGAAAATGGTATTTTTTACACTTTACCCGCCGATCGGGTCGACTTTTTTTGCTGTGACATTGGCAACAAAGTACGAATAGAGCTCATTGCCACGGACATTTCGGGCAATTCCAGCAAGTGTTGGCTGGATGCTCCAATAGAAGACAAAACCTTGTTGCAATGTGCAGTACCCGCCGACACCAATATCCTTTGCACCGATAAAAACCTGGGCAACCTCAGTACCTATGGCACGGCCAGGGTCTTGAATGATCCCTGCGGTTTGTTGAATATTGTGGCTTTGCCGACCCTGGATAAACTGGACAATTGTGGGGTAGGTACCATTACCCGCCGCTGGCAAGTGGTGCGCAACCTGGGCAAGGCCAATGAACAACGCAGTCCGGAGTGCTATCAGGTCATTCGGGTCAGTGCTATTCGGGATTACGCCATCCGTTTTCCCCGAGATACCTCAGTCAACTGTCAGCAAATTCCACCCGGTAATAAGCTGCTACATCAAGAAAATGGCTGCAACATTCTCGCCTTTAGCGTCAATGATGTACGTTTTACGGCCAGTGGACAGGAATGTTACAAAATTCTGCGCACCTGGACGATCATCAATTGGTGCGAATACAAGGAAGGCAGCTTGCCCGTTATTCTGGATCGTGACTACGATGAGGATGGAGAGCGTGGCAATACGGCATTTTGGTTGCTGGTTCAACCCGATGGACATACCTATATCGACCAGGATAAAATTGTGAACAATACCATTCCCAATGCTAAAGGACACTGGACGAACAGCATCGAACGTCCTCTTTTGAAGTCGCGGGGCATTTGGGAGTATACACAACTCATCAAGGTTTACGACGATGAAGCACCCAAAATAACCCTGCTGAGCAGTAGCTTTTTTGATGCGCGCAACAATGACTGTACCGGAGATGTAAACTACCAGTTTTCAATTGCTGAAAATTGCAATAGCCAAGACCTTAAAGTGGAGGCTCAGTACGATGAAAAAGCCGACGGAAAAATTGACCGCAGTTTGAAATTGGCGGGTGCTTACCCACGCTACCGCATCCAGGAACGATTGCCCATTGGCATTCACAAAGTTCAAATTGTAGCTTCCGATGGCTGTGGAAATACCAGTCGGGAAACCATCCAAATTGAAGTACGGGACGCCAAAGGCCCTGCGCCGATTTGTATCAACGGCTTGGTCGTAGAACTCATGCCCTTGCCTGTACCAGAAGACATTGACGGCGATGGTGATCTCGATCCGGGCGCAGCAGTAGTTTGGGCCAAAGATTTTGTTGCCAGCAAAGTTGAAGACTGCTCAGGCATTGTAGGTTATTCGATCCATCGGGCCGATGACATTGAAAGTGGCCGTGAAAAGCCCGACCCCAACCACACGAGCGTGTCATTAACCTGTGATGATCAACCCAGCATCCTGGTTTATGTTTATGCCTGGGATACCCGAGGCAACTATGGTTATTGTGAAACATACGTCTTGGTGCAGGACAATCGTGGGCTATGTTCTACCGCAGGCAAGGCCGGCATCAGTGGTACGATAAAAACCTTTACCAATAACCCCCTAAAAAATGTGAATGTACGTTTGAGTGGGGTGCAAAATGAAGCAACGATTAGCGGCGCAAAAGGGGAATATGGCTTTCAGCGATTGAAAGAAAACACGGATTATACCATTTCACCGGAGTTGAATATCAACCATTTGGAAGGAGTGAGCACTTATGACATCGTCCTGATTACCCGGCATATTTTAGGGACTATGCCATTTGACAATCCTTATAAATTTATTGCCGCAGATGTGGATGTGTCAGGATATGTATCCACCCTGGACATCATCCAAATCCGCAAAGTGGTGCTGCGCCTGGATTTGGAATTTAAAAAATGCCCGAGTTGGCGCTTTATCGATGCCTCTTTCCGCTTCAAAGACAATCAAAACCCTTTGCTGGAAGTTTTCCCTGAATTGCGCAGTTACAACAACCTGAACAGCGAAATGCTAGGGGCTGACTTCGTGGGGATAAAAATGGGGGATGTCAGTGGAAATGCGGCCCAGGAAAATTTAAATGCTGCGCCAGAGTTGCGTGACCAGGCCGAAAGACCCTTACAAATCGACGCTTTGCCCAGCGAAATAAAAGCAGGGGAAGTATACAGCATTGCCTTGAACCTGCCCCATGCCAGCGACCTGGCGGGCGCTCAGTTTAGTTTACAGTTCGATCCAGAGGTTTTGGACTTTAACCGGATCGAATACCAGGATGCGGGAATGGAAAGCTTTGGGCTGAGTGATCTCGAACGAGGACTAGTACGGGTATCCTGGATCAATACGGGTAAAAAAGCAGGCCAATTGGCTACCCTACAATTCAGGGCAAAAAAATCGATTGCCTCCGGTGCTTTGTTTCGGCTGGCCGAAAGAGATCTGAGTCCAGAAGGGTATACCTTACGAGAAAGTATAGAAAAGATCGTCCTTGAGCACAGTGTTGATGCCGAGAACACGCCGCCTCAATCCCAGCTTTATCCCAATTCACCCAACCCGTTCAGCCAATCTACGACCATCGAATTTGATTTGAGCGAAGCAGGACCTGCTGCATTGCAGATCAGTGACTTGTCGGGTCGGATCCTCAAATCTTTCACCCAAACTTACCCTGCTGGCCATCATCAAATTGTGCTTGATAAAGCCGATTTAAATCAATCCGGTGTCTTACTGTATACGCTGCAAGCCGGAATGTATCGGAAGACCTTGAAAATGGTAGTCTACTAAAAGGTTCCAAAGTTCCAAGGTTCCAAGGTTCCAAAGTTCCTGGTTCCAAGGTTCGGCGACCAACCTTGGAACCAGGAACTTTGGAACTTTGGAACCTTGGTACTATCTTCGCCTCCATGAATTACTCCTTTTTTATCGCCAAAAAAGTTGCAGCCGAAGGGGAACAGTCCTTTGCGCGGGTGATCATTCGGATCGCGGTGATTGCCATTGCCCTGAGTATCAGCGTAATGATTTGTGCTACGGCGCTGGTTTCGGGGTTTAAGCGAGAAATCAGCAGTAAAATTTTTGGCTTTTGGGGGCATATTCACATCACCAATGCCAGTGTCTACGAGAATTTGCTGGAGGAATCCTATGTGGATAAAAACCAGAGCTTTTACCCCTCTTTAGACACCATTCGTCGCGTTGCCTTTATCGAAAAACGCAACATCTTAGGTCGGGAAGTCAAACGCACCCGCTTTACCAATGGTGGAGTGCGTCACATTCAGGTGTATGCCTTCAAAGGAGGCATCATCAAAGCCAAAGATGAAATTGAGGGTATTTTTTTGAAAGGAGTAGGGAAGGATTTTGATTGGCAATTTTTGAGTCAATACCTGGTAGCGGGTCGAGCCATCAACACCAAAGATAGTACTGCCTCCAATGAAATTCTGATTTCCCGGACAACCGCCAACCGCCTCAAAGTTGGGGTAGGGGATGGGTTTCGGGTTCATTTTGTACAAAACGGCGAACAGCTCAAACGCAGTTTCAAAATCTGCGGCATTTACAAAACGGGTTTGGAAGAATACGACCGCCAATTTGCCTTGGTGGACATCCGAAAAATCCAGCAGCTACTCGGCTGGACCGAAGATCAAGTTGCCGGGTTTGAAGTATTTCTGGACGACATCAACGACTTGAAACCCCTTTCTGAAGACATTTATTACAACCATATCCCCAACGAACTCTACGCTGAAACCATCCGCCAGAAATTTCCCGGTATTTTCAACTGGCTGGATTTGCAAAACATCAATGAAGTGGTGATCCTTAGTCTGATGGTCATTGTAGCCATCATCAACATGATTACGGCCTTGATGATTCTCATTTTTGAACGCACCAATATGATCGGCGTGATGAAAAGTTTGGGTGCACGCAATTGGGGGATTCGGCGTATCTTTTTATACTACGCCGCGTACATCATCCTCAATGGTTTGGTGTGGGGCAATTTGTTGGGCATTGGTTTGTGCCTCTTGCAAAAGTATTTCAAATTCATTCGCCTGGATGAGGAAAATTACTACCTCTCTTATGCCCCGATTCACTTCAACCTCTGGAGTATTTTGTTGCTGAACATTGGCACACTGGTGATTACGCTGCTGTTTTTGGTCATTCCTTCTTATTTGGTCAGCCGGATTAGCCCAGTGAAGGCCATTCGTTTTGATTAAGGGGCGATAAAAAAATAAATGTTCATTTTGCCCCACTACTAATGATCCACACATGCGCCAAAAAAATAAACCTTACGTATTGCTTCGGCTGAACTGGTGGTTTAGGACTTACCCACAGCGAATACGTAGGTTGTTTGAGCGATCTAGCTATCAACACGCTGCTGATTTTGCTTTTGTTGTATTTGACCTTTTTGGGGTCTTGGACTGCTTTGAACTACTCAATGCTGCGGTTTTGAAACGAGATACCAGGGCCCTGAGCGATGCCGAAAAATTTTCCGCCCGCATGGTCTTTGGCAATGTCATTCCCTTGGAACTGGTACGCATTGATGAAAGTGCCCGGATTGGTACCCGCAGTACGGGGATTGTGTACGTATCGGGCTTTACCATCAACAGTTGGGGCTCCTTCTCAGAGGCCATTCTGATCCACGAATTGGTACACGTATGGCAATATTACCGACAAGGCGCAGCCTACATTCCAAGGGCACTGCGGGCACAAGGTACGGCCATGGGCTACAATTACGGGGGCTTAGCTGCTTTGCGCAAAGCTCAGCACATTTCCGAATTCAACCTGGAGCAGCAAGGGGACTTGGTCATGGATTATTTCCTGCTCCTCCAGGATCGCCAGGCCTCCTGGGCACCTGAGGCCTGTGCTATCGACCTCCCTTTGTACGAAACCTTCATCGACCAGATACGAAATGCAACATAATACCGTTTTTGAGGCGGATTTAGGAACAGATTTGTTAAGTTTGCGGGCGAATTGAGGAGTCGGGAAATAACCAGATTCTGGAACCCAAACGCCAAACGTTATGGTCAGATATTACCTCAAAGTGGATGGTCGATTGAAGGAACTGGAGCAACCTGAAACAGGCTGCTGGGTCAATATTACCCCCCCTTTCAATCAAGAAGAGTTGGAGGAGGTGGCACAAACCTTTGATTCACCCCTCGAATTTTTTACCGACTCGCTGGATATTGACGAACGCTCGCGTTATGAAACCGAAGAAGAGGTTCGACTCATTCTGGTCAATACACCTGTCCTCAATCCAACCGAAGAAGAAAACGATGCCATTTACATCACGGTTCCCATTGGCATTATTTTGGCCGATGAACATGTCATCACCATCACGTCCATCGAAAATCCGGTTCTGCAACGTTTTTTGGATGATAAGGTGAAAAACTTTGATCCAGCAGATAACATCCACTTTGTACTCCAAATCCTGGAGCAAAACGTGTATCGCTTTTTGACTTGTCTGAAAAAACTGGACCTCAAGCGCAACCTCATCGAACAAGAGCTTTACCACTCCAGCCGCAACCGGGAACTGCGGCAATTGTTGAGCATTGAAAAAAGTTTGGTATATTTTGTAAACTCGCTCAGTGCCAACGACTTGCTCAATATGAAGATGAAACGTACCGATTTTTTGGCCATCCGGGATGATGAGGAAAAATTCGACCTCTTTGAAGGCATCATCATTGACAATGGACAGGCCCTGGAAATGTCGAACGTATACAGCAACATCCTTAGTGGAACGATGGATACCTATGCGTCCATCATCTCTAATAACATGAACGTTACAATTCACCGCCTCACGCTGGTCACCATCTTTCTAGCTGTCCCCACCTTGATCGCCAGTTTTTTTGGCATGAACGTACCTTTACCATTTCAAACCAGCCGTTTTGCCGTGTACCTGATTATTGTGCTGGCTTTGGTCATCAGTTTGCTACTCGCCTTGTATTTTCAACGTAAACGTCTGTTTTAAGGTAGGCTACGCGCCGAGTTTTCCACATTTTATTTGAGTTATCCACATGTGGAAAAATAATTCCTCCTTTTATTTCATTGGTTATGTGTTGTTTGTGAAAGTTTTCCACTTTGTGTGGATAACTATTCTGTGCAAGTAATTTTTGATGATGCTAAATTTACACAAGATGTGAAGCAAATAATTTTGATTTTAAGATACAGGGATGCTGAAAAGAATCCCTCTTTGTTGCTTACTGGTACTGGGGTGAACCGTTTGAATAAGGTTCACCCTTTTTTTGTGATTTGTTATTTTTATCTTGCCGTTATACCAGAAATCTTAAAAAATCGTTAAAAAAAGCATACTTTTCCAGCTGACTCCATAACCAACTGACTCCATAATCAACTTATTATCGTCCAGGTTTACTTCAGTTATTGTTAATTTCGAGAGCTCGTACACGAAGCTGCGAAAATGAGAGAAGGAATGAGAAACTACACCATTGCTTTGCTGTGCTGCTTTTTGCCTTTTTGGCTCGCTGCACAAGTAAGGTGGGAAACTGGATTGTTACTAGGAGGTGCTGGATACCAAGGGGATCTTAATCCCGAGAATTATCCGTTGTTGAAAGAGTTGAATCCAGCCTATGGTGGGTTTTTTCGTTATTATCTGACGCCCTCATTTTCGACCCGGTTGTGGGGTTTGAGCGGCCAAATCAGTGGAAGTGACCGAAATTTTCCACAAGACGCTCCACATCGCTTGCGCGACTTTTCCTTCCGAACCAAATTCACCGAGTTTAGCCTCACTTTTGAATGGGATCCTTTCGGCAAATCCCATTATCCAGAAAGCAAATACCGCTATCACCCCAAGGTCACTCCTTATTTTTTTGGGGGGATAGGGCTGGCTAAATTCAAACCAGAAACTGATTATCAGGTCAATTTTAAAGTGGATGAAAACATTGCCCCTCCCATCTTAGCCGATGAGGCCCAAAGCCGTACTGTACAATTGCCTGTAGTCCCTTTCGGTGGCGGCTTGCGCCTGGATTTGAGCAAATCCACCACCATCGCTTTAGAAGGAGCACTCCGTTTTGCCGATAGTGATAACATCGATGGGGTGAATGCTACGGGGAATCCCAAACGGCGGGACTGGTATGCCGTAGCGGGTGTCAATTTAATCGTGCGGATGGGCGTACGTGACAGTGATGGGGATGGTTTTTTGGATAAAATAGACGCCTGTCCCCGACTAAAGGGGGTAGAATCGGCCAGAGGTTGCCCGGATAGCGACGGAGATGGGGTAGAAGACGCCGAAGACGCCTGCCCGGAAGCAAAAGGTAGCCCCATTAGTGGTGGGTGCCCGGATACGGACAGGGATGGATTTATGGACTCAGCCGACCTTTGCCCCCGCGATTCGGGTATTGTAGAAACCGAGGGCTGCCCCGATCGAGACAATGACTGTATTGCGGATATCGACGATGCTTGTCCTGATCTGCCAGGCATGCCTGGCTTTGGGGGCTGCCCGGATACGGACTGGGATGGGGTATCGGACAAAGATGATCCCTGCCCGGATGAAAAGGGCTTGCCAGGTTCAAATGGCTGCCCGGAGCCGGATACCGACTGCGATGGCCTGATTGACAAATACGATCGCTGCCCTGAAGTAGCCGATACGACCAATCAATACGGCTGCCCGGATACCGACAAAGACGGTTTAATCGATCTGGACGATCGCTGCCCGGAGAAAGCCGGGTTATTGGTATTCAAAGGTTGTCCCGATACGGATGGTGACGGGTTTCCCGATCCTGATGATCGTTGCCCGGAAATAGCCGATACCACTGCCTCCCATTTTGGTTGTCCAGATACCGACAAGGACGGTTTGATCGACCTGGACGACCGTTGCCCAGAAGTAGCCGGATTGTTAAATAAATTCGGTTGTCCAGAATTGCGCAAGGAAGACCAGGCCGTACTTTTGCGGGCCCGCAAAGAAGTTCGTTTCAAAACCGGAAGTGCGATATTGTTACCAAGTTCCAAAAAAATCCTGGACAAAGTAGCGGCCTTGATGCTGCGGTACCCCGTGTATCAATTGAGTATTCAAGGACATACAGATAGCCAAGGAAAAGATGAATTTAATTTGAATTTATCAAAAAAACGTGCTCAATCATGCTACGATTACCTGCTTTTGCGTTCTATCGACGCTAAACGAATCGAGCATGATGGACTCGGCGAAACAAAACCAATTGCGAGCAACAAAACAGCCCAAGGACGGGTGCTCAATCGCCGTGTTGAATTTGTATTGGATGTTGTGCAGTAGTGTTTTTTCCAAAAACTATTTAAGTATGAAAGAATCAGTACTTTTTCTGTGCTTGATCATGTCGATGACGATGATCAAAGCCCAATCTGTGTGGGAAGGTGGAATTTTCGCCGGAATGGCGGTCTACTCAGGAGATATTAACCCAACGCTTACTCCTCGCTTCCAGGATTTTACCCCAAGTTTGGGGCTGATTGCCCGCACGAACATATCGAATCGCATGGGCTTCAGGGGCGGCATTACTTACCTCAGACTGGAAGGGGACGATGACAATTACGAAAGCCGTAAATCACGAGATTTTGATTTCAAAACCAACCTGGTAGAACTTAGTGTACTGGGCGAATGGGAGCCTTTGGGTTCCAATCGATATTACACCGATGCGGCAGGAAATGTCAACATGGACAAATTGATATCCCCTTATCTCTATGCCGGAGTCGGTTTAATGGGTGGCGTGCTGAATACCAATTTTTCCAATTACAATGGAAACAGTGAAGATTTAAAAGCGGGGATCCAGAAAGATCGTGCTTATGGTAATTCTTTGCTTGGTGTCAGTGTTCCAGTCGGTTTGGGCGTGAAATTTGACATTTCAGAGGGTTTTACTTTTGCCATTGAGGGATGTGTCCGGGCCAGCTTTACAGATTACCTGGATGGGATCAGTTTTGCGGCCGGCCCCGAGGCTAAAGACATCTACATGAATTTGGGATTTGTGGTATACCGTCGTTTTGGCAATCCGCGTCGGTGGTGATGGATGATGGATTTTTTCCTAATTTGGTGCCAAATTCATTCAAATGAACACCAAACGAGCCTATCTTCTATTGATCCTGTTTAATGTATTGGCAGTTTGTGCATTCACTCAAAAAGTCCGCATGGGCTTTTTGGGTGGAGCGAATTTCACGCTGGCGAGCTACGATTTTCCAAAGGATATGACCATTGACAATGCTTATATCCAGAGTTGGAAATCCAGTACTGGCCCTGGATTTTCCCTCGGTTTTGATATTGAATACGATTTAAGTGATAAAATTTTTGCTTCAACTGGAATTGTGCTCAATAAATCTACTTTTAAGGGCATTAGGGATGACAATTACCTCAACAACAAGATCAATATTGCGAATCAGTACCAATTTGGCATTTTTGAACTTCAATTGCCCTTGATGATTCATTATCGAGTGGGTAAATTCAGTGCGGGTTTGGGCTCCTTCGCCGCATTGGGTATCGCTGGTCAGTTCACGTTCAAAAATGTGGAGAATGGCAATGTGGAAAACGCATACGATCAAGCCTTGGCCTTTAGCAACGATGAGATGGACTACGCTGACTTTAGGCCGCTAAATGTTGGACTGAGTAGTGAGATAGGGTATGGCGTCAAAAGATGGCGTCTTGCTGCGCACTTTGACTTAGGCTTGCTCAACCTTGCGCCCAAATCACCCTCCAACGATGTGGAAGTGCAAAAATATCCGCTGAAACGCTCCGGTTTGGGCCTGACTTTTTTATACCAACCCTGGCCACGGTAATGATTTAGCCTATTCTTCGATCAAACGCAAGCCACTTTGTTCATCGCGGCTATTGGGTTTTGCTTCTGCGCGAGCAATGACCTTGATTTTGTTTTTGGGGCTCACCCAAGATCCTCCACGTAGGGGCTTTTTGGCCTCACTTTCTATTTTGCAATTGAGGGAAGCCGGGAAACTACCACTGCACCATTCGCGCACATTGCCGCCTAGGTCGTAAATGTCCAGGTTATTGGGCTTTTTTAGACCTACTTTGTGGGTATGTTCTTTGATGGTGCTGAACCAGGCTACATCGCTGGCTTGTTTGCTGCCAGGATATTGGAACCCATGTGGATTTTTACCCCCGCGTGCTGCGTATTCCCACTCCACTTCGTAGGGTAGGCGGTATTTTTTGCCTCTGGCTTTGCTGGCCTTTTGCAGGAATTCCTGGATGTCATTCCAGGAAACATTTTCGACCGGACAATCTGCACAGCTTTTTTTAAACGCGGGGTTTTTGCCCATGATTTCCAACCAGTCGGTTTGGGTGATTTCATATTTGCCCAGGCGAAAACTGTTGATTTGAATGGTATCGGTAGGGCAAACCTTGCTACCGTAGTGTTTCCCCAACGGAAGTTTACCTCCTTCTACTTTCACCATCGTGAAACCTGATTTGCGCATTTTGGCTGGATCGACAGGTTTGATCGGCCCAGGATCGATTACTTTGGTATCGGTGGGTTTGACCGTTTTTTGGCCAGTGTTTTTGATTTTAGGAACGACCTTGACTTTGCTCCCGCTGGAGCCAGGATTATTTTTTGGTTGATCAATCGGCTTGGTCGGTTTACTGTTCTGGACAGTTGCTGAAGTATCTTTTTTAGGGACGGGGGTATCAAGCGGGTTATTGAGGGTTGGTTTTGTGCTATCGGGTAGCTGCTGATTTGGCTTTTTTGAAGGGTCAGTTTTTTCGATTTTACCTGGGGGGTCAATGACATTTGGTTGCCACTTGAACCAATTCAGACGGCTACCCAAGGCCCAAATTCCTGCTGCAAATAGAAACAAGAGCAAAATGGAAGCGACCATGCTGTATTTGCCATTGGCAAGGGTACTGATTAGCCCTCCGCTGCGGTTTTCTGGCTCGGATGAATACAAAAATGTGTACCCAGCACTTTGAAAATCAGCGGTGTCCTCTACGTTTTCAACTGGTTCGGCCACGACCTCGATGATTTCTTCCAATACAATTTCCCTTTTGACGGGCCGATTGTGCAGGTATTCCTTAACGGCAACGACCAGCAAGAGCGGCAATGCGCCCGTACGGATGGGTTTGACCTTGAACTGCCATTCGGTATAAGCGTGTTCTTCCAGGAATTGCTCCGCCGAATTGATCAATTGGATGTTAAACGCTGGTGAATCATTGGGGTCTTTCAACTCAACCTCCATGATTTCGGATACCCGTACCGGTTTTAAAACAGTATCTTTAGTGAGATCGAGGTTTTCAACGATCACTTCTTCATTGAAGGCCAGGCGTACGACACAGCGGTAGGCTTTTTCTGGATCCAGCTCCATCTTGCGCGGAATCTGGTAGAGTAAGGCCCCGGTTTTGCGCCCTCCTTTGGTCTCAGCGGCGGTAGGTAGTTCAAAATCAGCTGGACTGAGGTTGGCGACCAAACTGAGGATGTCGTCACTCAAGCGATTGTAAGCGAGTTCGAGCTGTTCCTGGCTGAGGATGCCTTTGATGCGGTCTTTGTTGATGCGGTTGAGCCGGGTTTCGAGTTGAAAAACGAGGTTGTATTTTTCAGTTTGTTCAGGCAAGGCTTTTTTGAGCATGGCAAGGGCCGAACTGAGCCCGTCTTTGGCTAGACTTTCACGTAAGGTGTCCTGGAAGGTGTCTAAGGCTTCAGCTTGCATTGAATACGGGTTGATTGGCAATTTTACTTAAACAATTGGGAATTGCACCTTCAAAGATAAAAAAGTCGGGTAAGAAAACCGAAGGAGATGGTTTAATCAACTGTTTATTATCTTCACTATCTCGAATCGGCTTCATCCAAACTCATTCCTATGCTTGAGGTACTTCAGGAACACATTATTAAACGTTTAGGCAAAGTTCCTGAGCGCTTCGAAGAAGTAGCTAAAGCGTTTGAACCCCTTAGGCTCAAACGAGGTACCTATTTGCTTAAAGAAGGGGAAGTCTGCAAGTACGTCTACTTCATCGTTGGAGGCTGTTTACAAGTATTTGTCATCGATAAAAATGGTAGTGAATCAATACGCGAGTTCTATACAGAGGAGCAGTGGGTCACCGATATTTTTGGGTTCAAAAACCAACAACCTTCAGATGAATACATCAAGTGTGTTGAACCCTGCAAACTTCTTCGTATTCATTACGATGCATTTCAGCACTTTTCGGCTGAAGTTCCTGCCTTCGCACAGATTTACCAGCAGATTTTGGAGCTTTCTTATAGCAATACCGTGTACCGGGTCAACACTTTGACTTCCTTGGATGCGCTCGACCGGATTAAATGGTTGATGGAAAACAAGCCCAAACTCATGACCCGCTTGTCCAGCAAACTGATCGCCTCTTACCTGGGGATCAGCCCCGAAACCATGACCCGCCTCAAAGGAAAGTTGTAAGTACCTCTTCAAAATCATTGACATTTATCAAGAGTCGTTGGAATTCATTGCCAGAAATTTGTGGCATTGAATCACCAAATTGACACACGATGGAAGCGGGCTTAATGCTATTGATACCGAAATCCGTCCTATGTCAACCTTAGAAATTTAATCATCATGGATAAGTTATTGAGCATTGGCCGCTATTTATTCCCGCTATCGTTTTTGATGTACGTGGGCTTACACTTGGGCAAACCCGAAGTGGGAGCAGGTTTTGTACCCGACTACCTTCCTTTTCCACTGTTCTGGAATTACTTTACGATGGTCTGTATTGTTTTGTTCATCACCAGTGCCGTGATTGGCAAATACGATAAATTGGCTTACACCCTCATGGCGCTTTACGTCATTTTAATGGCCGTCTTGGTACACTTGCCACGGGCTAATGGCCAGGAATTGGGCACGGAAATGATGACAGCTGATCTGGCCCGCGAGATGGAGCTAGAAATGGTGAATTTTTTCCGCAACATCATGGTTGTCGGGGCGTTACTGGGCTTTGCGCGTTATGTTGCCAAAGACAATCGCGTCATTGGGTGAGGAATTTTACAATTGATGCTCAAAGAAATTAATCTCTGGGAAACCCAAAACGCTTATCAAACAGAAAATCATTGTCGGTCAAAGTCAACAAAAAAGCGATGATGTCGGCTTTTTCATTGGAACTAAGGATGATCTGTGTTTTTAAGGCAGCGGTTTCGGTATAGTGATTGAGGACTTCGCGCAGCTTTTTAAAACGCCCATCGTGCATGTAGGGGAAAGTGAATTGGATGTTGCGCAAGGTAGGTACTTTGAATTTAAAACTATCGACAGGCAGACGAGTGATGGAAAATCTGCCCAAATCATTCAAAGTGGGGTCGACGGGGAGTCCATTTTTTTCAAAGTTTTGATTGGTAAAAAGAGGCTCAGTGTGGCAGGACGCGCAATGCTTTCTGAAAAGCTGCAAACCGTTTTTTTCCTGTTCAGTAAAATCCCCACCTGCTTCATTGCGGATGTATTTATCGTATTTTGAATTGTAGGAGTTGAGGTGCAGCGTAAATTGTGAAAAAGCAAGCAGGATTTTTTGACCGCTTACTAAGCTGTCGTTAAAAGCATTGAAAAATAGCTTTTTATATTTTTTGGTAGCGCTTAATTTTTGAATCACCTGCTCCAGTTTTTCATCCATTTCTACCGAGCTGCTGAGGGGGGCTAAAGGCTGCATGTCCAAATGATTGACCCCGCCATCCCACATGAAATTTTTACTCCAGGCCACATTCATGATCGCCATGGAGTTGCGCGTGCCAACTTTACCCTCAATGCCGTGACTTAAATCGTGGTCAACGTGCGTAAAACCAGTGGCCTGCAAATGGCAACTGGCACAGGAAATGGTGCTGTCTCGTGATAGAATGGGGTCATAAAACAGCTGTCTGCCCAATTCAAATCCTTCTTTAGTTAAGGGATTTTTAGTGAAATCATACACTGGTTTTGGCCAACCCTCAGGAATAATGAGCGGCATCGGTGTGGTTTTTAGCTCACTAAAAGCATAGATCATGAGGGTGTAAAAACCGAATAGGCAATAAATGACGTGCTTAATTTTTAGTCGCATGAATGGAAAACATTGAGGTACTGTAATCGGCCAATTGCATTGCTGCTTTGCCGGGCATCATGATGCTGTTTTGGGTAGCGATGGATAGGTTTCCAAAAAACAGAGAGAAGTCGACGTTTAAAATGACCCCTTGCTGGATTGCTCCTTGGTTTCGATTTACTCCCGCGTTTTTTACCGGCAATTCAACTTTTCTCATGCTGTAGAACGGTTGTAAATAGCCACCGATGTGGTATTGAAATGCGTTTTTTCGGGTCTTGCACCGAGGACTTCTGCCTTCGATTTTCAAATTGATGTAGCCACTTTGCCATGCCCAGTACATCCCCTTTTGTGGGTCTAAATCACCGCCTAATGCACCGGAAACATTGGTCAAGCTATCAATACCGAGGTTGAAATGTATCGTTTTGAGGCGTTTTAAGTCTATTTTCTGCGTGGTGATGTGCAGCGAAGCGGGGTCAAAAACATCGATTAAATGGGCACTTACCGTGTCTTTGATCCAGGTTTTATCGTCCATTTCAAACTGCATGTCGGACAGATAAAATCGGATGTTGTCGAACTGGACACTATCCCCTTTTGTACTTACATACCAGGTGTTTTCCGCAATCGTGCGATCACCAAAAACGGGTAAAATACTAAGCTGCGCTGTGGCTGGATAAGCAAAACAAGACAAGATGAAGAGAAGGATTCGGGATTTAACGCTCATTTTTAGGCTTTTGTCGGTTGTTTTTCGGCATCAAAATTCTTTGAACCGTTTTGCCCAATAAGGCATCCAGTTGTGCTTGTTGTTTGGGCGTGCATATTTTACGCACATCTTTGAAATGCTCGTAAGTTACGCGCTCAATTTCCGCTTGCAAAAGCCCTATTTCTTGAATTATTGAATCACTTGCTGCTTGTTTTTGAGCATACAGGACTTGTCTTTTTGCGGCAATTAGGGTCAATAAACTATCATGGGTTTGGTGATGTTGGTCACGCAAAGGCCGAAAAAGAGCTTGTTGTTTTTTATCCATTTTTAATGCTTCGACCAGCACCCGCCCCGGTCTTGATCCTGGATTGCCTCCATGTGGCGGGCGGTGCAACCAAAAGAATAGCAATGTCGCCGCATTGATCATTAAGGTGATCGCCACTAAGTATTTAAGCCCTTTATTTTTCATTGGACAAGGTTAAGGCATTGTCAAAGTAGGTTTCATACAATACCTGCTCCGCATTTGCTTCAAAAGCAGGTTGTTTCTCTTTGTTGGTAAGCACAATGCCAATATTGAACGCGCCGATAACAAACAACAAAACCGATCCGACCACCAATTGGCGCTGGGTTTGAGCCATTCGGATACGCCTCTGTATGGTGCGTTGGCGCACTTGATCATACATGCCTGCGGGTGCGACAGCGGACTGTTTTCCCCATTTTTTTTCATCGAAATTGTCCATTTCTTTGTGTTTTTCAAGCGTTTAGACACTCAATACAAAAAAAACTTGTGCTCATGAGTTTATTAGTTTTTCAAAATCTTTTGCAAATTCTGTTTAGCCCTAAACAGCAAAGCTTCTACCGAAGAGAGCGTTGTTTGCATCACTTCAGCGATTTCAGCGTAAGACAAGTCTTCTAATTGCCGCAGCACAAAAGCGGTTTTTTGCTTTTTAGGTAATTGGTCAATCGCCTGATAAAGTGATTTCGACAATTCTTTGTTTTCCAAAAGAATGCCAGGATGTACAAAATCAGATACCTCGTCTACTGGGGATAAATTAAAAACAGACAGGACTGCACCGAATCGTTTCTTTGCTTTTTTAAAGCGTAGATGGTTCAGGGCTTTGTTGATGGCAATGCGGTAAATCCAGGTCGAGAGTTTGGATTGAGCTTTAAAGCTGTCTAGGTTTAAAAAAACATCCACAAATACCTCTTGGGTCAGATCTTCGGCTTCTTCGGTGGATTGTAACATGTACAGAATCGTATTGTATATGCGGTCTTGATGCGCCTCAAACACCTGTTTGAAAGCCGCTTCATTGCCTAGTCGGAGTTGGGCAATTAACGCTGTTTCGATTGTTTGATGGTCCAAATAAGTTTGTTTTCGCAGCCAGTTTCGTTTTGCTGTTCAATGCTTCTGCTCAATGTAGCAATACCGTGGTTACAATCGCTGGATTTATCTTCCCTTTTGTTGGTCACCCATTTGGAAAAAAACTTGCGGTACAGCTTGAAAAATATTTCACCAAATCTCGCTGTCTATTTTTCCTTCCCTTTTTTGAAAAAAACTTAAAACGCAGCGCAAGTTTCGCAGCAAACCAGTTACTAAAGAAGCGACTATTGTGTAATACTCGATTCAATCACCTGTTTTTAAGTGAATTAAAAATGAAAAAAAACCTTTTAACCACAATCGCCCTGGCATTATTGGCACCAATGCTTTTTGCCCAAACCAATCCTGCCATTACATCATGGCTGCAAAATACTACAGTTACGGGCAGGTACTACACCGTCGCAGGTGGTTCAATCTCAATTCCCAACAACATTTTGGTCAATTGCCAAAAGGTGCAATATTCAACAAACTTTGCGTATGTGACTTGCACGGGCATCCCCGCATATGCAACAGGCCCCTTTCAAGATGGGAACCCTAGCCAGGCGAGCAACCAGAATGCAATTTTTAAGTTTCCACTTTCACCCGCAGAAAATACGGGTACAAAAAGGGCTACCACAGGCGGGAACATTGGTGTATTCATCAATGGTGTGGCCCTATTTGACTATCGGGACGGCGTAGCCTGGAATGCCACGACCAATGCACTGTGTGGTGGCCCCGGCAACCCCATGTGCCCAGGAGGTATGGCCGCAACCCAGGCCTGGAACAGAGATGCTATTTTGGCAGAAAAAGCGGGTTTTGATTGTGCCAAAGGGCATCCTGCGATGGGCAACTACCACCACCATCAAAACCCCAGCGCTTTCGATTTGGATTTGAAGGTAGTTTCAACGGTGTGTAACCTGTACGATGCCGATGGTTTGTACAAACTGGATAGTACCAAACATTCGCCCCTCATTGGTTTTGCTTACGATGGTTTTCCCATTTACGGCGCTTACGGGTATAAAAACACGGATGGCACGGGCGGTATTGCCCGCATGAAATCGAGCTATCAATTAAAAACAACCCGAGGTACGGGTACTGTACCTTCTACGACAACGTATCCATTGGGTTATTTTAGAGAAGACTACGAGTTTGTTGGCAATACAGCACCCGATTACCTGGATGTGCACAATGGCCGGATTTGTAAAACACCTGAATATCCAAATGGCATTTATTGCTATTTTGTTACAGTAGATGCCAGTTGGAATTCGGCCTACCCTTACGCTGTTGGGCCTACTTTTTATGGCGTGTTGAGCGCGTCAAAAGTAACTTCGGTTACGGAAACGGTTTCTACCTACCTCAATACATCGACAAGTTTAAAAGAAACCAGTTTGAATCATTTGCAAATCAATGTCTTTCCAAACCCGACCGCCGACTTAATTTCTATCCAAATAGGTGATTTGGTGAAGGAAGATTACACCATCGATTTGTATGAAATGACTGGCAAATTGGTCAAATCCACTCAGATCAATAAAGGCAGCACGATTGCTTATTTTGATACACAGACTTTGTATGCAGGTACCTATTTTGTTAAAATCTCAAACGGCAAAGCGCAAACGACCCGTAAAGTTGTATTGCAAAGGTAATTGAAAGGCGTGCAAAAAATGCTGCTGCTTTTAGCGAAAAAGTAGCTACGACCGCAAGATTCAAGTGTCAAATGTGTCTGTATAATAATAACAACCAATTTTTTAAGCATCTAATTTTTTAAAACATGAAAAATGTTCTTTTTGGAGCTTTGCTGCTAATGATGACCATAACTGCTTGTGACAAAGAAGAGACCACCACCACGACCACCACAGACACGGTCATCAAGGTGAAATCTAATGATTTTCTTGCTGCTGGATTGGCCGAACCCATCACGACCGTTTCTCGTACGCTTTCAAATGGTACAACCGCCGATTGCTACAAAATCGTAAGTAAAGGCACTCCGTCCGACCACAACATGGGCCCATGGTGTCCCACGAATATCTCCGATGACAAAAGTAAAGGAGGCATTTGGTTAGAAGGTGGTAACGTTTATGATGTTGACGGTGCGTTTGTTAAAAACCTGGCAACATTTTACAAGAATACAACCTGGGCGATGTACAACACCACTACGGGGGCCATCACCAGAACCCTAACCCAGGCCGATTGTCAGGCGGCGGCCAATCCAAATGTTGGAGCGGCGTATAAAAACTACTGCGTTGAATGTTTGCCGTCTTATGTTTCAACCTTGACCAAAACCTATTACATCCCCGTTACGCCTGTAAAACTGAGTACAGCGGTGAGTTTTGGCAACGGACCGGGCGCAACGGGACCATCAACGAGGGGGCTGGCGTTCAATGGCGTTGTATTCGATGCCCCGGCCCCTACGAATGCGATATTGGGTGCTTATACATTGGCTCCGTTTGACGATGCCGGCGGTCACATCAATTTAGGCGCAGGTTATCATTATCATGCTGCAACAGGCTTGTCAACAAAAATTGCTCAAGCAGATGGCCATGCCGCAATGATTGGTTATGCAATGGATGGTTTTGGCCTCTTTGAAAGATTGAGTGCAAGCGGAACGGAATACACCGATTTGGACGCCAATCGTGGACATTATGATGCGACCAGAGGCTACCATTATCATGTGGACAAACCAGGTTCCAATAACTTCATCAATAAATTAGCTGGTGCATACGCACAATAACCATAAAAATGGATAGAATTTCAAAAATGAGATTGATTGCGATGACCCTTTTGTTGTTATGGACTGGTGTCGTTCATGCCCATCAACCTGATTTATCGAACATCATGATTTTTGAGCAAGACGGCAAAAATCTATTGATGATCAGGAGTGCGCTGACGGCTTTTGAGGGGGAGGTTGATTTTCACTACCAGAAAGGGGCTTACAAAACGCCGGAAACGTTCATCCAATTGGTAATCAATCGTTTTAAGCGTACTTGTTGTGTCATCATCAACAACGACACCATCAGACTGATCAATCCACGGGTGGTTCTTGGGCACGAAACAACAGTTGTTGCGGAATTGGCCAAGGTGCCCCAAACAATCAAATCTTATTACATCAGAAACGCATTTTTTGAAGACATGCCGAGCAATCAGTGTGAGTTGATTCTTACGGCGAAAGGTTTACCGCAGAAACAATTCATTTTAAACAATACCAACAACCAGGAAGTACGATTGCGTGTGAAAAATGCAGAATGGATTGAAAATGACAGCAGTTCTTCTTTTGTCAAAAACCTTTTGTGGGGAGCAATTTTGGTGATTGTTGGCACCTTCACCATCGCGGTCATTAAGGAACGGAAATTAAACAAAGGATGAAAATTTTACTGCCGGGGTACGTTCGTCACTGATGTACCCCGACAGTAATAGGGTTCCTCAACACATGATCGCTTCTTACCTGGGCATGACTCCTGTTCACTTGAGTCGGCTCAAAAGTCAAAGTTTAACTCCGTAAAAAACCTTAACATTGGTAATCGTTTTGTAACTGATTAAATGTTCATCTTTGTACTGAATTAAAAGGCACATCCAAAATGAACCTACCCAATCAAGAAAAACTAAGGCTGAAAAACAAATATGGCGACTGGGCCATCGTAACGGGCGCATCATCTGGAATTGGTCTGGAACTGGCAACACAGTTGGCTACCGCAGGCTTCAACCTCATCATCAATGCTCGAAATCAGGAGCGTTTGATCATAGTTGCACAGCAATTGAAAAGCCACAATGTTGAGATTAAATCGGTCGCAGCAGATATCTCAGAGAAAGAGGGGATTGAAAAAATCATCCAGGCTGCCCAAGGTTTGAAAGTCGGCTTGCTCATCAACAATGCAGGTTATGGAAATTCGGGCTTGTTTGTGGATGCTTCACTGGATTCAGAAATCAACTTACTGCGGGTAAACTGCGAGGCGGTACTTGTACTGACTCATTTTTTTGCGCAACAATTTAAGCAACAGGGTAGGGGCGGAATCATTTTGCTGAGCTCTTTGGTCGCATTTCAAGGTGTACCTTATGCTGCTAACTACGCTGCATCCAAAGCCTACATTCAATCATTTGCAGAAGCATTGGCGGTAGAGTTGAAGCCATTTGGCGTGGATGTGTTGGCTGTGGCACCTGGGCCTGTCGAGACTGGATTCGGGCAAAGGGCTAACATGATCATGGACAATGCCATGATGCCCGAAGAACTTGGTGTCCCCATCCTTACTGCCTTGGGCAAACAAACCAATGTCGTTCCCGGGCTGCGCTCAAAAGTATTGAATTATGCACTGAACACAGTTCCACGTTTTATGAAGGTGAAAATCATGGAAAAAGTCATGGGCGGGTTTACGAAACACCAAAGATCGGGAGCTGGGTAGTGGGCTGTTTTTGGTGAAGTTCTAAGCGATAGTTTGCTTGTAGTAATGAACAGTCAAAAACCTATGACCGAAAACAAAGACATCTGGATCAAAACGGGATACGAAATTTTTGCCTTATCCGGTGAAAATGGATTAAAAGTTGAAGTACTCGCTAAAAAAGTAGGCATCAGCAAGTCTTCCTTTTACCACCACTTTGCTGATCTGGAAATTTTCAGGGAATATCTTTTGAAATTTCACTTGCACCAGGCTCAGGTGATGGCGGAGAAGGAAAAAAATGCCAAAAACATTGACCCCGAATTGATCAATATTTTGGTAGAACACAAGCTGGACTTATTGTTTAACCGGCAGTTGCGGATCAATCAACAGCAACAACATTATAAAGAAACACTGGACAAATCCAATCAAATTATTGGAAACGAATTTGTCAAACTTTGGGCAAAAGACTTGAACCTCAACCTCAGTCAAGGGCAGTTAGAAAGTTTATTTGAATTGGCATTGGAGAATTTCTACCTGCAAATCAACGCTGAAAACCTCAACCCTGCCTGGCTATCCGCCTATTTCAACAACCTGAAACGAATTGCCCGAAATTTCGAGTCCGTTGTACGGTAGCGTCTAAAATTGCCAGGAGCTGGCCATTACTTTTGCTCAAAATCACATCGAAATGAGCAATTTAATGACCCAAAAATCGCACAAATCCTATCTGAAATTTACCGCTTTTGTGGTCGGTTCTTTTGGCCCCATCTTCTTTTTAGGCACCATGTTGGCCACTTCGGAACCAGCCAGGTGGACCCTCGATTTTTTAAGTTTTCCTGTAGATGGCGTGCAAAATTATGATGCAGCCACCACCCGGTTTCTTTCTGCACTTACGGGTGGTTTCCTACTCGGCTGGGGGGTATGCGTTTGGTGCTTGCAAAAATGGGTGTACGACCTCGCCCCCGAAGGCGTGAGAAAAGCGGTACTGTGCGGAATTTTGGCCTGGTTTGTTTTTGATAGTACTGGTTCTATCGCTTCGGGCAATGCCTCCAATGCTGTTTTTAACGTGATTGTGCTTTTGCTTGCCGTAGGCCCGCTGTGGAGGCCTGCCAAAGCTCATCATTCTTGATGAATTGTAAAGCACGCTTAGTTGGCTTTTTAAGCTGGACACATTCACGTCCCCTGCTGCACAATCATAAAATACAAGGGCATACCAATGGTAATATTGAATGGAAAAGTAACCCCCAATGCCATGGGGATGTACAACCCAGGATCTGCTTTGGGTGCAGCCAATTGCATCGCAGCAGGAACGGCTATGTACGAGGCACTGGCCGCCAAAATGGCAAAAATGAAACGGTTGCCCAGATCAGGGGTGACCCATTGGCTCAGGTAAGCCACAACACAACCATTTATGGCTGGGATAATGACGGCGAAAAGGGTGACAAACCAACCATATCTCCAAAATGTAGCAAAGCGCTTAGCCGTTACCATCCCCATCTCCAATAGAAACAGCGCCAGAAAACCTTTAAAAATATCGGTCGTGAATGGTTTGATGCCTTCGGCCTGTTTGGTGTCGGCAATGAGGCCAATGATCAAACTTCCTAGGATCATCAGTACACTCCCATTGGTAAAGGAATGTTTGAGCAATTTGCCTAAACTTATGTTTTCTGAGGCCTCGCTGGTTTTATCAAACTGCATCATCAAAATTACGCCCACAATGATGGCAGGTGCCTCCATGAGTGCCATCACCGCTACCATATGCCCTCCCGAAGTGAGTTTCTCCATCTCTAAAAACGATACTGCTGCTACAAAAGTCACCGCACTTACTGAGCCATAGGAGGCGGCAACTGCACCAGCGTCGCTGATACTCAGTTTCTTTTTCAGAATAAAAAAAGTATAAAGTGGAATGACCGCAGCTAACGCCAACCCAAATAAGAGGGAGTAAACAATCTCTGCATTAAATCCGCTGTGTGCTAGCTCCTGTCCACCCTTGAAACCAATGGAAAACAGGAGGTATAGGGAGATAAATCGACTCGATGATACAGGGATTTCCAGGTCGCTTTTTAGGCAGGTCGCAATAATGCCCAATACAAAAAAAAGCAAAGTTGGATTGGTCAGGTTACTCAGTAAAACTTGAAATTCCATTAAAAGGCGTGTTTATGAATTGTCAGCATTGCAAATAGAATCGTTTCAGAGGAGGATACAATAGATGCTGTTCCCTCATTTGTTACCAATCATCCCGGTTTTGTGCATAAAGCCCAGAATATAAAGCCCAATAAGTAGCGTAACGGCTTTTAGAAATGCGGCCACAATTGGATCTGCTGTACTAAGGGCGAGGATAAGGCCGAGTGTGGACAGTAGCATGCCACTTAAAGAAATCAGTTGATTGACCATCTAACGTTGTTTAAAGAAATTTTGCGGCGCAAAAATGGGAGCCTTATTTCATTTGTTTTTATTTATGTTTTAAATATAAGGTATAAATATTTTTTATGAACTTGGTTCTCCTTTTTCCAAAAAACAAGAGTGTCCTGTTCTCATGACTAAATGAGAACAGGACACTTCTTTTGACTACAGCTTGAATTTATCTTACTGTTTGCTGAACTTCAACATCTCGCCAGCCTGTCCCTCTGCAAACACCCGCAGATAATACATTCCAGCTGGAAGGGTGCGAACATCCAATTCAGCTTGAGTACTGCCAGCATCCAGATTTTGGCGCTGGGTGATTTTGCCGTTCAGATCCAATACCTCAAGGGTGATTTTGCCCGCACCCAATTTATCGCCCAATTGAACATTGAGTAAATCCTGGGTTGGGTTCGGGAAGATCGCTGAGCTTTCCAAAGTCCCTACCACATTGCTGCCGCAGCGCTTTACGGTAAAGGCTGCTCCAGGTACATCCAGCCCGGCACAGATGCTTCCTCCACCTTGTACCAATAGGCTGTTCACATCAAATCCGGTGGTTTGACCCAGTTTCACGATGCTCAAATCCAGCGTAGCCGGGTTGTACACCAAGGTGTGGATGCGGTATTTGCCTTCGCGGGTCACAAAGAACTCTGGATTGTTGGTATTCACCGCCCGAATGATTAGACTATCCCCTTCGGTCAATACCCAGAGTGAACGGTAGCCACTCGGGCCGCTGGGCTGGTGCAGAATGCTCGCCTTCAATCGTACTGAACGTATGCCGCTCAGACAAGTATTGGGTTGCGGTGCAATGCGACCGATGTTCACCTGACAAGGGCAATTTTTTACGTTGAAGCTCGCGCCAGCTACATCCAGGGCTGCACAAATGGCACCTCCTCCTTGAATGAGTAAACCATTGACATCTACCCCGGTAGTTTGACCAAATTTGACGATCCCGAGATCCAAGGTTGCAGGATTGTATACCAAGGTATGGATGGTGTATCGACCAGTGTCACGTACCGTAAACAAAGGTAGGTTGTTCACCTGCTGAATCACCAGATTGTTGCCCGAAGTCAGCACGTACAACAAGCGGTAACCCGTAGGTACAACTGGCAACCTGCTAATACTGGCCGCAAGTACGGCCTGACCACCTTGAAGGCAAGCGGAACTACCTAACGCACGCAAAGTGCCAGCAGTAGCCTTGCAGCATACCGCAGTAGATACCTCAAATTTCGCGCCAGCGACATCCAGGGCTGCACAAATGGCGCCTCCACCTTGGCGCAATAATCCATTGACATCAAATCCAGTAGTGACTCCAGGCTTTACAATCCCTAAGTCCAAAGTGGCCGGATTGTATACCAGGGTGTGAATGGTGTACTTGCCCGCAGCATTTACGGTGAAATTGGGGCTGGCGCCTGCGTTGATGATCACCAAACTGTCACTGCGCGTAAGGACATAGGCCACTTGATAACCCGCAGGTGCTACTGGGCGAGACCCCTGTACGGCTCTTAAGTTGGCCGAACCAGACTGCAAACAGCCATCGGTCAACGGGCGCAATGTTCCGGCATTGGCAGTGCAAGGACAAACTTCTACATTAAATTTGGCTCCAGCTACATCCAATGCGGCACAAATGCTACCTCCACCTTGTTTTAACAAACCATTTACTGCTACACCCGTGGTGACGCCAAGCTGCACGATTCCTAGGTTCAAGGTAGCTGGGTTGTACACCAGGGTGTGGATGGTGTATTTTCCTGGAGCAGTAATTTTAAACTCAGGTTTTGCACCAGCGTTGATGATGACCAGGCTGTCGCCACGCGTCAGCACATACACAACCTGGAAGCTATCGGGCACGATTGGCGCAGTGCCTACAGTGGCCCGCAAGGTAAGGGTATCCCCATCCAGGCAGGCGCGGGTTTCTGAGCGTAAGGTTCCAGCACTGGCAAAACAGGGGACCTCACAAGCGCTGAAGCTGAACTTGGCCCCAGCTACATCCAGTGCTGCACAAATGTTGCCGCCACCCTGCACGAGTAGCCCGTTGACGTCAAAACCCGTTGTTACGCCTGGTTTGACAATGCTCAAATCAAGGGTACTGGGATTGTAAACCAGGGTGTGAATCGTGTAATTGGCATCGGGTGTTACGCGAAAGTAGGGAAAGCGGCTTACGCCCTGGATCACCAGGCTGTCTCCTTTGGTTAGTACGTAAAGCACTTGAAATCCGGTGGGTACGCTGGGTGCTACCACTTGAGTGGCCTGCACGCTGTTGCTGGTGCCGATCTGGCACATTTTCAATTCGCCCAAACGGCCTACACTTGCACGGCAGCTGTTTTGGGCCTGGACTGAGGTGGCAATACTAAAGCTGAACAGGGTTAAAAAAAGGCTGTAGGCAAAGCTCCGCCAGCCTCTTGAGTTGAGGTGAACTTTCTGATTCATAATGGTTTTGGTTTTTGAAAATATGTTTTTTCTAACTAAAAAGAGATGGGATTGTTGACGGAAAAAAGGGCGAAACAGCAGTTTTGTCAGTTGTTTGACTTAGTTGTAAAATTGCTTGAACAAAAAAACATAACAAAATTTTAGTACTTATCCCTCATTTGATGCTTGATTCATTGCCAGGCTATTGCAATGCAGTAGGATTTCCTGTAATGCCACTCCTTTAGACCGCAAAGGGTCTATTTCTTTGACCAGTTTTGCCCTTAAAAAGTACAGTTCTTCTCGATTGTATTTTTTTGAGCCTCTAACCAGGTCGTTTTTGATTAAAACCTCCTGCTGATTTTGTTTGGGATTGAACCATCCGTTCAATTCTGAACATTGATGACAAACTCCGTTTTTATTCACCAAGGCACAGCGGTGGTCAAATATTTCGGTCATGGTTTTCCGGCCATCTTGTAATAAATATTTGATCACGCCTTCCGTCTTGTCCAGAATGATGCAAATTTCTGCCACTGAAAAATCATACACGTCTTTCAGTAGGACAGCAATTTGGTTTTCAATGGGAAGATTTTTGCCAATACAAGTGAAGCAGGTATCAATGTGCTCATTCATCTCATACCTCGCATCCGCTGAGCTTTCATGAACTTGTTCAATTCTTGCGCGCAAAGTTTCATTTTCCAATACCAATTTTTTGGCCTGTTCACTCACATCTGCTGTCCAGCGTTTTTGCCTTTGTAAGTAATTGTAAGCGAGGTGGGTAGCAATTTGAAATACCCAGGTTTTTAAGGATGACTCACCCCGGAAGGTGGACAATTTATCAAACGCCTTGATGAAGGTATCGTGCAGGAGGTCTTCCGCATCATTGCGATTGGCCAAAAGGCGGTACAAATAGGATTTCAATTGTGCTTGAAATCCAACAAAAAGATCCTGGAATGCATTGATGTCACCCTGCAAGGCATGTTTTAAGGTGGTATCTTCCTTCATTTTATGAATTTTTCAAACGTTTGAAAGCTGGGTACAAAATTGTCTGCACCCAGCTTGAACCAATCCTACAGGGCTTCTATTGAGGGACCAATACTACTTTACCCGTCGTTTTGCGCAATTCGATTTGACGGTGGGCTTCCACCGCATCTTGCAGTAAAAACGTATGCGGGGTGGAAATAGTCAATTGCCCTTGAACCACCATTCCGATTACAGCGCCTAATGCCTCTTGCCAAACAGCAGTTTTATGGGTGATGAAATGCGCCAAATTAAAACCAATTTGACTCAGGTTCTCATCTACAAAATACTCAGGATGAATCGTACCTTGGATTCCGCTGGCGCAGCCATAAATGATGAGCTGCCCGCCCGGCGCCAAGGATTTTACAGTTTCATTGTACACCTCGCCGCCCACCATCTCAAAGGCAAGATCCAGACCTTTTCCATCATTTTGTTCTCTCAGTTCCAAACCCCAGTTGGGCTTCGAGTAATTGATGAGCACATCTGCTCCGTTAGCTTTTGCCACTTCCAATTTTTGATCAGAACTACTCGCAGCAAACACTGTGGCACCACCCATTTTTGCCAATTGTACCAACAAAGAACC
>JAIXOO010000217.1 GCA_027486765.1 Saprospiraceae bacterium
CCCGGTGGCAGTTTTCACGATGTGATGTCCAATCTGAGAAACGGGATAACGCCATTGACCCTTCCCCTTCCAACTAGCGAAGATATCAAGCTCACCGGGAGTGTCAAACTTAATTTTCAGCGAGTAATCAATGAACCAAAGAATGAAGCATGGTATAGAGGTCCACTTGCCTCCAAAACCATAGACTTGAAGACCATATTTACTAAGAAGCCCCTATTTGTGGATTTCAACAAGGGATATGTCCCTGACCGAGTGAGCGATCTGTTTTTAGTGTATCAAGGCTCCACCGATACCACCTATGCCGTGGCGTATGAGTTGGGCAAACTCACGGCTTTAAACGATACTGCTTTTTCAAGTGCTTTTTATGAATGGAAGCATGAAGTAGCGGCGGCCAAATTGCTTGAGAAAAATGCGAACAATAACCTAATAGACCATTTACCTTATCAAAATAAGTACAAGCAGGATTCGCCCATGCCGCAGGCCGTCCAAGATAAATTCGAAAACTGGAAACTCCTGAAAGGCATCCCCATCCGCTATTTGGTGCCAGACCCCACGATGGTTCCAACTGAGTGTATTCGTTATTTCAAAGTGGACAATAATTGGGTCAATGCCTTTATCATGGGCGCATTCTCCATCGGGCATACAGCTACTAGTGTTGATTTTAAGGAGGAGATAAAATCGTTGTTTCTACCGCAGGATAAATTGATTTCAGGGTTTATTCTCAATAGTTTGGCCGTATCGGTATGGCACGACTATGAATTGGATTGTACAACAAGTTTGAGTGGGAACGCCACACCCTTAAGAAAATCAAACCTCGACAAATTCACGCATATCTACCTTTTTGACGGCCAGATTTCCCAGTTGAAGTTCCACCTCCACCCCGGCAAGCTACATCCGGGCTTTATGGTGGAGAAGACATTGAAGGGGACTACCTATCACAAGTCAATTGGTGATTGCACCAACTATATAAACCAGGCCAGCAGGGTAGTTAGTATCACAACCTCTAAACTAGACAATAGTACCAAATCTCTCAGCTTTCTCAGTGCATTGACCGGTATTCCAGACTCTGTGAAAGGTAATCCAGGCTCTGTGGGAAAATTCAACAGCCAATTGATGGAAGGTACGCCAGAGGTGGTGTTTAATTTAATTGATCAAGCAAATAAGTAATGGCGGGGTCTGTGGGTCACCAAGTGCAGTACTTTTATTGAAGTTTCTGCCTGAGTTAATCATGAATCGTTCCGAAAACCGCCACTACTCATATGCACCTATCTAAATACGCCTCATAAAAGCGCTAACAAAACTCGCCGCCACGTCGCCCATGCCCAGGCTCCCTGAAACACAATCTCAATACAAAAACTTATTATTTTTACGCCCTAAAACAGCTTATCTTTGCCACATTACTAATGCTTTTTAAAAATGCAGGTATGAAAAAAAATCAGTTTTTACTCGGAGTGCTTCTCTCGATTGGATGCGCTTTCAACAGTTTTGCTCAGAATGAGCTGAAATTTGAAGTAAACAAAGTTCTACCATTCATTTCGATCCAGGAAAATAAGTTAGCTGAAATAAACACACTTACGGATTTGGACAAACGGTACCCCACATCTTGGGTGAAAAAATACATTTCCGTGGAAATTTCAGCGTATAAAAATGGAATCAAAACAAGGGCTTCGGGTACCAGCGATGTCTTGAATCAGGAGCAAAAAGAACTGATCCGATTGGCTGATCGCAGTAGCGATATTGCGGTAAGTGTAACGTACTTGCCCGATAACTCCTTGAAAGTTAACACCGAGAAGCAATACAATTCCAGTGTCACGATCATGCCTGAAAAAAATGCTACTTATGGCGAAAGTGCCGAGCAATTGATTCAATACCTGCAACAAAATGGCATTGTGAATATTGAAGCAGGAAGTTTTACGGGTTATGATTTGACAGCCATTAAATTCACCATTACCGAACTGGGGCAGGTTGCGGATATCCAAGTTGCCATGCCATCAAAAGATCCAAAAATTGACGAAATGCTGGTTGCGGCTATTTCAAAAATGCCTAATTGGACGCCAGCAGCGTTTTCCAACGGTTTAAAAGTCAAACAGAACTTTGTGTTGACCATTGGCAATATGGAGAATTGCATGGTCAATCTTTTGAATATCCGTTCATTTGAATAAATTAGGTAGGCTGGTTTACCATCATGTTCAAGGTTATTGATAAACGATAGAATTTAGATAGCCCACTGGCACAAATAATACCCGCCATCAACGGCTTTACAAAAATGCCGCCCCAATGCCAACGCAGGGCGGCATTTTTGTTTTGCTGGGCCATGAGGAAATTCAGGACCAGCAGCCGTGTATTCGTCACCCTGAGTTTGTGTTGGTTTAAAATTTCGATGGCTTCCATATTGATCCTCAAGTTAAATTATTTTTGAAACAACGTTGCAAAAACAAAATTCTTTCTATATTTGCAATGATGTTGCAAAAATAGAAAACATGATTGTAGCCCACAACCTTAGCAAAAATTACGGCGAACACCACGCCCTCAATAACTTGAACCTCAATATAGCTCCCGGCGAAATATTCTGCCTCCTGGGACAAAACGGCGCTGGAAAAACCACCACCATCAATTGTTTCCTCGGATTCACTGCCCCCAGTGCAGGTAAAGCCGAAATCAATGGCATCGATGTGGCGAGTGACCCCCAAGGCAGCAAACGACACCTGGCCTACTTGCCCGAAGTGGTGATGTTGTACCCTAAGCTCAGCGGCCTGGAAAACCTCGACTACTTCAGCCGTTTGGCCGGATTCCGCTACTCCAAAAACCAATTGCAGGAGTTTTTACTCAAAGCAGGTTTGCCGGGCGACAGCATCAACCGCTACGTAGGCACTTATTCCAAGGGCATGCGCCAAAAAGTAGGCATTGCCATTGCTACTGCCAAGCAGGCCAAAGCACTGTTTTTGGACGAACCCACCAGCGGCCTCGACCCTAAAGCCAGCAACGACTTTTCTATTTTGCTCAAAACCTTAGCCCAGGAAGGTGTGGCAATCCTGATGGCCACCCACGACATCTTTCGCGCGAAGGACGTCGCCACCCGCGTAGGCATCATGCGCGAAGGCCAACTGGTGGCTACCCATGCAGCTACAGAGTTTTCAGCTACAGAACTGGAAAAAATATATTTGGAAACGGTTTGATCCTCGGAGGGCAGGGCCGATTGGTGCTAATCTTAGGCGTTGGCGCTGGTTAAAGTCTCTGACTTGAACCGATTATCAACACGTCTCTGACGTGCGAGTATGCACGATTTTCGCGTTGCTTGTGCGTCAGAGACGCGAAAATAATGAGAACAAGTCAGAGACTTGTTCCAGCAAAACCAGCATTCCCAACCCCCTCCTAAATCCTTTACTATGTTAGTACAAATCATCCAAAACGAGTGGCGCATCGCCTGGCGCGAGCGACAACTGTCGGTCCTCTGGATCATCATTGGTGGACTCTTGTTGTTTGCCACCTTTAGCGGCTGGCAAAATTTCCAACGCATCCACCACGAAAGAGCAGAGGCGGCTCAATTGATGCGCCAGAAGTGGGAAAACCAGGGCGATCAAAACCCCCATTCATCCGCGCACTACGGCACCTATGTGTACAAACCCGTATCCATTTTGCATTTTTTAGACCCGGGGATCGACAAGTTTGCCGGGGTGTCGCTGCGTCTGGAAGGGCACGTCCAACACGGGCTGGCCTTCGCCGCAGCTTCCGAACAAAGCAGCCTAAGCCGTTTTGGTGACCTACATACGGGGCTGATTTTACAGGTACTGGTTCCCCTCTTGCTCATTTTTGTGGCCTTCAACAGCTTTCAACGCGAGCGCAGCAGTGGAGCGTTGCGCCTCATGTTGGCCCAGGGTACTGCGCCACGCAGTTTGCTGTGGGGTAAAATCTTGGCCGTTTGGAGCATGGCTCTGGCTTTGTTGCTTCTGGTTTTGGTGTTGAGTGGCGTCCTGGCCTTGAGCCAGCCTCAACTCAGCCAGGGTACCGATGTGTGGTTGCGCCTGCTGGGCCTCACTACGCTTTACGCTTTGTACTATTTTTTGATCAGTGCAATGGCCGTTCAATTGGCCGCCGCAATCCGTCAACCTGCGTTGAGTTTGCTCAGCTTGCTCAGCATTTGGGTTTTGAGTACGGTCATTTTGCCCAAAGTGGTAGCGGCCTCGGCTGAACAACAAAAGCCACTCCTGGGGGTGATGCAATTCAACGAACAAATGCACGAAGAGCGGGAAAAGGGCCTGAATGGCCACGATCCAGAAGATGCGCGTAGCAAACGTTTTGAACGCAAAATATTGGCCAAATACGGCGTGGATGACCCTTCTAAATTGCCCATCAACTACGATGGTTTGTTGATGCAGGAAGATGAATACTACGGCAATGCGGTGTGGGATAAACACTTTGGCCTCTTGAACCGCGATTTGCGCCAGCAGGCCCAATACACGGCCTGGAGCAGCTTTGTCAACCCCTTTCAAGCCTTGCGCAACCTCAGCCTCAGCCTCGCCAATGCCGATTTGTACCAACACCTGCACTTCCAAAAAGCAGCGGAAATGTACCGCCGCACCCTCATCCGTACTTTGAATGAAAAAATGGCCTACGGTGGCTCAAAAACGGGTGATTGGGATTGGACCGTGCCCGAAGCCTGGTTTTCTGAATTGGAAGACTTCAACTACCAGGCGCCAGCCATGGCTTGGTCTTTACAACAAAGAACGCTGGAACTGGTGGCCATTGCCGCTTGGGCCTTATTGTTGATCCTCCTGTTGTGGATGCCTTGGTGGAAAGCCGAGCGTCTGCTTTAAATCTGCGCCCTTAAACGCCTCCTTCACATGATTACGACCATACTTCAATACGAATTAAAACAATTGCTCCGCAAACGGGTAGGCTGGGCTTTGTTCCTGTTTATACTGCTTGGCGGCGGCTACGCCATTGCTTACGGCTGGCTCAATTACCAGCATTACCGCACGCAGATCGATGAAGTGCAGCAAAAGCAAGCGGAGACCTATGCCGAGTTGGCTCCCAAATACGATACATTGACCCAACTGGGGGATCAAGCGCCGGAAAGGCTGAACAGTTTTGGAGACCCCATCATGGCTGATTGGTGGTACCGCCGATATTCCACCTGGTTACCTGGTTCATTGAGTGCACTGGCCGTGGGGCAACGCGATCAACAAACTCCCTATCATCGCATTCAATTGTACCGCAATGTCAATTTGCCGGAATTGGAAGAGATCAATAACCCCGAACAGCTTTTGGCCGGGAATTTTGACCTCAGTTTTGTACTGGTTTATCTGCTGCCCCTATTGGTGATCGTACTCGGGTTCAATGCCTTGAGTCAGGATCGGGAGGAAGGTATTTTATCCTTATTGAAAGTACAAGGTCTTACGCCGAAGCAGCTTTTGTTCACCCGTGTAGGCTTACAATTTGGGCTGCTGTGGGGCTTGTCCATCCTGATTTGTAGCATTGGTTTTGGCGTAGTAGCTGCCGACTGGGCACATTGGCCCGCCTGGGTGCTGGGCTGTGGTGCCTGGCTTATTTTATGGGCTGGACTGGTTGCCTGGGTAAACACCTGGGGGCGTAGTTCTGCTTTTAACGCCACGGTTTTGGCTGGTTTTTGGATTGTCTTGTTGATCCTTTTGCCCGCACTGACCAACTTTTGGGTGGACAGAACTTATCCAGTACTGCCCCGCAGCGAATTTATGGCCACCGCCAGAGACATCAGCTCCCAGGAATGGGATCGACCCGTGGCGGCTATTTTAGCTGACTTTCAAAAGACACGCCCCGATCTTTACGCCAAATTGCCTCAGCCCCTCCGCGACACCCAGGCGATTAAAGTATTTATGTACAATGAGAACAGCATGGCCAAAGTTGAGCAACTGGGTGCCCCGCTGATGCGAACCGGAAGCCAACGCCTGGGCTTGGAAAACCGCCTCAAATACCTCAATCCGGCCTACGCGTTCAATGCCATCCTTACCACCAGCGCAGGCACCGAACTGAGCAATTTTATTGATTGGCAAAACGCGACCAAGGAGACCTTGAAACAAAACCGGGAACTGGTCACCCAGATTGGTCTGGCGGGCAAAACCTTTAAAAAAGCCGAGTTTGAACGCTTGCCTACTTTCAAAGCGCCGCCATTGAAGGCACAGGTAGGCGGCAACTTGCTGTGCCTGGGGGTACTCGCCGGGTTATTATGGCTACTGGTGTGGTGGAGCGCCCAGCGCAATGCTGCGGAGGTATGAATCGCCAGGAATTTCTCCGCAACCTAGCACTGGGCGCATTGTCGTTGCAAAATGTGGAGGAATTAGCGATCGGCTGGGTACCAGAAAAAAATACCATGACTCAACAAAACGAATCATTCAGCGAGGTCATCATCATTGGTGGCAGCTACGCTGGTTTGGCCGCAGCTATGGCCCTTGGCCGTTCTTTGCGCAAGGTTTTGATCCTCGATGCGGGTGAACCTTGTAATCGCCAAACCCCGCACTCGCATAATTTTTTGACCCAGGATGGGCAAGTCCCGGCGCACATTGGAGCCGTCGCGCGAGCGGAAGTGTTGCAATACCCGACGGTACGGCTGCGCAAAATCTGGGTCAGCGCGGTGCAAGCCGTTGAGGGCGGTTTTCAGGTCACTGGGGCGGGCGCAGAGGTCTTTCAAGGGAAAAAACTATTACTGGCCACAGGGGTAAAAGACCAAATGCCTGATTTGCCTGGGTTTGCAGAATCCTGGGGCATTTCGGTATTGCATTGCCCTTATTGCCACGGCTACGAGGTGAAAAAGCAAGAACTAGGCGTGTTGGCCAATGGTGAAACCGCTTTTGAAATGGTGCGCCTCATCGACCACTGGAGCAGCGGCTTGACCCTATTTACCAATGGCCCTATGAACATGGAAAAAGCCCAGGTAGAAAAATTGCAGGCCAAAAACATCCGCATCATCGAAACGCCGATTCGCGCACTGGAGCATCAAGCTGGTTATTTGCAAAAAGTCCACTTTGAGGATGGCAGCCATCATGCCTTGAAAGCGCTTTTTGCACGGGTGCCCTTTGCCCAAAGCAGTGCCATTCCCAAAGACCTGGGCTGCGCTTTTACCGAAATGGGCCATATCCAGGTGAATGATTTCAAAAAAACCAATGTCCCCGGCATTTTTGCCGCAGGCGACAACACTACTCCTATGCGGGCCGTAGCAGCTGCCGTGGCGGCAGGGACGATGGCGGGAGCGATGATCAATCATGAATTAATTGTGGAGGATTTTTGAGGGGCGAAAAAAAATAAATGTTCATTTTGCCATAGGATTAGATAAGTAAACGGTTCAATTTAAGTGTCTTATCTAATCCTATGGCTTGAAAAAAATGAACATTTGTTTTTGCCCCACTACAAAAGAAAAAAAAACATGACAGCAGTAGCAAAAAAATTACCCGTTACCGTGCTCAGTGGTTTTTTGGGCGCAGGCAAAACGACCTTGCTCAACCACGTTTTGCACAACAAAGAAGGGCTAAAAGTGGCCGTGATTGTCAACGACATGAGCGAGGTCAACATCGATGCCCGCCTGGTCGAGAAGGAACAAACCCTTTCCCGCACCGAGGAAAAGCTGGTGGAAATGAGCAATGGTTGCATCTGTTGCACCCTACGCGAAGACCTGATGCTGGAGGTAGAACGCCTGGCCAAAGAAGAACGCTTTGATTACCTGCTGATTGAAAGCACGGGGATTTCGGAACCCGTACCCGTGGCCCAAACCTTCAGTTTTGTGGATGAAGAAAATGGCATCGACCTCTCGCGTTGGGCCTACATCGATACGATGGTGACGGTAGTGGATGCGCTCAACTTCCCCCATGATTTTGGCAGCAGCCATACCGTAGCTGACCGCGACGTACAATCGGGCGAAGGTGACCATCGCCCGATTGTAAACCTCTTGACCGATCAGGTAGAGTTTGCGGATGTGATTGTTTTGAACAAAACCGACCTAGTGCCTGCCGAAAAAGTGGCCGAAATCACCGCCATGCTCCAGGGCCTGAACCACGGTGCAGTCATCATCGGCACCAAACACGGCAAGGTAGCGCCCAAGGAAATCCTCAATACAGGGCGTTTTGATTATGAGATTGCTTCCACTTCAGCGGGCTGGATTCGCGAACTGATGAACCTGGGCACCCATACCCCCGAAACCGAAGAATACGGCTTCAGTTCCTTTGTATTCCGCGACAAACGCCCCTTCCATCCCGAACGCTTCTGGCAATACCTCAGCGAGGATTTTGACGGCGGTATCGTGCGCAGCAAGGGCATGTTCTGGATCGCTTCTCGCCCTAGCGAGGCCCTCAACTGGAGCCAGGCGGGCGGTTCCTTGCAGGCTTCTTCCGCCGGGCGTTGGTGGGCGAGTATGCCTATACACCGCCGCATGAACATTCCCTCTTTTTTGGAAGCGCAGGAGGAAATTGAAAAAGACTGGGATCCGGTTTTTGGAGACCGGGGCAATGAACTGGTGTTCATCGGTCAAGACCTGGATCAAACCCGGATCAAAATGGAA
>JAIXOO010000085.1 GCA_027486765.1 Saprospiraceae bacterium
ACTTTTGCGTCACTCTTGGAAAAAACGCTTTCTGAGACTGGTTTTAGACCTATGGTGTAACGGTAGCACATCTGATTTTGGTTCAGCCTGTTAAGGTTCGAATCCTTATAGGTCTACATAGAAAAGGCATAATTACTTGTTCTGCAAGTTTTTATGCCTTTCTTGTTTTTGTATTGTGTCATTTTGTGTTGTTTTTAGATTATGCATAGTGAAAGAGATTATGTACTAAAAGTGGACAAAATGGTAAAGGGTAGTTCTTTGAAATTATAATTGTTAAATTAAATTAAAACATGAAAAAAATGTTTTTTTTGAAGAAGCATGGGGAAATATCTCGTGCTTATGACTGGAATGAGCTCTTAGGGCTTGGATTAAGTGAGAATACCAAAATTTGGACAAAAGAACTTTGTCCTTTGGAAAATTCAGTAGAAAACTGTACAAAGCATTGGGAAACCTTAAAAGATTACAAAAAGAACCAAAAAGACGAAAAAGTTCATCAGAAAGAAAATAACTTTCAACAAAACAGCAGTTCCAAAAAAAACTGGGTTTATGGTGGTAGGTTTACACTGGTCCTAATTTTTTTATGGCTCCTATCACCTTACATTTTTAGCTTATTCGATCAAGGGCAAAAGAAAGAGGAAACAATAAATGGGGAATTAGAGTTTCTGGGTGGAAAAGTCAGAGTAAGCAAAAGCACTAAATATTATGAGGTAAAAGAAGTCAATCAAGACCTAGGCAAGAAAGGAAAGTGTTATATTATTGATCTCAAATCGGCCTATGACGAAGAAATGGTTCTATTCAAGGCAGGGGAATATGTGATCAGCGATCCTAATAATAGCTTTGCCATTTCTTTCGATGACTTTATGGCCAATGTATACTACAGACTCAAAGACGAAGGAGTAAATTGCCAATTATACATTAAAGGAAGTGCATATATATCTGGACATACGACCTTCCTAAAGAATATTGATGAAAGGTATGGTTCCAAAGAAGGTTTTACAAAGGTCGAGTATTTGAGGGCATTGGATAAGGAGTACAACTTCTTTACGAATGAAGTCCAAATTAAATGGATTGGGGACGAATATTCTAATTCAGAGTTGCCCATTCTAAGAGGGAAGTTTATCGAATATTGGATCAAGCAAAAGTTTAAAGGTGTGACTCCAATTATTTTGGAAGGAGGTGTTCAAGGAAAAACGTCTAATGCATCGCTAAGAAATGCATATCTATACTTGTTTGTAGAAAGCAAAAATTCGTAGTATCAAAAGATCGTGCTTACTGGCCAAATCATTGGCCAGTAAGCATATCTGCATATTCTTGGAGTCGAGCAGCTTCTTGTGGATAGCATTTCTGATAAATACATATTAGGCTAAATGCAAACTCATGTTTACTCTGAGTGAGCAGATATTGAAGGAGCTCTTCATATTCTTCTTTCATATAGCTTCTAATGTCGACTTCTGCTTCCATGATTTGCAGTGTTTTATAAAAAAAATCAGAAAATCGGACACTTGGTTTGAAGTGCTCAACCGTATCTTGCAAAATTTCTACCATTAGGGAATTAAGGTATTCATCACTATTATAATATTGATCTTCAAGCGCTTCTTCTATTTTGTCCAGCCTTTCTTTTTCTTCAGTAAAGCGCATTTTGTAAGCTTGGAGCATGTTAACTCCTTTATAAAATTCCTCTTTAAAGCATTTACTGACGATATATTCAAATTCGTCCTTAGTAAACTGTTCTATGTTTTTGCTCAAAATTGAGGCTTTAATCTGTTTTTCTTCAGTTTGTGTAAAAACTTTAAATGCTGTGGGTGGCCTAGTAGGCTCCATATCTTCATTTATCAAAGAATCTAAGTTCATTGTATGCGTTTGGAATTTGGATAGATCACTCAAAATTCTTTCAAACATAGAATCCTGATTTTGATGCTCAGGAAAACTCCAAGACAGGTTATGGTTTCCAAAAATAGGACTATTCATTGTCCCATAGATATTTAACTTTCCAAATGCTTGCGTTAGAGTAAATATAAGTGTACCTCCGAGCCCTGATAAACCTAACGTTACTGAAGCAGGAGCAATTTTAAAAAACTTTGCATCGGGATTACATGCCAAAATCCGGTTAATAATGACCTCATATTTTTTTAGCATCCCACCTTCTTGGTTGACCTTCTCGATTTCTTGTCCCCGGTCATACAGAAACTTGAGAATGTATGCTATTATTGCCAGAATTACTATTATCCACATAACTTGCTAAATTTTCGCTTTAAAAATTACTTTAAATTGTAAAAGTACTATTAACTGATAGATTAGACGGGTATTTTTATGTCGCCCCCTTTACATCAAAACGCATTAAGTTTTTGATAAAGCTTACCCGCTCACGAGCATAATCTAGAGCATTCGGATACAGAATCCCCAGAGCTTCTCCGCCAAAGACACATTCAACGCATCCAGTAGCAGGCAATTGCCCCTACATTGTAGAGACAATCGTAAAACCAATTTTGAATATGAAAACCATTCCCCATTGAAATCAGAAAACCTTCCCACCATCCCCCTTTTATCTGTATTTTTGACTACACATTCTGGAAACTTCCAGAGCACGATGGATAAAAAATGAGCGAAAGTCAAAACATAGAATGGAAGTCCACTTGGCGGGATGAATACCTCAAGTGGATATGTGGTTTTGCCAACGCCAATGGCGGCAGGCTGGAAATTGGCAAAGACGACAATGGAAACCTTGTTGGAGTGGACGATTCCAAAAAACTGATGGAAGACCTACCCAACAAAATCAGGGATATTTTGGGGATTGTTGTGGAAGTCAACCTGCATTCCGAAAATGGCAAAGACTGGATTTGCATTGAAGTTGAGTCCCATCCTTACCCCGTCAGTTACAAGGGGCAATACCATTTCCGCAGCGGTAGTACTAAACAGGAACTCAAGGGGAGCGCACTGGATGGCTTTCTGCTTCAAAAGCAAGGCAAACGCTGGGATAGTGTTCCCGTTCCAGGTGTTACGACAAAAGATTTGAGTCCCGCTGCTTTTGATTATTTCAGAAAAAAGGCCACTCAAACGCAGCGCCTGGATAAAGCCGTGTTGCAGGAGAATGACCAAACCCTGATCGACAAGCTACACCTAAAAGAGAAAACCTACTTAAAACGAGCGGCGATCTTGCTTTTTCACCCCGATCCCGAGCAATTTTTCACCGGAGCCTACATCAAAATTGGCTATTTCCGCACTGAGGATGATCTTAGGTTTCAGGATGAGGTACATGGCACTTTGTTTGACCAGGTGGAAAAGGCCATCGATCTGCTGATGTCCAAGTATCTCGAAGCCGCCATCCGCTATGCAGGAATAAACCGGATCGAGGAATACCCCTACCCGGAGGCCGCCATCCGCGAAGCCTTACTGAACGCCATCGCCCATAAGGACTATGGCAGCGGCAACCCCATTCAGATCAAGGTGTCCGATCAAGGCATCATCTTTTGGAATGCGGGGCAACTCCCAGAAGCTTGGACGATTGACAATTTATTGAAAGAGCACCCTTCCATTCCTTTCAACCCCGATATTGCTACGGCATTCTTTAGAGCAGGTTTAATTGAGGCTTGGGGGCGCGGCACGCTAAAAATCCTTCGGGAATGCCAAAATGCCAGTCTACCAGCTCCCATTTTTTCTTATGACCCTTCTGGTTTCAGGGTGGAATTCCAAAAAAGTTCGGTGAAAAGTTCGGTGAAAAGTTCGGTGAAAAGTTCGGTGAAAAGTTCGGTGAAAATCGTTGAGCTGATGCTTGCGAACCGATCCATTACCATTCCTGAGCTCGCGGAAATGCTAAATCTGTCCACTCGTACCATTGAAAAACACATCGTTAACTTAAAAGAAGATCACCGGATAGAACGGGTAGGTGCGGATAAGGGCGGGTATTGGGAAGTACTTGATACCACTGAGGAGTGAATTTTTCCCAAAAACTCATATTTGCTTCATGATGCAAGCCTCTGGAGTGATGTTAGATGTGAGGGGGTGGTAGCGCCTAGGCCCGCCGATAAAGCGGCGGGTTACAAGATATTAAATGCGATTGAGCGATGAATTCCCAAGTTCATCGCTAGGTTTATCAAGCGCTTCAATCTCCTCTAGAAAAACATTCAATATGGTGGAATTCAAAAAAATGTTCGGTGTAAAGTTCGGTGTAAAGTTCGGAGAAGGTTCGGAGAAGGTTCGGAGAAAAGGTCGGAGAAAATCCTTGAATTGATGAAGGCCAATAGACTGATCACGATTTTAGAATTAAGAAGTGAAAAAAGAGGGAACACGTTGACACCGATTGCCCCCTTTTTTTTATGTTACACTATCTTTCATTAAAAATTAAAAAATGAAACCTGCAAAATTATTACGTTCGAGCATCCTGCATTTGTATTTTGCCTTGTTTTTCTGGTCTTG
>JAIXOO010000407.1 GCA_027486765.1 Saprospiraceae bacterium
CCCTACATCACCGAAGGGATAGGGGAGGACATCATCCCCAAAAACATCGATTTTGACATCATCGACCACCTGGAAAAAGTAACGGATAAAGATGGAGCCTTGATGGCGCGCCGCCTGGCTCGGGAGGAAGGCATCATGTTGGGGTATTCAGCGGGCTCGGCGATAGCTGGTTTGTTGCAACTCAAAGACCAGCTTACCCCCGATGACATCGTGGTGGTAGTCATCCACGACCACGGCAGCCGCTATGTGGGCAAAATTTACAACGACGACTGGATGCGGGAGCGGGGCTTTTTGGATACCGAACTTCGGGTAAAAGACATCATCACCCGCAAACAGGAAAAGTCTTTTTACACGGTTCGTCAAAACGATACGGTGCGTTTTGCTTTTGATTTGATGAAAAGCCACGACATCTCGCAGTTGCCAGTTGTGGATGGAGAAGCCATCGTTGGCTCGCTTTCAGAAAGTGCAGTGCTCAATTTTTTACTGGAGAATCCCTTGCGCAATGGTGATCGCCCGGTAGCTGATATCATGGCCGAGCCACTTCCCGTGGTGGATGAATACCTTCCCTTTAGCCAATTGCGGAATTACATCAGCAAGCAGATTCCAGCGGTTTTGGCACGGGATAAGGCGGGGATTTACCACATCATTACGCAGTACGATATGATCCAGACGGTTTGAGTGGGAAAAAGAGATGGAATAGAGGAATACTCAGAAAGTTGTTGAATCTGCAACGGTAAAAAATTATTTGTTTTGAAAAAGCATTGTATGTGGTTTTTTTTTAGCTTTCAGCTCATTGCCGTCAATAACAACTGCGGCAATGAGCGGGATAGAGGAAGCGGAGTTGCGTATAAGACGTGTTCGTGGAAAGCAGAAAAAAAATGAAGAACCTCTCAACATATATCAAAAATCTAAACTTCGAATATGCAGTTTCATATTCAGGCTTAAGAGGTGAGAAATTTAAAAATCTTGAAAAGATAAATAAAGAGAAAATAAGAAATCTTGAAAAAGAAATTGAGTCATCGAGATTCATGCAGAAACCAAAACTCAATATGAAAATTAAGGAATTAGAAGACGAGATAAACATTTATAACTCCCGAATAATAACGGGGAAAAATGAATTTCACCAATCGACGAAACAGATCCGTAGGTTCGAAAAAGAAGAAAAAGACCTTGAAGAAATAATCGAAATCCTGAACATTGAATTCATTGAACAATATGCTTGGATGTGTCCACCAATATTTAGAGACGCAATTGTGTTTTACTCAAAGGAAAGGGAAATAAATGGAATACTTCAAATTTGCTTTAGTTGCAGTTCAATAAAAAACGAAAATGAAGAAACATTAGAAGTTGACCATAAAATATTTGAAAAATTGAAAGAAAAATTAATCCAAATTGGACATCAAATTGAAAATGAATAAAAAGAAGCCAGCCGCTAACAATGGCTAAAACGTTCATAGCCAGCAAAAGCTGGCTACGCCGTTTAGCCGAACCGTTCTCGGTAACCCCACAGATCAAAAATAAAAAGAGCGAAAGGAACTAAAATATTCCTGAAATAGTTTATCTTGCGACAGAAATCAAACAAAAAATAAGGTATGATCATCGCCAACCCCATCTATGACGTAGTGTTCAAATATCTACTGGAAGACGTCGAGATTGCTCGGGAGTTGTTGTCGACCATCCTGGGGGAGGAAGTGCAAAGTGTGGAAGTAAAACCGCAAGAAACCTCCACCGAAACAAGTGGGGATATCCGAATTTTGCGTTTTGATTTCAAGGCGGTGATCAAAAAGCCGAATGGAGAAATGAGCAAAGTGCTCATTGAGTTGCAAAAGGCCAAAAAAGCCTTTAATGCGATGCGTTTTCGGCGCTATTTAGGAGACAATTACCGCAAAGAAGATGAAGTGCTCAACGAGCGAGGGCTTCCTGAAAAACGCCCCTTACCCATCGTCACCATCTATTTTTTAGGTTTTCCTTTGAACAGTGTTCAGTCTAGCTTGGTCAAAATCAATCGAGAATATGTCGATTTAGTGACCCAGGAAATATTGGACATCAAAGAAGAATTTGTGGAATTGTTGACCCATGATTCCTATTTGATCCAGGTGCAAAAGCTGGGCAAAACCACTAGAAGCAGACTAGAACGGGTGTTGCAAATTTTTAGTCCAATCTATCAAAGCCCCCAGGATCGGCATCAGGTGGACTTTCAGGGCAATACCGATGATCCCTTGGTCAAAAGAATGACGGAACGTTTGGGGAGAGCCATTGCCAGCGAAGAAATTCGGGAAAAAATGGACGTGGAGGACGAATTGGAACGAACTTTTGATCGAGAGATGGGTAAGAGGGATGAAATCATTGCCGAACAGGAAGAGATCATTGCAGAGAAGGAAGAGATTATCGCAGAAAAGGATAAGCTGCTGAGTGAAGAATTTCAAAAAAACCTTGAATTGCAGCGGCAAATTGAAGAGCTAAAAAAGCAAATCAAGCCTTAAAAACTGGAGCAATCACTCTTTGAAAATTGCTCATAAGGGGCAATAAAAAAATAAGTGCTCCTCTTGCCAGAGGATTTGTGGTTCAAAAAACAACAACAAAATGCAACGCTTACAATTCACAAAAGAGATAAACGCAGCAGCTCAAAAAGTTTATGAAACGATGTTGGGCCTAAGAGACAAAAGCACCTATGAACATTGGACATCGGCATTCAATCCTACTTCCACCTACGAAGGAAGTTGGGAACAAGGAAGCAAAATTCATTTTGTAGGTGTTGACGAAAATGGAAAAAAGGGCGGCATGGTTTCTGAAATCAAAGAGCATGAACCAGCCAAATTTATATCCATAAGGCATTACGGCTTTTTGGATGGTGAGATTGAAGTAACAACAGGTGAAGAAGTTGAAAAATGGGCAGGTGGACACGAGAATTACTCCTACCAAGAAAACAACGGCATAACAACTGTAACAGTTGATATAGATACCTTAGACGAATACCTGGATTACTTCAACAACACTTATCCGCTGGCATTGGATCAATTAAAAGCGCTTTCAGAGCGTTAATTGATCTTTTTATATTTCAACCGAATCGCATTGCCAATCACCACCACATCCGAAAAGGCCATAAACAGTGCGCCCCACATCGGATTCAAGTAGCCCATGGCTGCCATCGGGATGGCGACAATGTTGTAGGCGAAAGCCCAATACAAACTTTGTTTGATGGTCAGTACGGTATGTGCGCTGATGGCGAGCGCCTGCGGCAAACGTTCCAAACTGCCATTGAGCAATACAATTTGCGCAGATTGAATGGCCGCCTGGGAGCCATTGCTCAGTGAGACCCCAATGGTGGCCTTAGCCAGGGCTGGCGCGTCATTGATGCCATCGCCCACCATTGCCGTTGGCGCTTCCTGGCTCAATTGGGCAATCCGTTCCAGTTTTTGGCGGGGAACTTGCTCTGCAAAAAAGTGCTCAATGCCCAGTGCCTGTGCTACCATTTCAGTTTTATGGAATTTATCCCCACTCAAAATATAGGGTCGAATATTATTGGCTTTGAGGTAGTCGATACAAGCTTTTGCTTCGGGTTTGATCTGATCACTGAGGTTTAGCGCGGCCAATTGTTCCCCATTTTTGCGCAGCACCAGGTGGCCTTGCCCATTCTCGGATGCTCCTAAACTGTAGGTATTGCCAGCATCATCGTAGCCCAACATACCTTTGCCTTTTTCTTCTTCAACTCGGTTCAAAGAAGTGGGACCAAACCTTTGTCCATTGAAGATGATTTTATCCTCTAGCTCATTCACCAGCGATTTGGCAATGGGGTGCGAGGAATGGGATTCCAGGTCATAAATGAGGTTTTGCACTTCGGAAGGCTCTACTCCGGGAGCATAGTCAATACTTTCGATGGCAAACTGCCCGGTGGTGAGTGTGCCGGTTTTATCAAAAACGATGTTGCGGATCTTGGCGAAAATTTCGAGGGTTTTGCCGCCTTTAACGAGGATGCCGTTGCGCGCCAGACGACCCACTCCGACCATCACGGCGGTAGGGGTGGCCAAGCCCATGGCACAAGGACAAGATATGACCAGCACCGCGATGGCGTTCATCAGCGCATTTTTGAAAGCGATGTCGAACAGGAAATAGCTAAGTACAAAAGTTAAGGCTGAAATACCCAATACGGCTGGAACAAAAATAGCGCTGATTTTATCGGCCAGGCGTTGAATGTCTGGTTTGTCTTGTTGGGCGGTTTTGACCAGTTCGATCATTTGGCCAAGGACTGATTTTTTTCCCACTGCACCTACGGTCAATTGGAAATTGCCACTCAGAACCAAAGCACCACCAATAACCTGGTCACCCCAGGTTTTATTGATGGGCAAACTTTCACCCGTCAGCATGGATTCATCGATACTGGCTTGACCCATAAAAATCTCACCATCCGCTGGTACTTTATCACCTTCGTTCACTTGTAGAATGTAACCGGGCTGGATTTCTGGGTAATGGATGCTGATGATGGTGCCCGAAGGCATGATCCGGCGAGCGTGTTCTACCTGTAACTTACTCAATTCGGAAATGGCGGTAGTGGTTTGGGCTACGGCGCGTTTTTCGATCCAATTGCCCAATAAAACCAGGGTAAAAATGGTGGCACAGGTTTCGTAAAAAATGTATTGCGCTTCACCACTGAGGGTGCCGACAAGGCTGTAAACAAAGGCAGCGGTGCCACCAATAAAAATGAGCACATCCATGTTGGGCATCCCATTGAGCACCGAGTTCCAGGCGCTTTTGCCAAAATGCCAGGCCCCTAAAATGAATACGGGCAAACAAATGAAAAACTGCAACCAGGCATTGTGCATCAGCGACCAATGGATACCCGCCGACATGAGCAAGTGCCCAACCAGCAGTGGCGTGGTAAAAACGGCGCCAATGAGCAATTTGCGCTCCAGGGTCCAAAATTCAGGCTTTTGTTCCGGTTCTACCACTGTATAACCGAGTTTGCGGATTCCCCCTTTGGCCTCATCTATACTGAAATCTTCGTCGACCAGGCGAAAACGTACTTCTTTGGTTTGGAAATTGACGTAAACGTCTTCCAAACCCTTACGCTCCAAGTAGCGGGTGATGCCTGCGGCGCAGTTGGCGCAGTCCATTCCATCTACGGTTAGCTCGACTAGTTTTTTCATTTTTCGGTTCATTGTGTAGAGACGCAAAATCTTGCGTCTCTATAATTTTTCACTGGACATTTTGCTCGGAGGACATCAATTGCCACGTGCTTTAGCTCGTGGATCAGGATTGTCCTCTTGGTTGGGCTTTAGCCAAAGCCTTGGTTTTAAAAGCTAGGGCTAAAGCCCAAATCCCAGGGTATTCCTATGCCCCCAGTCTGAAGACTGGGGCAATTGATGTCCTCCGAGTTGTCCAGCAGCATGATGATTTTGTTGCATCAGGTCAGACGCACAGCCGTGCGTCTCTACTTTGCTGCGTTGTAACGTTTTTCAACCTCGGCCCAATTCAGTACATTCCAAAAGGCCTTGATGTAATCGGCGCGTTTGTTTTGGTACTTGAGGTAGTAGGCGTGTTCCCACACGTCCAGACCCAGAATGGGAGTGCCCGCTTGTTTCTTAACAATTTTAGTCATCAGGGGGTTGTCCTGGTTGGGAGTAGAGCTGATGAAAAGTTCACCTTTGCTGTTTACACATAGCCAGGCCCAGCCAGAACCAAAACGCCCGGTTGCTTCTGCGGCAAAGGTTTCTTTGAATTTGTCAAAACTGCCAAATTTGGCCTCAATGGCTTTGGCTACATTGCCGGTGGGGGCACCACCGCCCTGAGGAGATAGCAAAGACCAAAATAGGGTATGGTTGAAATGCCCACCTCCATTGTTGCGGATGGCGGGTTGTTTGCTGGTTACGTTACTCAACACCTGATCGATGCTCATGGTCGCGAAGGCAGTACCTGCCACCGCTTTGTTGAGGTTGGTCACATAGGCATTGTGGTGGCGATCGTGGTGGATCTCCATCGTCATTTTGTCGAAATGAGGCTCCAGTGCGTCATTGGCAAACGCGAGCGGTGCCAGACTAAAGGGCCCGGTTTGCTCTTCAGCCGGTAGATCCAGGTCGTTTTCTAATGCAGATTCAGCCCAGAGATTACGAGGCTTGAGCAAGGAGGCGGCAGCTACAAACAAACCGGTACGTAGAAAATTTCGCTTATTCATTGGTTGCTTTTTTGGATAAAACAGTCTCCAACGGAGTGGAGTTCGATTTGAGGCTAAATATAAAGCGCTTCGGTCTTTTATTGAATTTTTAGTGGCTTCTACTCTAAAATTTCATTACAGCCTATTTTTTAAGTAATTAATTTTATCAAATCAAAAAGAATCATTATTATTAGGAATCAAAATTGGATTACGCCAAATTTAATCCAACATTTTCTAAATTAAATTCTCTCTGCCATGCTTTCAGTAAGTCGTCTGCTCAACAACAAGAAAAAAAACTCGGTTTGGAGCGTCAGTCCCAACCACATGGTGATTGACGCCCTTAACCTGATGTCTGAACAAGGAATTGGGGCCGTACTAGTGATGGATGGAAACTGCCTAATTGGGATTTTTTCGGAAAGAGACTATGCACGCAAAGGCATCATCGCCGGGCGGAAGGCCAAGAGTACCCCCGTGACAGAAGTGATGACGCCCAATGTGTTCACGGTATCGTCCGATATGGACATTGAGGATTGTATGACCCTGTTTTCTGAAAAGCGGATTCGTCACCTCCCGGTGGTTGACAATCAGCAAGTGATTGGTATGTTGAGCATTGGCGACATCGTAAGCGCCATCATGCAAGCGCAAGATCAACAAATCAAATACTTGGAATCCTACATCACTGGTCAATGATTAAAAGCGCCTAAGCTTTCGCTCCATTTGCCTCAAGTGCCTTAATTGTGCATTTGTGGCTGGTTTTATTCACCTATCTAATCCTCAATATCTACACCTATGGCCACACTCCTGATTATCGTTTTTGTTGTTGGGTATGCCTTAATCGCGCTGGAACATCCCCTCAAGCTGGATAAAGCCGCCTCAGCTATGCTGACTGGTGTTTTATGCTGGATGGTATTGGCTTATGGCTATTCTTCCATGCCAGCTGCTGCCGGGACAAGCGGAACGGTTACCGAAATTTTGGACCATTCCTTGTTTGAACACCTGGGCGAAATTGCCGGGATTCTTTTCTTCCTATTGTGTGCAATGACCATTGTAGAACTGGTAGACGTTCACGATGGTTTTCGGGTCATCACGGATCGAATCACCACCACCGATCGCATTAAACTCATGTGGATCATCTCCTGGGTTACCTTTTTTCTTTCAGCGGGACTGGACAACATGACGACTGCTATTATCATGTGCGCCCTGATTCGACGCTTGATCAAAAAGCAGGAAAACGTTTGGTTGTTTGGTGGTTTTGTGATCATTGCGGCCAATGCTGGCGGGGCCTGGTCGCCAATTGGGGACGTCACAACGATTATGCTGTGGATTGGGGGACAGGTATCGACGGTGAAAATTATGCAATCCTTGTTTATCCCTTCAGCGGTAAGTTTATTGGTTCCATTGTTGGTGGCCAGTTTTTTCCTCAGGGGTAAAATGGAAACAAAAAATTTGCATGAAGAGCACATAGATAAGGGCTTTGTTCTACCAGCCTGGGAAAAAAACCTGATGTTGGTTTTGGGAGGCGTGGCTCTACTCTCGGTGCCCGTATTTAAATATTTTACGCATTTTCCGCCTTACATGGGCATTTTGTTGTCTTTGGGGCTGCTGTGGTACATCACCGAGTTTTTGCACCGGGGTGACTCTAAAGAAGTCCAACACGATTATTCGGTAGGTGCCATGTTGCACCGGATTGATACACCGAGTATTTTATTTTTCCTGGGCATCTTGCTGGCCGTTGGGGCATTGGACACCTCCGGCCATTTGGTCTTGGCCGCTGATTTCCTCAACAATTCCATCGGTAACATTTACCTCATCAATACCATTATTGGCTTACTTTCCTCAATTGTAGACAATGTGCCGCTGGTAGCTGCAGCTATGGGTATGTACGATTTGAATACTTATGGCATGGATCATCCATTTTGGGAGTCACTGGCTTACTGTGCTGGTACAGGAGGGAGTATTTTGATCATTGGATCGGCGGCTGGTGTGGCCTCAATGGGTATCTTGAAGATCGACTTTTTGTGGTACATGCGCCATATTTCCCTGTACGCGCTGATTGGGTATTTGAGCGGGATTGGGGTTTATTATTTGATGAGCCA
>JAIXOO010000298.1 GCA_027486765.1 Saprospiraceae bacterium
CTCAAGTTAGCCAATCAAGAGATACTGGCCGCGCTGGAGGGTGGAGCAGAGGCATTGGAGTTACACATCAGCAGCCCGATGGGTACCAATGATTGGGCAGTTTTGTTGGAAAACGTGCAGCTGGAGTACATCACGCTGAGTCTGGTTTTGCAGCAGGTGGAACCAGAGCCAAGCGTTTTTTTGAGCAACCTGCGGCGTTACCTCACTGATCAGGGCTTTGCCATCGAAAACTTGCGCGGTTCAGTGGATTTTGGCCAAACAACCGTTCCTATTGCAGCGCTGCAACAATACCTGCCAGGCTTCAAACTCGGCGTTGTTAATGGCCTAGCCTTGCACCAGGGGCATACAGCAAGTACGCAAGAGTTGGCTGGCCTGTTTCAGGCTGGGGAAGCTTATTTGGCGGCAGCTTCAAGTACTGAGTTGGAAACTGTAGCGCAAAGTATCCTCTTCAAGGTAGCCGTGGGCAAAAGTTATTTTGTGGAAATTGCCAAATTGCGGGCTATGCGCATCCTTTGGTTCAACGTGTTGAAAGCGTATGGGGTGCAAAATCCTGAGATCACCATTGCTGCCCATTTTGCGCCAGACTCACAAGACAAAAATGCCAATACCAACCTGATTCGGGCGGCAACACAGGCCATGTCGGCCATCATTGGCGGTGCACAGGAATTGTATGTCCTGCCATCCAACGTGGGTACAGGCGAGTCCCCTACCCCCTTCACGCGGCGGATTGCCCGCAATGTGCAGCATCTGCTGCGCCAGGAAAGTTACCTGGACAAAGTGCAAGACCCTGCGGCGGGAAGTTTTTACATCGAAAAATTGACGGAGGAATTGGCCGAAAAGGCCTGGGAGATTTTCCAGGGGCAGTAGGTTTTATCCTGTTTGCCTTTTCCCGGCCAAAAGCCTCTCAATCTGCAATCCCTGTATAAGAAATCTTCAACAATTTCTGTCCCCCAGCTTCCTCTGTACTCTTGGTGATCACCGCGCCCCAGCCGCCGCCTTCCGAGCGATAATAGTAACTGATGCTGATCAGTTGACCCGTTTTGTCGCGTTCCACTTTCATTTCGTCCGACCAGGCTTGTTCCTTTTTATCGGGGTTGGGAATGATCGTTTCAACCGCCCGGTTTACTTTGGGATACAGCAATTTAGGTGGAATGTTCATCAGCAGTTTGGCGATCAAAAACGCCTCCTGCCAGTTTTGAGTGGACAAATGGATCGAACTTTCCGAAGAATAAATCCCCCCATAGTCCATCGTATGCTCTTCGTGTAGCACGGTGGCATCGGGGACTTCCCGGAGTTTTTCCACATAGGTTTCAATCTTGTACTCACCCTCGGTATTGATGGCTTTTTTGGGTGGCGGAAACTTGGACAGGTAACCATCAAAAATATAACCCGTTTTAGTCCCATACTTCACCTGGGCCATACCGCCGCTGAGCTGGTCGATGTTCATGTTTTTCGCAGCAGGTGGAGTGATCAGCGTTACTTTGCCGCCCAGTGGAACCAGCTCCAATTTGGCGGAATTGGGATCGGCATCCTTGCGCAGGTTGAGACCGCTGGGAGCCAGTACATAAAAGGTAGTGGTGTCTTCAATCGTTGCAAAACGGAAGGCACTGAACAGTACAAACAAAGTAGCTAGTCCTGTTAGGATCAAGTGTTTTTTGGAGCGAATCATTGAGTGCATAAGTTGTTTTTGAGTTTTATTAAAACAAGATAAGGGAATCTAAGTGTTGGTAGGTTGCCCTTTGAACTTGTTTAATTTTTTTGTTCGGGCTAAAACCGGGCCAAAAGGCTTAAACAAGCTTCGGGTGATTTTTATCATCCCTCCCCTTTTACGCCAATTTAAAAACCAGTAAATAGCAAGAAAGTTGATTTTATTTTCTTGTTAATCAATTTTATATAAATATTTTATCAGCACTATTTATATCCAGAACATCGGGAATTTGTACTTTATAAGGCTCCTGATGCTCCCTACGTTTGTATCAGCAAACAGCTATTGACTGTAAAGTTAAACAGGCAAACGCCCTAAGGCACTCCAAGACACCCCCATGTCTTTGGTGTGGCCTCACCCAATTCATTATTCCCAATCAATTTGACTCTAAACCAGAGTTTATCAACGTACTGCGTTGGTAGCTCCTGATCTTTTATTGGTTAACCTTATAAGTACTCTAACATGCATTTCACTACACAATCAAAAAAAATCCTTTGGGCGCTCCTTGCCCTTGGCATCATGGTCCTGAGCAGTTGTAACCGCGACAACGACGACGATTTCAACGTGGCGGACAAGTACGCCAGCACTTACAGCGCCAAAGTTCCGCTGGAATGGAACAAATTGATGCTGGAAATCGACCGTTACGCTCCGGGTTACCGCCCGCCTGCGGCAGCACGTATGATGGCCTACACCCAGCTGGCCGCTTACGAAGCCATTGTGCCAGGTATGCCCAACAACAGTTCTCTAGCAAAACATTTCACGGCTTTGGCTTTACCCGTGACGGAAGTGAACAAGGAATACAACTGGCCGCTGGCCGCCAATACCGCTTACGCTACGATGTACAAGTTGTTTTACCCTCATGTGAATTCATTCTACGTTGACAAAATGAATTCCCTGGAAAAAGAGTTGGCGGCTGAGTTGTCTAGTAACATTTCCAGCGAAGTGAGCACACGTTCCATTGCCTTTGGCAAAGCCGTTGCTGAAGCTGTATACGAATGGAGCAAAACCGACACTCAAGGTCATGAGGCTTACAAAAATCCTCGCCCTAGCACCTATACGCCACCAGTCACGGGTGCAAGCGGAGAAAAACTCTGGCAGCCTACTTTCCCCGACTATACTCCTGCATTGTTCCCTCATTGGGGGAAAGTGAGAGTTTTCGCACTGAAAGAAAGTGAAAAAACAGCCAAAGCTCCTCTGGCCTGGAGTGAAGATCCCAATTCCAAGTTTTACACCCAAGCCAAAGAAGTGAAACTCTGGGTAGACAACGCGACGGAAGAGGACAAGTGGATTGCTGAATATTGGAGCGACGATTTCTTCGAATTGACCTTTGAGCCTGCTGCTCGTTTGATCTCCATTGCCAATCAAATGGTGGAAGACGAGGACCTGAAACTAGATGAAACGGTCGAACTATACGCCAAATTGGCTATGGCGCTTAGTGATGCAGGAGTGGCGGTCTGGAATTCTAAGTATGTTTATAATGTAGAGCGTCCCATCTCCTACATCCGCCGGGTGATGGATCCAAATTGGAAAACCTTGCTGAACAACCCCATGAACGGAGTCAAGGGATTAACTCCGGAATTTCCTGCTTACCCATCCGGTCACTCAGGTTTTGCAGGTGCAGGAGCGGGTATCCTCACGCATGTATTTGGTGCTCATGAGATGACCGATGAGAGTCACAAAGGGCGAACTGAATTTTTCTCTAAGGCTAGAACTTTCAATAATCTGGCAGAACTTGGAGCAGAAGATGCTTACAGCCGCCTGCCCTTAGGCGTACACTTCCGCATGGATTGTGATGAAGGTTTGCGCTTGGGTTATTTGGCTGCACTGCGGGTGACGCAATTACCCTGGAAGAAGTAATAACCTTTGTTGTAGTTGGATGCAAACACTTGAGCGTTTGCATCCAACGCTTAATCCTCAAAATCAAAACCATGTCTGTTCTGCGTCTCCTAGCCATCACTACCCTTTTGTGTTCACTGATATGGAACTGCCAAACTTCCACATCCGAGTCCTCTAAAAATATTCCCCCTGCCGAACTTCAACTCGCCCGGGCTACCCTCGACTCCTGTGCCATCCTCATCCCGCTCTGGCAACAAAAAATGGATAACCTTTCCAAAACCAATGAATTTGAGTCCTTAAAAATTCAAAACAACCTCAACATCCTGGAAGAAAACCGCCAAGACTTGCAAGAACTCACTGCACTTGATCTAAAGTCACTCCGCAAAACGGAGGACTTGAATAACCACCTGCTGCAATTGAGCACCCAAACCCAATACATCCAAGCCCTCCTCGCCTCGGGAAAAGCCATCTACGAAGAACATTCTCAGTCATTTGGAAAATGGAAAAAAGAATAACTGTAGCAACAAAAGCCCATGGTACAAGTACCACTTTGTGCAAAATCCGCGTTTAAAATAAACAAAGAATTGATTTTCAGATTTTTATTCCGAAATCTCCGTAGGTTCCTTTTATAAAAAGTGGCACCCTCCACAATTTAACTCGTTATATTTTGCATCCTGAAATCAACCCGGCATGACCATGGAATTTTCCAATTGCTTCATGCTTAAAATAACCGATTTATGATCAGACGCTTATTCCCCCTACTGCTGTTGATGCTGTTCATTGGGCTCACCTTTACCCAAGCCCAAACCACCAAAATCAAAAAAGTCGTCTTCCAGGGTTTCTGGTGGGACTACAAAAACAACAACTACCCCAATGGCTGGGCCAACTACCTAGCCGAACTGGCACCTCGCCTCAAACAAATCGGCGTGGATGCCGTGTGGGTACCACCTTCTTACAAAAACCAGTCGCCAACCTGGGTCGGCTACGGCCCGATGGATCACTACGACCTGGGCGACAAGTACCAAAAAGGTGCCCCAACTACGGCTACAGGATTGGGCACTAAAGACGAGTTTTTGCGCATGATTGCGGTGATGCACGCCAACGGGATCGAAGTAATCCAGGACATCGTGCTCAACCACGTGGACGGCGCAGGCACCACCAGCGGCGCCGGAGGGCAAGACCCCAATGCTTTCTCCATGCAAAGCAACGGGGGATACAAAAACTTCCGCTACGCCAGCTACGCCACCCCCGCTATCGATGAATCGCAGAACGACTACTGGACGCGCAGTGGCCGCTGGGCGAAAAACTACCGCAACTTCCATCCCAACGACAACAACAACTGCACCACCGGAGACATTTGTTCCGCCTATTTTGGACCAGACATTGACTATACCGCCACTTCCTACGGCCAAAGCTCCAACATACCAACCTCGGGCGTGCCCGCAGGTTATCCCACTACCCGCCCCTACCACAACCCCGCCCAAGGTTACGATTACATGTACAATGGTTCTATCGACTGGTTGAAATGGTTCAAAAAACAAAGTGGCGTGGATGGCCTGCGTTGGGATGCCGTCAAACACTTCAGCATTTACCCCCAGCGCGACGGCACCCGCCGGGTGAAATATGACCTCGGCTGGGCCAATGGCGGATACTCCATGCTCAATATCGGCGAATGGATTGGTGGCACGGGCGACCTGGATGGCTACGTGACCAATATGGCTCAAGCCAGCGTCGGTTATGGCTACGAAGAACATACGGGCACTTTTGATTTTAGCCTGCGCGCTTATGGCTCTGGCGGAAGTTTGTACGAGATGGTGACCCAAAACATGAGCGGCGGCTACAACCTCGCCAACCTGCCCGGCTTGCAACAAAACAAACGTTACAATGACTACGGCTCTCCCTCCGCCCGCGTTCACCGCACCATTCCTTTTGTGAACAGCCACGATACTTATCGCCCATATCTGGCTACGAATGGCAATTTCCTGAAAGGCCTAGGCGATGCTACGGGCTGGAACGAAGGCCAGGAGCTGGGTGGCAATGGCAAACACATCGACCCTCGTGAACCGCGCATGGCCGCCGCTTATGCGGTAATTATGGCCATGGACGGCAACCCCATTGTCTTTTTTGAAGACCTCTTCAACATTGGCACTACGGGCAAACGTTTCTCGCACATCCCGACCAGCACCACTGATCTACCCAACTGGAATGACGTAGACAACCTGGTCAAATGCCACCAAAAATTGCAGTTCAAAGAAGGCATTTACAAGGTGCGCAGCTCCGAAGCAGGGGCCTGGTATCCAGCTGGTTCCAGCGCCAACAACCACCTCGTGATTGAGCGCAGCGCCAAAGCCATCATCGGCGTGAATGACCAATACAGCACCGATCAGGAATTATGGATTGATTCTGATTTTGCCCCCGGTACCATCCTGATGGATTATTCCGGTGCCAATGGCACCACGACCTCCACAGTGCAAGGCGACAAGCGGGTGTACATCAAAACCAAGGCGGTTGGACATACTACCGCTGGAGTGTTCGGACACGGCTATTCCGTGTGGGCGCCTGTGCCTGGAAACACTCCATTTACTACGGTTGCCAACATGTTTGCCCACCTGAACTACACCCCTCAGCGCAGCGTAGTGACCGACCAGGAATGGGAAATGGACAATGACCTGGGCGATAGCCACTGTAGCTCCCTCGGGCAAGGCGGGCGTACTCCAGACAACTCACCCAATGACCGCGTGGTGGGTAAAATTTATGCCAAATCCAGCAGCACGGTGAATTATGTCATCACCTTGGGTGCACCTGGCAGTAGCCTGACCATCAACTTCTGCGACCTGGCGGGCAATGTGATTCATGCCAAAAGTGGCAGCACGGCCAGTGTAACGGGCAGCTTCAGCAACAGTTCCAACCGCTGGCTGACCATCAAAATCCGCAACACCAATACCGGGTACAATGGCCAGAAGTGTTATGTAAAAGTGAGTTATTCGGCACCTGCCACCATCACAGCATCCAGCACCCCAGCGGCCACCACCAAGTCGATCTGGACCAGCAACGGCGGCTCCAGCAACTGGAACGATTGCCGCAACTGGGAGGAAGGGAAAATTCCGAGCTGTACTGCCGCCGTGTTGATTCCACACGCAGTTAAGTACATGCCTGTACCCGATCCATGTTATACTGGAACCATCACCAACTTGTCTGGGGCACCGATGCCTTCCAAACTGGGTCAAAATGGCTTGCGTACGGGTGCACTCCCCAGCCACTTCGAGTTCAACGCCCAGATTTACCCCAATCCAACTGAAGGTGTGAGTACCCTGAATGTGGAAACCTCGGTGGAGTCTTCCGCTCTACTCAAAGTGTACAACACCCAGGGGCAGTTGATTACTACGACCAACCATCAGCTCTGGACTGGCCAAAACACCCTCAGCCTCGATCTACAGGACCAAAGCAAAGGAATTTACCTCCTGGTGTTGGAAACAGCGCATACCCGTTGGCATGCGAAGGTGAGTAAATTTTAAACCCTCTTACGGATTGATGTTTTATTTTATTTTGGAAAAAGCGGAGTGAATGCTCCGCTTTTTTCTTTTTGGGTAATAGAAAAATGGATAAAACACCTAGTTTTACACTTGTTCTAATTTCACTTTTCAAACAGTCCGAAAAGCGCCAACCATGTCAAACGCAATTGATGCACCAACCCGCCAGCGCATTCAAAGCTGGCTCGATGGCAATTACGATGCCCAAACCAAAGCAGCCATTCAGGCCCTGCTTGATGCCAACAATGAGACCGAACTCATCGATTCTTTTTACAAGGATCTGGAATTTGGTACCGGAGGATTACGCGGCATCATTGGGGTAGGCTCCAATCGGATGAACCGCTACACTGTGGGTGCTGCTACCCAGGGCCTGGCCAACTACCTGAACCAAAGTTTTCCAGGGACAGAAATCAAAGTGGCCATCGCCCATGATAGCCGCAACATGTCGCCAGAGTTCGCGCAGATTGTGGCCGATATTTTTTCAGCCAATGGCATCAAGGTCTTTTTGTTCAAAGCCCTTCGTCCTACGCCAGAATTGTCCTTTGCCATTCGGTATTTGGGCTGCCACAGTGGCGTCGTCATCACTGCCTCCCACAATCCAAGGGAATACAATGGCTACAAGGCTTATTGGACGGATGGCTCCCAAGTGGTAGCACCCCACGATGCCAACATTGTGGCTGAAGTCAACAAAATCCAATCTCTATCGGACATTCATTTTGATGGCAATCCCGCGCTAATCACCATGATTGGGGAGGAAGTGGATGCAGAATTCCTAAAAACCATCCAGGCCAACAGTATTAACCCAGCGGTCATCAAACGCCAACACGACCTCAAAATCGTGTTTACGCCGATCCATGGTACAGGCATTACGTTGGTGCCCAAAGCGCTGGAGCTAGTAGGTTTCACCAATGTCCACATCGTAAAGGAGCAAGCTGAGCCGGACGGCAACTTCCCAACAGTGATATACCCCAACCCAGAAGAACAAGAAGCAATGTCCATCGCCATGCAGCAAGCCAAAGCCTTGGATGCGGACCTGGTCATCGCTACCGATCCCGATGCCGACCGCGTAGGTGCAGCCGTCAAAAACCAAGCGGGCGAGTGGCAATTGTTGAATGGCAATCAAATGGCCAGTCTGATCATTTATTACCTGCTGCAAGCCTGGAAAGATGCCGGTAAGTTGCAGGGCAAGGAGTTTGTGGCCAAAACCATTGTGACCACCAACATCATCGACGCCATGTGCGCCGCTTACGGGGTACCTTGCTACAATACCTTGACCGGCTTCAAATACATCGCGCAGGTGATTCGCGAACTGGAAGGCAAAGAAAAATTCATCGCGGGTGGTGAAGAAAGTTACGGCTACCTGATCGGGGATGCGGTACGGGACAAAGACGCTGTGGCATCCTGCGCCATGATCGCCGAGCTCACTGCCTATGCCAAAGACCAGGGATTGAGTCTGATTGACTTCCTCACCCAAATGTACCAGAAGCACGGTTTTTACTACGAGGGCTTGATCTCACTGACCAAGAAAGGTAAAGCTGGGGCCGAAGAAATCCAAAAAATGATGGCGGACATGCGCAGTAACCTGCCCAGTTCGGTAGCGGGTTCGGCACCCATCGAGGTTTTGGATTATAAAAGCTTGACCCGCAAAAACCTACGGACAGGGGAAACGACGGCAATCCCACAAGGCATGGGCATCGAGCCATCCAACGTGATTCAACTCATTTTGGAGGATGGCACCAAGGTTTCGGCTCGCCCAAGTGGAACGGAGCCCAAGATTAAATTCTACGTATCAGTGAATGCACCATTGAATGATCCAGCTGATTATGATGCGACCCTGGAAAGCCTGAAGGCGAAGGTGAAGGCTATTCAGGTGGATTTGGGGCTGGTTTGATTATTTTGGATTTCGAGATTTCGGATTTCGGCCAGTATCCAAGCCTGAAAGTCGGCCGAAATCCGAAATCCCCAATCCGAAATTAATTTCACAATTGTTCTATGAAAAAAATACTCTTTATAACCCTGATTCTTTTTGGCAGCATCCAGGCCAAAGCCTGGTGGGATCACGGGCACATGGTGACGGCCATGATCGCTTACCTCAATTTGGACAAAAAAGCCAAAGCCAAGGTGGATTCGCTGACGGCCGTACTGGCACGGGACTATCCACAAGTCAACCACTTCATCGTTACTGGGCCCTGGCCAGATGACCTCAAAGCGGATGGCGTCCATACCTACGATACTTGGCACTATGCGGATTTTCCGATCAATAATGATGGTTTGGTTGTTCATGCGATGCCAGAAGTAAATGCCATTTGGGCTGTCAATCAATGCAATAGCATTTTGAAAGCTCCACAGGCTAAACCAATGGAGAAGGCGCGCTTTTTGTCTTTTTTGGTGCACATCGTTAGTGACTTACACCAACCCTTGCACGCTACAGCTCGCTATACGAACGATGTACCTGGTGGTGACGCCGGTGGCAACCTCTTCCCTTTGAAAGGCACCTGGCGCAACTTGCACGCCCTGTGGGATGATGGCTGTGGTGCCCTCAGCAAATACAACGACCTTCGCCCCTTTGGCAAACCCAAAGTGCCCCTCACCGAAGTACAAATTGAGAGTGTTCGGGATCTGGCAAAGGACTTGATGAAGCAATATCCTGAAAAAAGTTTTGACAACTTAAAAACGCTTGACCCCGATTTTTGGGCCCTGGAAAGCAATAAACTGGCGGCCAAGTATGTCTACGGGGTAAAAGGCAAAGACGATCAAGGGCGCAACCAATACCTGCGGCCAAATGACGAGCCTACTCCGTTTTATTTGGAGCAGGGGCAAGAGGTTGTGCGCAAACAGTTGGTGTTGAGTGGCTACCGTTTGGCGGCGATGCTCAATGAATTGTTTGGGGAGAAGAAGTAGCGCTTTTCCTCTTTCTGAATTGCGATACTCATCCAGTTGTTGTTTTAAGCTTTGGTGTGTCTTCAGTGCCTTAGGTTTCTGAGGTGGTGAAAAAAAGAACCTGCGCAGCAGGTATAAATTTCTTCACCGCCTCAGAAACCTAAAGCACTGAAGACACACTGAAGGATGACGCTCTCTAATGCAATGGCAATGCAGGAACTCATTAATAAAAACTGGGACTACATTCTCTTTCAATCCGAAGAAGACTACATCCTGGAAGTTGTATGTGGTACAGTGGCCATTTATACGATTACCTTCAAGCTAGACGAAACAGAAAGAGCTGGGTTTGAGGCAGAGGGAGAACGTTATCTGGATCATTTAGCCTGGAAAGTTCGGGATTATCCGGAGGAATACATAAAGCGTCGGGTTTAACTTGACAAGAAGATTTTTCATATGAAGTCCCATAATTTTGGACATGTTTGTTTCTGTGACTCGGAGGACATCAATTGCCACGTGCTTTAGCGCGTGGGTCAGGGTTCCCTTTTGATCGGGCTTTAGCCCAAATCTTAATTTCAAAATTCTGAAGAATGCGTTATTTAATCTTCGCGCTGTTCCTGTTCAGCCTCAAGCTTTCCGCCCAAAGCACCAATTTCAAATCCGAATTCATCTACGAAACCGCACCTTTCCCCTCCTGCCATGCCTCAACCATTGCAGAAACCCCGCAGGGATTGATCACAGCCTGGTTTGGCGGTACCCACGAACGGCACAAAGACGTAGGCATCTGGACCAGCCATTTGGTAGATGGTAAATGGACAGCTCCAGTGGAGGTAGCCAATGGAGTACAGAATGAAACCCTCCGTTATCCTTGTTGGAATCCTGTTTTGTTCCAAATGCCGGGTGCAGAATTGCTGCTTTTTTACAAAGTAGGGCCAAGCCCCGCCGAGTGGTGGGGCATGCTGATGCGCTCCACCGACGGAGGCCAAAGTTGGTCGAAATCCGAAAAACTCCCCGATGGCATTCTTGGGCCCATCAAAAACAAACCCGTTTTGCTCCAGGATGGCACCCTGCTGTGCCCCAGCAGTTCCGAGCATGACGGCTGGCGGGTACACTTTGAGCTAAGCAAAGACGCAGGGCGCACCTGGAGTAAAACTCCCGCCATCAACGATGGCAAAGAATTCTCAGCGATTCAGCCCAGTGTGCTGTTCCACTCTGATGGGCGTTTGCAGATATTGTGCCGCAGCAAAAATGGCTACGTGCTGGAAGCTTTTTCCACGGATCAAGGCAAAAGTTGGTCGCCGCTCAAAAAGACCAGTTTACCTAATCCCAATTCCGGCACTGATGCCCTAACCCTGAAGGATGGCCGCCAACTCATCGTCTACAACCACGTGACCAAACGCAGCCGCCAATGGGGAGGTGATCGTTCCCCCCTGAACATTGCCCTTTCCAAGGATGGCAAAAACTGGAAACAACTCATGGCCCTGGAAGAAGAACCCAAGCAGGAGTTTTCCTACCCAGCCGTGATTCAAGGTTCAGATGGTCGCATTCACATCACTTACACCTGGAAACGGCAACGGATCAAGTATGCTTCGCTGATGTTAAAAGAATAAACATGCTCCCAATCTAACGGGAGTTTTGAATTAGCTGCGTAAAATGTGCGACTTCTCCGAAGTCGTAAAAGCTTAACCAGAACCATTTTCTACAAATGTGTGACCTCTCCGAGGTCATCGAATCGACTTCGTAAAAGTCGTACATTTGTAGAGTTTTTTGCAAATGAGTTTTTTACGACTTCGGAGAAGTCGCACATCACGCATTGTCAATGCAATTAATTCAAATTCAGGCTAATCAAGGTATACCCCAGCATATCCATAAAGGGCCAGAATACCACCCACGGGAATACCTTTGACCCAAACCGCCAATTCCTTGGTATCGTTTTGTAAGAGCTCTACCCAATCCTGCTTAAAGCGGTTCAACCAACTCAATGGGGCCGCCTCCAGGCCGTAACAACATTTGTAGAGTGAACCAACATAGGCATAGGTGGTGGCATTTTCTTCTCCTTCAAAACCCATCCCTTCAAAGTAGCGGATGCCCTCGCCATTGGCCGCCAATACTTGCTGATAATACTGGCCATTTTGTAAGCCCCATTCCACAAACAAGAGTCGGGTGCTCCGGCCAGGAGAGTGCAACAGGGCCAAAAAATCGCCTGGCTCATCCAAGGGGCTGAGGTAAATGTCAAAACAATCAAAGTGGAGGATGGTCAGGTCGCGAAAATCAGCTTCCTGGGCAAAGAGGGGAAATTGTGCCTCGGCTTTTTCAATAAACAGGTGCTCCAGCGTAGCGGAAGCGCGTTTTTGGGATTCAATGCGTTGAAGTTTAAGCTTGTCTCGCAGCAGAACAGGAATAGATGGGTCTGCACCCAGGTCGACGGCAGGTTCAGCGGTGCAGGAGCTGACCAGAAAAATCAATCCAAAGTAATACAATACAGGGTTTCGCATGGCATCTACATTTTGATACTGCGAAACTACGGGCTGATTTTGGGCAAAAGAACGACAGAAACAGGGTCAATGTTCCCGCTCAGTTTTTGAGCTAAATTTGAATTGTTTTTTATTGAAAATTGATTGTCAAATGATTACAATCGAACTGGTCTTCTGATTGCAACGCATGCCAATAGGCGATACTGGCTCAAAACTCAATCCATCTCATCCTCCTCCAGCACCAATTCCGCATCCTTCTCCCAAATCTCCATCTCACAAGGTTTACAGTTGAATTTCAGCTTGTACTCCACTTCCCCGTGTTTCAGCGTGAGGGGTTCGGCCACTTTGGTGCCCATGGTGGCGCGCTGGTAGCGGGGGCATTTGCCCAATTCGTACTTCACACAATATTTGGTCACCATCACCCGCGATTTGCCGGGGTCCCACTGCAACTCAAAGGCTTTTTCTATCTCGGTGACCCCGTGGCGGTGGTAGAATGCCCGGGCCAGTTTGTTGGACACGTTGTAGGTAAAATCCAGCGTTTGCACCGGGTATGGGTGATCTGTTTTGACGATCTGCTGCTCTTCCCGCTGGTAATCCCGAATACGGGTTTCCGCCAATGCTTCCAAAGCCGCTCGGCGGATTTCATTCACCTTTGAATTGGGCAAAAACCAGTTTTGCGAAAAATCCACCTCAATCTCATCGGCCATAAAAGGGGTATTGCCCGTTTTGGCCAGGTTCTTTTTGATGTTGTCGATCAGGCCATCGGCGTTTTTGGCGAGTTCTTTGGGGGTGTCAAAACTGGCTACATGCTCGTGACCATCTTCATCTACCACCCGCAACGCGAAGCCCGTTTCCGTTTCGCTGAATTGCATGTTCACCCCAATTTTCCGCACGGCGCTGTTTTCATTCTCCAGCATGCGGTTGAACTCGGCATCGTGATTCCGGTAAATTTCCGTGCCTGCGGGCAGAGGTTTCAAGGTATTGGGCACCACGATGTCGTTCACGATGATGTTGACTTGCACGCCATCGGCCACACCCTGCTCATTGAGGAAGTACAGGCCGTCGCCGTTGTTGAGCAACTCGTAGTTTTCGATCAGGTAGCCATTCGCCTTTTGCTCCAGCAGTTTGCCGATGTACTGCCCTTGGGATTTCGGGCTTTCCCAGGAACCGATTTTACTGTGGCGCTGGTTGACAAAATAATCGGTGTAGCCCCGGTTGAAGCTGCGATCCAGACCGGGTTCAAAATTGTAGAAGGTGCGGCCCGAGGAGGCCTTTTGGTATTGATCAGGATGGGCTTCCAGGAAGGCATCCAATTTTTGACGCAAGTACGAGGTATTGTTTTTGACGTAAACAATGTCTTTCAAGCGGCCTTCAATTTTGAAGGAAGAAATACCCGCATGGATCAGATTGGGCAGTTCATCGCTCAAATCCAAATCCTTGATGGACAAGAGGTGGCTGCTTTCAATGAGGGTGTTTCCATTGCCGTCGATCAGTTGGTAGGGCAGGCGGCAGTTTTGAGCGCAGGAGCCCCGGTTGGCCGAACGTTCGCCGTTGGCAATGCTCATGTAGCAGTTGCCACTGAAAGAGACACAGAGCGCACCGGTCACAAAAAACTCCAGCTCCACATCCGAGGCTTCGTGGATTTCGCGGACCTGATCCAGGTTCAATTCCCGGGCCAGCACCACCCTTTTGATGCCCGCATCAGCCAGAAATTTCACGTGCTTGGCGTCCCGGTTGTTGGCCTGGGTGCTGGCGTGAATGGCGATGGGTGGCAGGTCCATCTCCAGAATGCCCATGTCTTGCACGATGAGGGCATCCACACCGATGTGGTACAATTCCCAGATGAGTTGGCGACAGGCGTCCAGTTCGTGCTCGTACAAAATGGTATTGAGGGTCACCAACACCTTCGCTTTGAACAAATGGGCGTAGCGGACCATCTCGGCGATGTCCTCCACGGAGTTGGTGGCATTGGTACGGGCACCAAACAGCGGTGCACCAATGTATACGGCATCTGCGCCCGCATTGACGGCTGCCATGCCTTGGTATAGATTTTTGGCCGGAGCCAGGATTTCGATCTTTCTGCTCATTGGGTGCGCCTCGTTTCTTACTGCGAATTCGAATGAGGCGCAAAATTACAAAAATTAGTAAATGTTTGGTCGATCAGATTTGGTGGGTTGTTGAGGAGAAGATCCCTCATTTACATTCCCAAGGCTTTAAGGGCTTCATACACCAAAAAACCGGGCCAAAAAATAGCCTTCAAAATCCCTAAAGCACCCATCCAGAAGCTTGTGGCATGGGAAATGTAGTAGACAAGGGCCCCGATGAAACCCATCCCATAAATCGGGTTGTTGGAGGCGTGGCGTTGAATTTGTTCTTTCATGGTGTGGATGCGTTTGATGCCTCAAGTTGTTAGTATTTGCTGCTTTGTTGAAAAAACTAAAGTCAGTGGTGGGGGTGATTTTTTATGGGTTGGATTCGTTATTAAGATCAACAAAAAAGCCCCCAATACGAAAAACTTGTATACCTTTCAAATGATATCTACCACTGAAACACCTGCGATCTCATGCACAGACACAGAACCAAGCAACAAAAAAGCAACAAACCACGCAGTCGACCCAAAAATAGCTTCGAGCACCGAACCATATTGGTGTTGACGGGGCTGAGTATCTTATTCCTGCTGAGGTTCACCTATGGATGTTTAACAAAAATGTGGATCATCGAAAAAGGTACCTCTACCTTGGGGGTAGTGACTGAATTTGAAACTTTGCCCGCTAACTTCAAAGGCTTTACCTCATATGCAATTGATTTAGCGTACAATGATGCCTCGGGGCACCCGAAAACGTATGAAACAAGTAGCTCACATCGGCCCGACCTGGGCGAGAAGGTGCCATTGTGGTATTGGCAGGATCGGGTTTTGTTGAAATCGATAAGCGCGTGGACCGATGAGGTTATTTTGGGTGTCTTTGGGCTCTTTTTTGCATTGGCAAGGTATTTGGTCAAAAGGAGTGAATTCAATCGGTAGTTTTTTGCATAAAAGCCCCCTTTTCGCCCTCCGTCTTCAAAAAATCACCATATCCTCTCCCCTACTTTCCATTTTCCAGCTTTTGCCTATCTTCCAAGCAAAATTTTGGACTAGCATGAAAAAACTCGTTATTGCCCTACTCGTTTTGGGTTCAACCACTTTGGGTCAGGCCCAAAACAAGCCCAAAGCCAATTATGACCTGGCCGCCCGTTTTTCCCAACCTAAAGTGGAAAAAATGGTCTTTTCTACCAGCGTAAACCCGCACTGGCTCAAAGAATCGGAGCGCTTTTGGTACATGTATGAAACCAGCCAAGGCCGCAGCTACTACCTGGTGGATCCCGCCAAAAAGCTCAAAAAACTGCTGTTCGACAATGTCAAAATGGCCGCCGACCTATCGCGCCTTACGGGCGATCCTTTCGATGCCCAGCACCTCGACATCGTCAACCTCAAGTTCATCAACAAAGAAACCGCGATTCGTTTTGAAGTCAAGAGCAAGTTGGCGGAAGAAGACGAAAAGAAGGATGAGGAAGAGGACGACATGAAACAAAAGAAGTCGGACGCGCCGCCCAAAAAGGTAAAGCGCACTTTTTACTTTGAATACGACCTCAACACGGGTGTGCTCAAGCTCCTCGAAGACTACAAAAAGCCCAAGGACAAACCCACCTGGGCCAGCATTGC
>JAIXOO010000060.1 GCA_027486765.1 Saprospiraceae bacterium
AACCAGATGGTTTCCTTGCGCACATCGCCTGTGCGGATGCGCATATTGGGATCGCCGGGGAGGACGCAAGGATTTTTGAGGAAAGGATAGAACAAGAGTACCCCTTGCAAAGTGACCATATCGAAAAGCAGGTGGGAGATCATGGCAATGACCGCGATGGCCGTCAGGCGCTGGGATTGCCAGAGGGTTTGTTCCAGGAGTCCAGCTGCCAGCCAAAAGATACCCAGCCCCAGCAGCGAGTGGGTTAGGGTGCGGTGGCCATGACGACTATTCAGATAGCGGCTGAGGGGCAGGAAGAGCCTGCCGATCGGGCTGCGGGGGTGGTCGATGTCGGGTAGGGTGGCACCGAGGAGCACTGCGCCAATGGTGGCGGGAGACTCCAAGATATTGATGTTGGCGAGGGCGGCGAAGAAGCCGGTGAAGACGAAACCTCCCGCTAGATGGTTAGGTAGAGTCATGGTTTTGAGTTGGAGGAGTGACGAATTTTTCGAATGACGAATGGGTCGGTAATGACGAATGATTCGAGTGACGAATGACGAATAGGTCGGTTATGTCTGAGGGTGGTGGTGGTTCATGGGTGGTTATTCTCGTTATTGGGAAAGTGTCGGATTTTTTGAATGCCAGATTTCCACGAGACTTGGGGGTTGCCGACTTATTCGTCATTCGTCACTCGAGCCATTCGTCATTCCTTAAATGAATTTTCTCTTGACCATTTTGTAGATGTTGCGGGCGAAGAGGGCGAAGACCAGGAAGATGCCACCGATGAGTCGGTAGGCACCCGCATCGTCGCCGAGTTCGCCGCCAGCATAGCGGAGGATCATTAGGGCGGAGAGGGCGATGACCAGGGGGAGCATCATGTCCAGTTCCCGTTGGGCCGTGGTGTGGCGGATTTCGCGGGTTTGTTCGGAGGAGATGTAGGCTTCCTTTTGGTACCGTTCGATCATTTCAAGGATGTAGAGCGGAGTGCCTCCGGTTTGATCCCAAATGTGGTTCTTAAAGCCCTCGTAGTCTTCGATACGGTTGAGGTAGGGCAAGGTGACCTTGGCGATGAGTTCGAGGGTCTCAGGGCGCGTAAGGGGCTTTATTTCGAGTTTTTCGAAGTTGGTGATAAAACTGGAGTGCTCCACTTTGACTTGGCGGGCCGCCGCGAGGATGTGGAAATGATTTTTCAGTTTCTCCAGATAAATCACCTGGCCGCGGGTGAGGTTGCTCAAGTCGTCGAAAACTAGGGTATACTCCTGGGGGCGGGTGACCTGGATGAGGAGTTCCACGAGGCGTTTGGCGGATTCCTTGGTGATCACCTGTTGGATGTCCTTCATTTCGAACATGGCCTTGGCGATGGCCTCCTTGTCGTCGTTGAACAAGTGCAGGAGCATACCTGCAAGCATCTTTTTGGGATAAGTCACATCATCCACCCGGAGGATTTTACCCTGCTGGTAGTTGTCCAGGAGATGCGTTTTGCCGATGCCCTGGGGACCGAGGAGGATGACATTGACTTTTTTCTCGGCCAGGTCCATGAGTTTGGTAATCTCTACCTTTCTACCCACGTGAAATTTGGTAGTTCCTTTTTCCAGCGGCATGATGTGGACCCGTTTAGCTGGGAAGATGCGGCGCTGGAGCTTTTGAAACCAAGAACTCGTATCGATGGACTGGATAGCTTGGCGCAGTTCCTGGTCTTCGACGTGGAGGTAGATTTCGGTGGTTTGCTGGCTGTTGTGGCCGAGGAGTTTTTGGGCTACGCGGATGTCGTTGCCTTCCCGGACTACTCGCGTAGCAAAGGTGTGCCGCAACATGTGCGGGTGTACAGCTCCACCGGAATACTTCTTGATCCTTTTCCACACCACCACCCGGCTCAGATAAAGCGCTTTAGAGGTTTTAGCCGCTGGGAAAATGTAGGTATCTGGCTCCGGGTCTTTGATGCGGGGCCAATAGTCGGCCAGGGCTTCGAGAAGGCGGGTAGACAGCGGGATGGTGCGGGTGCGGAGGCGTTTGCTGCGCTTTTTGAGGCTGGCCACCGTGACGGTGTTTTGCATGAAGTTGAAATTCTTGCGCTGGAGCTTCACCACTTCGGTGACCCGCAAGCCACAATCCAACATCAAGAGGATGATGACGCGGTACTTCAGGTTTTTGGTGCCCGCCAGCGCTTCTTGCAACTGACGGGACACGAGTTTGATGTCAGGATGGGCCTGGATCATGTTTTCATAGCTTGTTGGTTGAGGAGGTTGAGAAAGTTGAGAGGGTTGAGGCTGCCGCGAGCGACTTGCGCAAGAGTTCTCCGCTGAACTTTTCAACTTACAAGATGGGAAGCTGGAATGCTGTGGCTGAAATTCGGTGGGAAGAAAAAATGAGGGGGCACGCCCCCTCCGAAATATATCCGAGAAGTATAAATCTGGTTAAATAAAAAAAGCCGAAAGGTCGCAACAGGATTGCAACTTCTCGGCTTGTGGTGCAAAGATGTGAGGATTGTTTGAATAAATCAATAGTCCAACAGATTTTTTATGGATTTTCATTGGAAATTCGTGTGAAGGCGGGGGGCCGGGGGGGAAACACAATTGGGGTTCTGTTACCGGGGGTGGGGGAGGAAAAGGTAACGGGTTTGGAGGGGGGGTGAAAAAAATATGGGGGTAGGGGAGGGTGGTTTTTCAAACAATTTAGCCAGACCACTATCCCGGATGGGGTAATACCCAAGTTTCAATTCTACCAGATACGATTAAAGCGTACCACACAGGATAGGAAGTGCTACATTGGAAGCTAGAATGAAGGAGCTGAGGCAAGGATTGGAAGGGTACATTGTACAAAACCAGGCAGGTTTGGCAGTTGGCACGTCATGAAGACGTACGGATTGTTAAAGGCTGGCGACTTGAATGAGCGGGAAAAGGAGGAAGATGCTGAGGGACAAGATTCTCTTTTAAACAGTCTATTCTCTCGCAGGGATTTATCTTGAACATCCCCTTCCTATTTAGCTCGGGTCTCTATAACAGTTACCACTTTCATAATAGCGAATAATTCCCGTATGAGGAGCCAGAGCGTCCAATTCCCCCGTGCCACCGAACCCCTGTGTTTTCGCGATGGTAAAGAGCATAAACCTATGATCGGGGTAAATATTTCTCAAACACTCAAAACAGGCAATTGCAATGCTACCTTTAGTAACTACATCGTCTACCAGAATAATTGTTTCAGGATCGGTAAGTTCAGCGGGAGCGCAAATATGTAAAGAATCGATATGCTCTTTAATTGAAGGTCTATCTTCTGACGATTGCTGAGATGATTTCCTGACAGCGATCCGTCGCTCTAACATGTATTTCACTTGTTGTCCATAACCTTGTTTAATCATTTCTTCAGCGATGATTTTAGACGGCCATACAGAGCCAGTCATCATCAGTGAACTACGCGGTATAGGGACCAATAAAGCACGGGGTGTTAAAAAGTGTTTAAGCGCCTCAGCAATCGGTCGTTCATCAATGAGGGAAATGATTTGCTTGATAATTTTTTCATTTCCACTTTTAACTTTAGCGATTACCTCACGTGACTTTTGCGCCTGGTCATATTTCTTGTTGGGAATGTAGTTAAGCAAACTCCCATATGGTAGATCAAAAGGAAAGTTCAACACGGCTTGTAAAACTAGGGATATTAGAAATTAGCTCAACATGATTTTCTCGTGTCATGACCTGAGCCCCGTAATTTATCATTTCTTTGGGCCAGGATAAGTTTGAATCTGACACAACATTTTCTAACAAATATACCATACGCCCCAACCGAAGAGCCTCCCAGCCTTGATGACGAGTTCCACTCTTTTCACCAGCCTCGATGATAATTGTAGCGTCGGTAATTAAAGCCATTGTACGGTTTCGAATGGGAAAAGATCGTTGATCAAGAATGGCTCCTTCAGGAAATTGTGAAATTGCTAGGTGTTTGTTCTTTATCTCATTTAACAATACTTTATTTTCTACTGGAGAGACCTTATTTAGAGGCGTTCCCAGTACTGCTATTGTTTTACCTCCGTATTTGATTGCTGATTTATGTGCAACAGTATCGATTCCTAAGGCTAATCCACTAACAACAATGATGCCCTGGTCGACTAAAGATTTTGCTAGAATTTCCGCACGCATTAATCCTTGTTCAGATGCATCCCTTGATCCAACTATTGATACCCGAACCCCATGAGTTAGTAGCGAGAAATCTCCTTCCCAATAAAGTTGGGTAGGTGCATTCTTTTGTTCTACCTCACCCAAAGCATCATAGTATGCTTGGAACAAGTTCCCTGATTCAGCATCAACATTACTTTTCATGAGTCCACTTTGAAGGCACGAAACAATGCGCCCTTAGATTTCATTTAAATTGGCTCCACATAAAAGTAGACTAAAGACATTTGGTTGTACACAAAAGTTGTAATAAATATCGACACCCTCAAATTTCCGCAAATTTTTTTACTGCTTTTTCGCTGTTTTGTTGTAAAACAGCGGCTTTACTGTCATGGGCTAATTTTTTCCCAAGCATCAACCCTAGCCCCAACCCAATCTCAAAAGTCGCCACCAAATCCAGAATCTGCTCTTTAATCCGTTCCCCAATCGACTTGCGCTCCAACAGCTTAGATTTCACCTGCATAGCCGATACAACACTCTTGCTGCGGGGCGATATGGCAACACACAATCGGGCGTATACTGATAATTGCCCGGTACTTCGGCTATCCAATAACTGCCCATGCTGTTGAGACAAATGACCAGACCCCCCATCTGGATGCCTTTGGCGATGGTCCACAAAGCACCACACGTTAAGCCCGCTGCAACTTTGGATTTGTTTGGGGCCATAGCAGCCAATTGAGGATTTCTTGTCCCACGATTAATGAAATACCACCTCTGGGTGTTCAATCGCTTTTTCAAAAGCTTCGCGGTATTCAGCCTCGGTGATTGGTTCTGCTGCCTCGTACAGGCACCAGGTACTGGTAAGGCCATCGTCGGCTGAATAGTTGTGTTCGACATCAATGCGGGTGGATCGGAAAGGAAACGTACTGCAATGAAGTAGCCGTCTTTGGTTTTGCCAGGCCACCATGCACTTCGTGATAGTTATAGATGCCATCGCGTTGGTGGCGTTTGAACCAGGTGATGGGAGGGGAGATGATTGGTGGCATGGTCGGTAGTTGTATGGTTCAAAGTTAGGGATTTTTTTATGAAGGGGTAGAGTTGGGGGTGGGGATTATTGGGTGAGGGCAGCCACATAGGGCTGCCCGTACGAGGGGGCTCGTCGCAGTCGCAGTGAAATGGAAAAATGGCAGTTGATTTAAAAGAAAATTGCACCAAAAGGTAAATATTTATATCTTAACCGATAAATCAATAATGATGTACAATCACAATAAGATACTCCCTGAAGAAAATTGGGTCAATAAACTTTATGGGCCAGTAGCTGAATCCATGATCTTCATCAACATGCTTCAGGAAGTAGAACACGCTGAAGGTACCAAAGACGAAAGAAGCCCACTGGAAATTGAACTATATCAGCGGTTGGAGTCAGTACTGGAACTATTGAATCAGCATCCTGATTTTAAAGCTGCTCCGGATCAGGAGGCCACCCCACTTTACCCAATTGCCATCGACTATAATAGTGTCATAGCACTAAGTAATGCACAGGAAAGTGCCGAAAGAGCCGAATATCACGAACTCTTGCGAGCCTGCTTAATAGACTTCTTAGTTCTGTTTAAAATCAGAAAGGCTAAGTTTTCCGAAGTATATGGATGTAGTCCCAATTACCTGAGCCGTTTGCTCAATGGCCAAAAAAGTGTGAATTTTAATTCCCTGTCACTGGCGGTAAAACAGTTTGGTTTTTTACTCAAATTAGATAGATATTCAAAAACCTGGGAATTTGAAGTAGTTAGGATACAGCAGTAAGCATTGGTGATGATTGAGTCTTTTCTTTTAATCCAAGTATTAAATCAAGTATAACCATAGAGCGTTTGCGCTCAGAAAGGAGCCGGGATTTATTTCCTTCCTGCTTCTTGCACCATCCCCACAATCAGCACCTGGGTTGGCTGGTCGATGTATTTGCTGGCGAATTGCAACATGGCCAGCACCTGGCTTTTGTGTAGTCGGGGCTCCAGGGTATCTGCCAACAACGTGAGGGTTTCGTGGAGGAGGGCGTAGAGGTAGTCTGGGAGTTCGTCGCCGTCGAAGTGGAGGACGGAGGCGGTGGCGTTGTAGAGGATGCTGCGGAGCTCGTCGTCGAGGGTGAACTTGAAGCGGCCGTCTTTGAGGCGTTTGACTTTGTAGGTGGTTTTCATGTGGATAGTCTCGATGTTGAGGGTTGAAAGATTTTGGGGGCAGCTTCGCTGCGGTTTTTTTTTACCACCTAAGGCACGGAAGGAACCAAAGGGGCACTTTAGGGGAAGGTATTGGTTTTTTGGGGTTTTGGGGGTCGCTAAAGCGGCATTTTTTTTAGCACAGAGGGAAAAATATGAGGACACTGAGGGCACAAAGTTAGGTGTTGACGGGGTGCTGCGCACGGGGGGGCAGCTTCGCTGCGGTTTTTGAACCATCTAAGATATCTAAGGGCATCTTAGGGTGGGTTGAGTCTGGGGATTGGGTGTGTGTCGCACAAGAGGGCGACCACATAGGGTCGCCCGAACGAGAGGTTAGCGCCAGCCGTGGTCGGGGGCGAATTCGTGGATGCGTTGGCCATCGTCGTAGATGGCGGCCCAGGCGATTTTGCCGATCCAATCCGGTTTAGAGAGGACTAGTTGCCGGAAGCGGAAGGCGCTGATGCCACGGGTGTCCTGGTTGCGGTTGGACCAGAAGTAATGGACCTTTTCCAGGTTGTTGAGGAAACGGACGCCGAGTTTGAAGCGGCCTTTGTCGCAAGCCTTCGGCTTGTTTTTACGCTGCGCGGTGTTGCTGGACATGAGGGACGGAATTTTGGATTTCTTGTTGGAATAATTGAACCAAAGATGCTTTGCGTTTGCCCAGGGTTTGGGTGACGCGGCGGTAGGCCTCGGTGGGGGCGATGGTGGCCTCGGGGCGGAGGCTAGCCAGGTAGAAATTGACCGCTTTGGTGACCAGTTCGCGGTCTTTGATGGCGATTTTGGCTTGTTGGTGCTTTTTGAACCAGG
>JAIXOO010000021.1 GCA_027486765.1 Saprospiraceae bacterium
CTCTTTACCTTCGGTGGTCAGCGGAAATGAATGAAAGGCATTCCAAAAACTGGAGGGCATGATGGATTGAATCTTGGGCGTTTTGCGCACAAAATTGTATTGGAAACCGTAATACGATTTTGTTTTTTGGGCAACCAGGTTGATCAACAAAGTCAATTCCACTTTTTGCTCCCCAGTTTGAAAAGGCAACAAAAATGGCTCTTCGTGCACCAGTGGCGGGTATTGGACAAAATAAGGTCCGGTTGTTAAATAATAAACGGGTTTAGCTGCCCCGGTTTCTACACTATGAATCTGCAATACCTCTTTCATGATCAAGTCAAGCAGAGTGAGGCGCATCATTTGGCGGCCGTGGAGACGGTTGGGGCGTTGCAAAAAGAGCAACTCAGCGGGCGAAAGTTGTTTGATGTCTGGTATCATTTTCTGAAGGTTTTAGATAATATCCAATATTGATTCAAATTGATTCGGCGAAAATTCAGTGGAGCAAAACGGATTTCAGCGGGTGGCCACAGATCGACTGGTGGTACTTGTGCAAAGTGTTCTTCGTAAAGCTTCAGGGTATTGCTGTAGCAGTCGTTGTATTTGGTGTCCTCAGCCTTTCCCCCTTTGGTTGGGCCATGGTGGATGTCGCGCTGAAGGGTGTCGCGACAGAAATCGTGCCAATAAGAGCGGGTGTAGATCAAGTGCAAATGCCATACCTGATCCACCTCATCGGAGGGTGTCATGGGGGTAGGGGCAACACAGCAGAGGTACACGAACCTTTTGTATTCCAGGATGGCGCGAAAGGCAAAGTCCAATTTCCAGCCATTCTCCAAGGCCAGGCGCTGCACAAAGGGAAAAGCGGACTGCGGGTCGTTGAGTTCGAAGTGCAGGATTTTTTCCCATAAGGCTTGCTGAGCTGGATTCATTGGTACGAGTTTATCTTAAAACTACAGCAAATAGATCACTTTGTAAAGCAAATGCACTTTAAGTCTAGGTTATTTTCGATTAAACTGATCGAATTTTAAGGTTATGACAGTGGTTTTTCGATAAAAATAATTTTACCTAATAAAAAAAGAGGGCACAAGGGGCACCAGATGAAGCGTCGTCAACGTCTAACTGTGTGTCCTTTGTGCCCCTTTGTGTTTTCTTTGTGAAAATGTGCCGCTTTAGTCATTTTCTGAAAAATTCAGGATGTGGCGTTAACAAATTTCACTTTGGGTATTTTAACTCTTCCCTGGCGGAATCGGATTCGGCACCGCGTTATTCACCGCCGGCAAAGACTTCAAATACGCAAATACAGCCTGTAAATCTTCATCACTCATCTTCGCAAAATTGAACCAAGGCATTGGTGGCAACAGTGGGCGGGTGCCGTCCATTCCCTTGGATTTGCCTTCGCGGATACACTTTTCAAATTGCTTGTAGTCCCAGCTGCCGATCCCCGTGTCATCAGGAGTCAGGTTGGCGGCAAAGGAAGTTCCCCAAGGACCAACAGCAGCCGTCAACATCGGGCCAAACAAGACCCATTCACCGGGTTTGGCCATTTCTGGATTGGTCACTTTGGGCAAGGGCATTTCGCATGGGTGGCCGGAAAGGCGGCGCTTCATGTCCAGTTCTGGTCCGTTTGGCCCCATCACTTTGGGCGTGTGGCAATCGTCACAACCACTGATGGACACCAGGTATTCACCTCGTTTGACCAGCTCGGCCTGGGTAGGCGCTTTGACGGCTACCAGGTCAGTTTTTACGTCGGGGGTGCACCACAATAGCGCAAATAGGCTGGCGCAAAGCAGCAGCACAATTGAGTACGGTTTCATTTTTAGGTGTTTTTGGGGTTAGACAGTGGGGAAGAGAGGGAGGTGGCAGGCTGGGGGAATTTTTTTTGGGGAAATGGAAATGGCATCCAAAATGAATTGGATGCCATTCGTTGGGTGTCCCGTAGGGGCAATCCCTTGCGGTTGCCCCCTTTACAGGCAATCCATCACGGTTGCCCATCAATACATCGATGCGATTTTAAAAAATCGCATCGAGGGGGGTAACCGCGAGGGTTACCCCTACAGTTCGCGGACCCATACGTTGCGGAAACTGGTGGGATTGCCGTGATCCTGCAATTCCAGCGGTCCTTTGCCGTGTGCGACGTTTTTGGGCATGCCAATGTATTCGGTGGTGCCTCGGATTTCGGTATGGTTTTGCACCAGAATACCGTTTTGGAACACGGTAATGTACGCCGGGCTAATTTTCATGCCATCCGCATTGAAGCGAGGGGCCATGTAGATGACGTCGTACACTTGCCATTCACCGGGAGGCAAACAGGCGTTTACCAATGGCATGGATTGTTTGTAGATCGAGCCTGCCTGGCCATTGGAATAAGTGCGGTTGTTGTAGCTGTCCAACACCTGCAATTCGTAGCGGCCTTGCAAAAAGACGCCGCTGTTGCCACGCCCCTGGCCATTGCCTTCTACTACTGAAGGTGGACGAAATTCGATGTGCAACTGGATGTCGCCGAATTCTTTTTTGGTACGAATCCCACCAGTGCCTTTTACCACGGTCATGGCGCTGCCATCCGTTTTCCAGCCAGCTGGTTTGTCGCCCGCAGCTGCAACCCATTCGTCCAGGTTTTTACCATCAAATAAAATGATGGCGTCGGAAGGTGGTTTGGCCGTGCCCCCAGGAGTCACTACGCGGGGTTCTGGTTCCCACACTTCGGTCATCTCAGGTTTGACCTGTTGGTTCGGAGCAATCTGAGCCAGTACCACTACACTCAGCCCCAGGAAGCAAACTAGCATTGAAAAAAGTCTGATCATTGTTCTTGTTTTTTGAGTTCTACAACGTTTGTTTATAATCTGGCTGCTAGATTAACAAAAATCCTGTACACCTGCAAAAAGAACTGCGGTAAGCGGCGATTATGCAATCCTTTTGCCATTGTACCAGAGGGAGGGGATGTCGCGGCTGGCTTTGGTGACTTTTTCCTTGGCCAATTCGAAAATGAGGTCCAAAGGGTTATTGGTTACGAGAAGGTAGTATAAATCACGTGAGAACTGAATGGCTTCTTCATCGCCAATTTTGCGCAACATGCCGATCACTGGAATGCCCAATTCTGAAATAGATTTGGCCTGATTAAATGACCAACAGGAGCAAAGTACCACACATTTTACACCTGTCCTCTTAAAAAGACCAAACATACGTACCAAATCCTCATTGCTCACCGAGGCAGTCCGATTGGTTTCTACATCAATCAAAGCCAATCCCCCATTTGATCCGTGTCCCGAAAAATGAACAATTTGGGGCTGCTCAAATGCCACCATATCAATCATGCTTCTACGGTCAATGTGTGGACAAGTCACTACATTTAAATCTCTTCCTTGCGATTCTACTTTGACTAGTTTGGCCTCTCGCTCTACTGCTATGTTTTGCTGACCCACCGGATTGGCACTTAAAAAGAGGATTTTGGTTTTGTTGTCAGCCCCTTTGGGGACAATGAGGCTTTCTGCGAAAGGCTCAATGGTCGGAATTTCGATGGGTTCGGATTGGTCGCCAAAACCATCCCCAGTATCCCGCTCAGTGTGATTATTTGAGTGCTCGTCTGTTTCTTCAACTGGCTCCGGCTCCACCTCCTTTATGCCCGCGTCATCGTAGATGGACATGATCGCCCCCCTGATTCTTGATCTTTGAATGTCGGCGTTTTCTTTTGAAATGGTGCCTCTGTTTTCCTCTCGTTCCAAGCCATTGAGCCGAGACTGCTGGAGGATCACATCGTTTTGCAGGTAATCTGGTACCACCTTTTCAAGGGCTTTCAGGGCTTCGTTTAGTCTTGATTCTTTGACGAGGCTTTTGATTGTAGGCATAGTTTGGTGCTTTGGTGCTTGATGGCTAAAGATAGTCGCATCTCCTTTATCACCAAAATGCTGCGACATTTTTTTGGGTGTAGTATTTGATGATGAGTAAAACTAATCAATTGTGGAAAAAAAGCAGGGATCTGTGGGGCTGAATACGTTTAAATCTTAGACTCGAAGCCCATGAATTGCCACCAGCTTCAGCCGGTGGATAAGCAGTAGGTTTTCATTTTAGGCTTTAGCCCCAATTGCCAGTTTTAAGGTTGTGGCTAAAGCCCATTCAAGATTAAACCTTCGCCCCACCAGCTAAAGCTGGAGGCAATTCAACCAGCATTCAGCCTAAGAAAGTATCGGCCTTTCATTCCCCAAGGCATGCCGCCAACCCATGGATTTATCCGCAAGAAAGGGTGTGAGTTTGAGTGTGAAAGTGTGGGTGTGTTGGCTTTCCATTCCTCCAAGGGATATCGCCAACCCACGGATTTATCCGTGGGAGGCCACATAGATATCCAGCCCATGGCTTTAGCCGTGGGAAGTCGGCCGGATCAGGCCGGATCAGGGCAGCCACGAAGGGCTGCCCCAACGGGCTGCCGTGGGAAGGCCAAAATTCCCAAATAATTCCTCCCACTAATTCTTTATCTTAGCATAAAATTCTTTTAAACGGGGCAAAGCTTATTTTTTAAAAAAATTTAATAATCTTTGTCTCAGCTGCAAAGAAGCAGATTTTGTAGTACAACAGGTTAACTTTTACTACCTATGCAGAGAGGCAATAAAACCAAAAAACATTGGCTGTGGCTAGCGGGCTTAGGTGCCATCAGCAGCATCGTGCTGCTATCGGAATGCGCCAAGGGGCCCGATGCCCTGGGGACAGCCCTTCCCGATGTTGTCGATTTCAACTTCCACGTCAAACCCATTTTGTCCGACCGTTGCTTCAAGTGCCACGGGCCCGATGCCCAGAAGCGCGAGGCTGACTTGCGGCTCGACACCAAAGAAGGACTCTTCCAGGCTCTGGAGAAGCACAAAGACCAGTTCGTAGTCGTACCCGGCAACCCCGAAGGCAGCGAAATGTGGCGTCGCCTCATCCACGAGGACCCGGATCAACTGATGCCGCCGCCCAATAGCAACCTCAGTCTGAATGAAACGGAAAAAACCATCATCCGGCGCTGGATTGCCCAAGGAGCAAAATACCAAAAACATTGGGCTTTTATTCTACCCAAAAAAGCACCACTGCCAAAGGTCAAACACGAGAACTGGGACAGCCCCATCGACCGCTGGGTGCTCTCCAAAATGCAAGACCTGCGCTTGCAGCCCAACGACCGTGAAGAATGGCCGCGCCTGATTCGCCGCGTTTGCCTCGACCTTACCGGCTTACCACCCACCGAGGCCGTGATGAAAAAATTCGGCGCAGATGATTCGCCAGCCAATTACCGCCGCTTGGTGGATTACCTATTGAAGCAACCTACTTTCGGCGAACGGATGGCTACGCACTGGCTTGACGTATCCCGCTATGCCGACTCCCACGGCTATCAGGACGACGGGCCGCGCACCATGTGGCCCTGGCGCGATTGGGTCATCCACGCCTTCAATACCAACATGCCGTTCAACCGTTTTGTGAGCTGGCAATTGGCGGGGGATTTGTTGCCCAACCCAACCAAAGAAATGCTGCTGGCCACGGGTTTCAACCGCAACCACAAAATCACCCAGGAAGGGGGCGTCATTCAAGAGGAATACCGCATTGAATACGTCACCGACCGCACCAATACCTTCAGTAAAGCCTTCATGGGACTCACGATGGAGTGCTCCAAGTGCCACGACCACAAGTATGATCCAATTACCCAGAAGGAGTATTTTGAGTTGTTTTCCTTTTTCAATAGTGTGCCCGAAGTAGGTCTTTATGGTGATATTTCTGCCGTTTCGTTGGCAGATCCGCCCCGCATGTACATCCACAATGCCACGGTACGCGACACCTTGCCTTTCATCAACAAGAAGCCGATGGATACCGCCGTGGTGATGATCATGGAGGAAATGGCCAAGCCACGCACCACTTTTGTCCTCAAAAGAGGTCAATACGACGCCCACGGAGATTCCGTAGAGCGTGGAACGCCCAAATCCGTGCTGGCTTTTGACAAAAAATTCAAAGCCGATCGCGCTGGGCTGGCCGATTGGCTGTTCAGCCCCAAACACCCCCTGACCGCCCGAGTATTCACCAACCGGATGTGGATGGAGTTTTTTGGCACGGGTATTGTCAAATCCTCCGAAGACTTTGGCAACCAGGGCGAATTGCCTACCCATCCCGAGTTGCTGGATTGGTTGGCTGTCGACTTCCGCGACAATGGTTGGGACGTCAAACGCCTGATCCGGCAAATTGTGCTCTCCGAAACGTACCAGCAATCGGCGGCCATCAGCAAACGCAAGCAGGAAGTTGATCCCGAAAACCGCTACCTCGCCCGCGGCCCACGCATGCGCATGAGCGCTGAAATGATCCGCGACAACTGGTTGGCTACCTCTAATCTGATCAACCCAGAAGTGGGCGGGCCCAGTGTAAAACCCTATCAACCCGAAGGTTTGTGGGAAGACACCAATCCTGGGCGTGGGCCACTGATGTTTTACAAGCAGGATAAAAAAGAAAAACTCTATCGCCGAAGTTTGTATACCTTCTGGAAGCGCACCGCTCCCCCACCCTTCATGTTGACCTTCGATGCGCCAATGCGTGACTACTGCACGCCCAAACGCACCCGCACCAATACGCCCCTGCAAGCACTCAACATGCTGAACGACCCCCAGATGCTGGAAGCAGCACGCTGGTTGGCGGCCAACTTGCTCAAAAAAACGGGCAATGGGGAGACGGCGGTCAGTAAGGCCTTCGAACGCATCCTGACCCGCAGCCCGGAAAGTTCAGAATTGAAACAACTGCTGGCGTATTATCAAGCTCGGCGCAAGGAACTGCAATCCGATAAAAACCGCGCCGAAAAAATGCTCCAGGTCGGCGAAGTCGCCCAGGCCAAAGGTGTCAACCCCAGTGAATGCGCTGCCCTCAGCGAAGTGGTCCAAATCATTTACAACATGGATGAAACCATCACAAAGTAGTTTGATCATGCAAAAGGAAATTCTCGAATCCAAACTCAATATCAACCGCCGGGCTTTTTTCTCAAAAATGAGCATCGGCATCGGTTCCCTGGCGCTAGGTTCCCTGCTAATTCCCGATTTGTGGAAAGGGAACGATGACGATATGGCGGCTTTATTGCCTGGCCTGTCGCACTTTGCGCCCAAGGCCAAACGCATCATTTACCTCTTCCAGTCGGGTGCGCCTTCTCAATTGGAAACCTTTGACTACAAGCCCAAACTGCGCGAGATGTTTGGCCAGGAACTCCCTGCATCCATCCGCCAGGGCCAACGCCTGACCGGGATGACCAGTGGGCAAACTGCCTTCCCGATAGCTCCGTCCTACATCAACTTCAAACAATACGGGCAAAACGGCACCTGGATCAGCGACTTTTTCCCACACATCGGCAAAATCGCCGACGACATCTGTGTGATCCGCACCCTGAATACCGAGGCCATCAACCACGACCCAGCCATCACTTTTTTCCAAACTGGCAACCAACAATCGGGTCGCCCGAGTATGGGGGCCTGGATGAGTTATGGCCTGGGCAGCGAGAATGAAAACCTGCCCGCGTTTATGGTGCTGACCAGTCGGGGCAAAGGCAATAGCCAAGGTTTGTATGCCCACCTTTGGGGCAGTGGATTCCTGGACTCGGTACACCAAGGCGTAATGTTGCGCGGGGGTAAAAACCCAGTATTGTACCTCAAAGACCCGGAAGGCATGAGCCAAGCCGAGCGGCGGCAGATGTTGGATCAAATTGCAGCGCTGAACCAAAACAGCTACGAGCAAATGGGCGACCCCGAAACCTTGGCACGCATCCAGCAATACGAAATGGCTTACCGGATGCAAACTTCGGTGCCCGAGTTGATGGACTTGAAAGATGAGTCGGATTCTACCGTAAAATTGTATGGCCCCGATTGTCTGGTGCCGGGTACTTATGCCGCCAATTGTTTGCTGGCGCGGCGTTTAGCCGAGCGGGGAGTACGTTTTGTGCAGCTTTATCACCAAGGCTGGGACCAGCACGGCAACCTGCCCAATGAAATGGGCGGCCAAGCCAAAGATGTAGATCAAGCTTCAGCAGCCTTGATCACCGACCTCAAACAACGTGGATTATTGGAAGATACCCTGGTCATTTGGGGTGGCGAGTTTGGACGCACCGTATTCTGTCAGGGTGAGTTTAAAGCGGACAATTATGGCCGCGATCACCACCCACGTTGCTTCAGCATCTGGATGGCGGGCGGTGGAATCAAGCCGGGGATTACTTACGGTGAAACTGACGATTTTAGTTACAATGTCGTCAAAGACCCCGTACACATTCACGATTTCCAGGCTACCATCATGAACCTGATGGGCATCGATCACGAAAAGTTGATCTTTAAACACCAGGGGCGGCGGTATCGATTGACGGATGTGAGTGGGAAGATTGTGCCGGGGATCATGGCGTAAACAAACCAGTCAATCAGTCAAGTCAGCCCAAAACATTGTAGATGCATCATTCCTAAGGTGTTCTAAGGTGCCTAAGGTGGTTCAAACATGTTTTATTTGAACCACCTTAGGCACCTTAGAACACCTTAGAGGCGGTGCACAAACGGAGTTTGTGCTTGAATTTATGAAAATTTGTGTCATTTGTGGCTCAAGAACTCTTGCCGAAGGCGGACATTAAACAGTCGTACACAATGAATACTCGCTTTGCCTCTATACTCGAAAACCTGCGTTTTTTCCTGAGCATCTTGCTCGTCTTTCTGCTGGTTTTCGAAAACTACATCCACCTACCCGCCTTCCTGGCCGTATTGGGTCGGATGCACCCGCTGATTTTACATTTCCCCATCACACTTGCCGCAGTGGGAGGAATCGGTCTCTTGTTTCCTGCCAAATACGAATTGGCAGCCTGGGCCCGAAAGATGGAATTTTGGTCGGTTACTGCCTCTATTACTGCCTTGACCGCTTTGTTTGGTCTGTTTTTATCCCGTGAAGGCGGTTATGACGAAGCGACCTTGAACTGGCACAAATATTCAGCAGTAGCCTTGACATTGGGGGCCGGATATTTGGCCTGGCGTTTTGGGAAAGGC
>JAIXOO010000368.1 GCA_027486765.1 Saprospiraceae bacterium
CGTTTGTCCAGTTCGGTGCGGAGCACGAAGAATTGCTTGGGGGCGGGGGCAACACTACCTTTGCCTTTCCCAAAAACACGCAGCCCGCTCAGGGCAAATTTGCCACTCGGCACCTTGCGGTTTTCTATTTTCACATAACGCGCCTCAACGGGTTGCGCCAGTTCAAGGTACTCGTGCGGCACATCGGTTTGATTCTGGCTCTTGTCCGCCAGAACTTCCCATTTTTTCCCGTCCTTGGAGTGGTAAAGAATGTATTGGTGTGCCACATTGCTGCTTTTGCCCAGGTATTGCGCGTCCTGATCGGCGTAGTTGATTTGAATGGCGCGGATAGTAGAAACCTCGCCCAAATCACTTTCCAGCCATTCCCCCGCTGCATCACTTGCTGCCGACCAATAGGTTTTGATGCTTTCATCCACCGCAAAGTTGGCAGAATGGCCTCCCAGCGAAGACGATACCCGAACGGGCTTTTGGTAATTGAGCAACATCCAGCCCGTGAAGCGACTCTGGAGGTGATCGGCTTTTCCCGCTGGAATATAATGCGGGTAATCCCCGAAAGCCGTATTGCAATACATCAAATCGTCCTTGTCAAATCCCGCAGGCCAGATGCCAATGCGGCGCTCAAAGTTGTTTTTTACCGCAACCACAATGGTCGATACATGCCAGTAGTTCTGCCAATTGTCTTGAAAAGTGGCCCCATGTCCGGCCCCACGCGCGAAGCCACCGGGTTTGAAGGAGAGGGGATCACTTTGGTGAGTCCAATTGTCGGTGAGTGGCGTGCGGGAAACGGCCACTCCATCGGCGTAACCACTGAATTCAGTGCCCGGTGCGCCGTATTGCAGGTAATATTTGCCATTGTGTTTGGTCATGTGGGCCCCTTCCATGAAAGGGTTCAAGAAGGTATTGTCCATATGTTCGCCAAAACGTTGCCAGCCGAAGCGTTCTGGGCGGAGCACAAAGAGTTCGGTGCGGGTACCGAGCGGCTGCAGGGTTTTGCGATCGAGCTCTACGCCTTTCAAAGGGAATGCGTTGCTGGAACCATTGTACATGTACAAACGCCCGTCATCGTCGGTGAAAAAAGCGGGGTCCCAGCCGCCAATGTCAAATTTGTGGACTGCTTCGGTCCACTTGTTGTTCTTGGGATCGGTGCTCATCCAGATGGGAAAATCGCGGCCATAAGTTGAGCCAAACACCAGCATGGTATCCCCAATGATGCCTACCGCCGGGGCGCACAGATCGTCATAAACCTTGTGCTCGGGGCGCAAGAAGTGGCGGGGTACAAAATTCCATTTGAGCATGTCGCTGCTCCACCAGTAACCCCATTGATTGGTGGAAAAGAGGTAATAATCCCCTTTGTAATTGACAATTACCGGGTCGGCAGTAGCGCGGTGGCGGCCCCATTCAGAGAAGTTGGGAATGGGGGTGTAGCCGTAATCAATGTTGATGGGGTTGCAATAGGTGCGTTGGGCGGATAGAGCAGGAGCAAGGCCGAGTAAAAAGTATAGGGCACAGAGGATGCGATACTGAACTTTCATTTTGATAGATTTTATGGACTGCGAATGCTAAAATAGACTTTTGTGGAAACAATCGTAAATGCGATCTACACTTTATTGGAAAATCCGGGGAATCTTCCGACCTTGATAAGATCAAACATCAGTACAAGGACCATGAGAACCAAATTAATCTTAGGCTTTTTATTTCTGGCTACGGCCCTGAGCCTCCACGCTCAACCCACCCAAAAACCTGTTCTCCACGGTCGCCACTGGATGGCCATCACGGGCAAACCGCTGGCTGCCACAGCAGGTTCGATGATTTTCCAAAAAGGCGGCAACGCCATTGACGCCACCTGTGCCATGTTGGCCGCTACCTGTACCATGTGGGATGTACTGAGCTGGGGCGGTGAAACCCAGGCTTTAATCTACAATCCCAAAACCAAAAAAGTCATTGCCATCAATGCCCTCGGGGTAGCGCCAACTGGGGCTACGGCGGATTTTTTCAAAAATAAAGGCTTGAAATACCCGCCCGGAGATGGCCCCCTGGCCGCAGTGACACCCGGTACTCCCGGTGGTTTGATGACCATGTTGGCCGAATACGGCACCATGAGCCTCAAAGAAGTGTTTGCTCCCGCCATGCAACTAGCAGAAGGGTATCCCATCGAAAAACAAACGGCGGACATGATGGAGCGCAACAAAAGTAAACTGAAAGATTGGCCTTATTCCAAAAAGGTATTTTTGCCCCATTTAGGTGAGGCGCGGGAAGCGCCTCATGCTGGCGAAATTTTTAAACAAACCGACTTGTTGGCAACCCTGCAAAAATTAGTTGATGCCGAACAAGCTGCCCTCAAAGCAGGCAAGTCCCGCAAAGAAGCCATCTACGCTGCCAATGAACGTTTTTACAAAGGCGACATCGCCCAGGAATTTGTGCGAGGCTGCCAGGAGCAGGGTGGGCTAATCACCACCCAGGATTTGGCCAAATGGAAAGTACTCGTCGAAGAACCTACAGTGGTTGATTACCGGGGCATCCAGGTGTACAAACTGAGCCAGTGGACCCAAGGCCCCGCCATGCAACAAGCCCTCAATATCCTCGAAAATTTCGACCTCAAAAGTATGGGCTTCAATACCGCCAAATACATCCACACGGTGTACCAGGCGATGAACATGGCCTTTGCCGACAGGGATTTTTACTACGGTGATCCTTACACCGGACCGGAAGAACCGATCAAGGGCCTGTTGTCGAAAGAATACGCCAAACAACGCTTTAAGGCGATAAATTTGGAGAAAAACGACCCTAAAGTCAAACCTGGTGATCCGTATCCTTTTGAAGGAAAAACCAACCCATTCCTGCCTGTTTTGGAAAAATGGAGCGCCAGCCCGGCAACCTCGGCAGTCGAAAATCCTCGGGGCAATGCGCTGAGTGACCCGAATTACCTGGCTGGATTTTATGCCGGAACGACCTCCATCCAGGCCGCTGACAAAGAAGGTTGGGTGGTTTCTGTAACCCCCAGTGGCGGCTGGTTGCCCGCGGTGATTGCAGGCAAAACGGGCGTGGGGATGAGCCAAAGAATGCAAGCTTTTGTACTGGATCCCGCTGAAAATCCGTTTAACGTGGTGGAACCCGGCAAACGTCCCCGGGTAACGCTTACACCGAGCCTGGCCCTGAAGGAAGGAAAACCATTTTTGTCCTTCGCGGTGCAAGGTGGCGACTCCCAAGATCAGAACCTTTTGCAGTTTTTCCTCAATATGGTTGAATTTGGCATGAACGTTCAGGAAGCCTGCGAAGCACCCAACCTCAATAGTTTCCAGATGCGTAGCTCTTTTGACAACCACGATACCAAGCCAGGAGAAATCCTGCTGAACGAAAATACTCCCCCCTGGACCCGCAAAGCTTTGCAGGAAATGGGCTATAAAATGAGTTTTGAAGCCCGTACCTCCGGCCCGATCAACGCCATCTTTTTTGATTGGAAACATGGCAGCTTTTGGGGTGGCTCGAGTAATCACGGGGAGGATTATGGAATTGGATGGTAAAACTAACCTAAAGGGTTCGAGGGGTCCAAGGTTCCAGCGTTCCCGGGTTGGGCTGCCGAACTTTGGAACCTTGGAACCTGGAACCTTGGAACTTTGAAAAAATGGCTAAATACCTTATTTCTGACCTTGCCGAGCTCATCGAAGCCGGAATCATCAACGCTGAAACGGCTGATGCCATTGAGGCGTATTACGAAAAAAAGGGGGGGTCGAGGCCCAACTGGATACTGATTGCTTTTGGCATTCTGGGGGCCTTACTGACCGGCCTGGGCATCATCCTGATTGTGGCGCACAATTGGGACAATTTCAATCAACTCACCAAAACCATTATTTCCTTTTTACCACTGCTGATTGGGCAAATGTTTGCCGGGTTTACCATTTTGCGCAAGCCGGGCAATGTGGTGTGGCAGGAAGCCAGTGCGGTGTTTCTGATTTTTGCCCTGGGGGCTTGTATCTCATTGGTGAGCCAGATTTACCACTTGTTGGGGGATTTAAGTTCTTTCCTGTTTTGGTGGACCTTGTTGAGCTTGCCGCTGATGTATTTGTTACGCTCTTCGATGGCTTCCTTGTTGCTCTGGTGTGGCATTACGTATTACGGTTGCCAGGCGGGGTATGTTGAATGGGGAAAAACGGCGAGCCCCTGGTATTGGTTGTTTGTGTTGGCGGCTTTGCCCTATTATTACCAGCTGAGCAAACGAGCGGCGGCCAGCAATTTTGCCAATTTTCATCATTTTCTGGTACCGATGTCGCTGGTGGTGGTATTGGGCACCGAGTCGCACCAGCAATCCTCCTGGATGTTTTTGGCTTATTTCAGTTTGTTTGGGTTGTTGCATCTGGTGGGCACCTGGATCAAACACTGGAATCCGGTGAGCCATATTTCGGGGTATCAACTTGCTGGAAAACTGGGGCCTTTGGGCTTATTGATGTGGTTCAGTTTTTTGTGGTCCTGGGGGGAATTGAACAACCGTTCCGAATCGGAATCCTGGTTAAACGCGCAAGAGTTCCACCTGTTTTTGCTGCTCACAGCACTGAACATTGCCTTATTGCTCTGGCTACACTTTCGTACCCAAACCAAAGTTTTCAACGCTTTCAATTTGTTGCCCTTTGTTTTTGCAATCCTCTTTTTTATTTCGATGCTTAATCCGCTGATCAGCTCAGTTTTGACCAATTTGTTGCTGCTAGGCATTGGTATTGCCACCGTGCTGGAGGGTAGCCGTACCAACTCCATCACCACCCTCAATATCGGTTTATTGACCATAACTGGCCTCTTGATTTGCCGTTTTTTCGACCTCAAAATTGACTTTGTGGTGCGGGGGATCTTGTTCATCATCGTAGGGGTTGGCTTTTTCCTGGGCAATTATTGGCTGATCAAAAAGAAAAAAGTATGACTACTCAACTGCGTTTTGGATTGTTCGTGCTGCTGGCACTGCTCCAATTGTCCTTTCCCGGCAAACTGGTTTTTGACAGCAATAAGGTATTGTGGATGGGCACCGAGCTCAAGTTTGAAACCCGCCCGGTGGACCCTGCTGATCCTTTTCGGGGAAGGTATGTGGCGCTCAATTTTGCGGCGAATCAATTTGAGGAAAAGTCAGCAACTAAATGGAAACGCAATAACCCGGTTTTTGTATTGCTGGATCAGGATGCCCAGGGTTTTGCTAGTATCAAAGGCCTGAGTACCACCCGACCTGCTACAGGCGAGCTTTTTGTCAAAGCGACAATCACTTACATTTATGGCAATCAAGTGACGGTTTATTACCCCTTTAGCAAATTCTTCATGGAAGAAAGTAAGGCCCCTGAAGCAGAAAAGATCTATCGTGAAGCAGGGGAGGGTTATGCTTTGGTGAAGGTGTACCATGGGGAAGTAGTACTGCAAGATGTGGTGGTGAAGGGGAAATCTTTGAATGAGTTGGCAGAGTAGGGATGGCTATATTTGGAATTATCTCCCTTTTTTGAGGACTTATTTCCAAACATGGGGGTGATATTTGGAAATATCTATGTTTTTTATCGACTTATTTCCAATTATACCTTTATATTTGGAATTATCTTTCACCTTTGACAGCTTGTTTGAGTTGAATTAAGGGGGCAAATTAGATTCCAAATGATTGGTCGGAAAAAAGAAATTGCCAGAATCAAAACCTTACTTGCATCGCCTCGATCAGAGTTCCTGGCGCTTACGGGGCGCAGACGGGTAGGGAAAACCTTCCTCATTGACACCTTGCTGAAAGACCACTATTGTTTTAGCATGACGGGGGTTCAAAATGGAAACACCCAAACCCAATTGGTCAATTTTAGCGTCAAGTTAGCTGAGTATGCCGGGTATGCCGCCCCGCAGGTGCCCGAAAACTGGCAGATGGCTTTTTTAGCCTTCAAAAACTACCTTAAAACGCTGGATCAAAATCGAAAATGGGTCATTTTTATTGATGAATTGCCTTGGGTTGCTACAGCTAAATCGGGCTTTGTGCAGCTATTGGCCCATTTTTGGAATGACTATCTATCCAAAGAATCTCATTTTATACTGGTGGTTTGTGGATCAGCAACGTCCTGGATCAGTAAAAAAATCCTTAATGACCCCGGCGGCCTGCACAATCGGGTAACCGAAAACATCCATTTATATCCCTTCACCATCGCCGAAACCCGCGATTTTTTGCGCAATAAAGGCCTCCAACCCAGCAACCAGGAGGTGGCAAAAATCTACATGACTTTGGGCGGGGTACCTTTTTATTTGGAAAACCTGCGCAAAGGAGAAAGTTTTCCTGCGGCGATTGAACGCATTTGTTTTTCACCCAATGGCATTTTGCACAACGAGTACAATAACCTGTTCAACGCGTTATTTACCAATGCAGAATTGCATCAAGAAATCGCCGCAGCACTGGCCAGTCAAAGTGCTGGCATGACCCACACTGAATTGTTAAAAAAAATGAATAGATCGCAAGCGACGGGGAGTTACCAAAGAGCGATAGAAGAGTTGATGGTCTCAGATTTTGTGATTGAATTAAGCCCTTTTGGGAAAAAGAAACGGGGAACGGTCTATCAACTGGTGGATGAGTTTTGTATTTTTTACCATCGCTTCATCAAAACAAACCGCAAGTACAGCCCAGGCATTTGGCAACAACTGGCCGAAAGCCAGTCGTATAAGGTATGGGCAGGTTATGCCTTTGAAATGCTTTGTCAAAAGCACATTGAAGCCATCAAACAAGCTTTGGGAATTACGGCAGTTTATACCCAAATTTACAGCATCCAGGTTCCTGC
>JAIXOO010000322.1 GCA_027486765.1 Saprospiraceae bacterium
ATCCCGTTCAAGTCTACCCGAGGGTCCGGTTCGGTGAAGCCACGCTTTTGCGCTTCGCCAACAATGGAGCTAAACGAAATGCCAGGCTTGAAGGTGTTGAAGATAAAGGATAAAGACCCGGAGAGTACCGCTTCAATTTTCAGGATGCGGTCACCACTAACGATCAAATCATTCAGGGTGGAAATCACGGGGAGACCTGCGCCAACATTGGTTTCATACAAAAACAAAATGCCCCGCTTCTTGGCCGTTTTTTTCAACTGCAAATATTGCTCATAAGCCGATGATGTGGCGATCTTATTCGGAGTAGAAATAGAAATGCTGGCGTCCAGTACTTCGTTGTAATGCTTAGCAATTTGTTCGTTGGCCGTATTGTCTACGAAGATGGAACTGCTCAGGTTCATCGACTTCATTTTCTCCACAAAGTCGTTGATCTTCATCGGCGTTTCGGAGCTACTGAGCTGATCCCGCCAATTGTCTAAATCGATGCCATTTTCACTGAAATACATCTTTTTACTATTGGCCAGGCCGACTACTTTGACTTCCAGGCTGTGTTCTTTTTTCAAAAATTCAGCATGTGCTTTGATTTGTTTTAACAATGTGCTCCCGATAAGTCCAACCCCTACCATAAATACATTGACAAAGGCAGTATCTGAAAGGAAAAAGGCTTCGTGTAGCGCATTCAAAGCTTTGGCTTCATCGGCACGATTGATCACTACCGAGATATTGAGCTCGGAAGAACCCTGGGCAATCGCCACCACATTGATCCCGTTTTGCCCCAAAGCCTGGAACAAACGACCCGAAATACCTGGTAGGTAACGCATGTGTTCGCCGATGATGGCAACTACCGCCAAATCTTTCTCCATGCGCACCGGATCAACCAAACCCGACTGGATTTCATACTCGAATTCCTTTTCAACCTGCTTGCGGGCCTTATTGGATTTGTCCGGTTGTACTGCAAAACTGATCGAATGTTCGGATGAACCTTGGGTGATCAAAATGATGTTGATGCCTGCGCTAGCCAAGGAACCAAACAATCGTGCTGCAATACCCGGTACCCCAAACAAGCCACTGCCTTGCAGGGTGAGTAAGGAGATCGTGCCAATAGAGGAAATACCTTTGACTGGCGTCCGCGAATCATCCTCTTTATCTGATACCAAGGTACCCGGATGACTTGGGTTGAAGGTATTTTTGATCCACATCGGGATCTTTTTGGCCAGTACAGGTTGGATGGTTGGCGGATAAATGACCTTGGCACCGAAGTGGGACATCTCCATGGCTTCGGCGTAAGTCATCTCTGGAATGGAGAAGGCTTTTTTCACCCGGCGTGGATCAGCGGTCAGGACTCCATCCACATCCGTCCAAATCTCCAGCGAACCAGCATCCAACCCAGCCGCAATCAAGGCTGCGGTGTAATCCGAACCTCCCCGCCCAAGGGTTGTGGTCAATCCACCTTTGGCAGCGGCGATAAAGCCTGTAACGATTTGAATGTCGGTATTTTGTTGGTAGTATTTCTTGATGTTTTCGTAAGTCAGTTCCAAATCAACTTTAGCGCTCCCGAAATTTTTGTCGGTGACAATAATTTTTCGAGCATCCAAATAGGCTGCGCTGAGTCCCGCTTGCTGGAGCGCATGAGCGATGATGAAAGCCGAATTGCGCTCACCAAAACTGATCACATAATCCATGGTGCGGGTAGAGGCTTCACGAACCAGGAAGATACCATAGAGTAGGTTTTTCAACACCTCATGGTTGTTTTCCAAACCAGCCAATACCTCCGCGAGGTATGGTTCGGGCAATAGGTCTCTGGCTGCATCGGTATGTCTTTTGCTAAAGGCCAGGAATTGCTCATAATACGACTCATCCCCTTTGGCGGCCAAGCTGCCCATGCTGATCAATGTATCGGTGACTCCTCCAAAGGCTGAAAAAACCACGGTGAAATGATCTCCCCGCTCAGCATAACTTTTTAAGATGTCGACAATTCCACGAATCCGATTGGGAGTACCCACGGAGGAGCCTCCAAACTTCAGTACTTTCATAACTCAATGCATTTGCAATTACAGATGTATGATGGTTGATTCACACACTATTTACACGACAATGTGGTAGTATTTGGTTGGCAGGCTAAATCATTGGGCAACAAAGGTATGAAAAAGGTGTATTCTCACTATGGAAGTAGGATGAAATAAGTTGCACAAAAAAAGACGGCCCACCGAAGTGAGCCGTCCAAAATTATTACGGTTTACTAGTTGTCTAAAAGAAATGCTCAAAAGAGCGGTATATTCAAGAGATATTATTTATTCAATGTCGGATTCATCATTTTGCCAATAAACAAGGCCTGGTTGCTGCGGCTCTCGCTGATGACAAAAATGAAAGGTTGGTTGACAATGAACTGGGGATTATTAGGAATCGAGGTAACCACAATTTCAACCGAAGTAGCTGCCGCAGCTTTGGTGCCTGCTTCGTCCACTTCAATGAATGATTTGTGCTTCACGTTTGAAATAGAGAGTTCGGCCCCTGTCGCAATTCCCGAAAAATCTGCACGCCCCGGCATAAATGCAGTGGGCATACCAAGTGCTTCGAGACTGGCATTCAGGCTATTTTCATAGCGCATGCTGAACTTTGGTAGGGCAAAAAATATCTCTTCGGATGTATAGGATTTATTCCAGGAATTCCAATTTGTTAGTGTAAGCTCTGGTAAAATGTCTTTTACAGTGAATCCTTCTTTTGGCAAAATCACCGTCATAGAATAGACTGAATCCGCATAAGGTAATTTGACGGCATGTAATTTTTCATTGCTAAAATAAGGTAATTTTGTCAAACCAGTGCCATATGACATCATTTTTACTGGAACTTGTTTGGTATTTGTCACAAAGAAGTCACTATCGTAGGTCTTTTTGCTGTCAAACTGCTTGCGCCAGGCACCTTTGAAATAAATGGCATTGATTAAGAACATCACCGAGTTGTCCTGAATCTGGTCGATGATGCTGGGGATCAATTTATTCGTCTTGTCACTCACCCACTTATTGATGATGTCCTTGGCTTCGGGTTTAGTGAAATCAAGGGGGCGAACTTCGCTGTTGTAATAAGTGGTGTTGGTGTTCAAAAAGGCGGAATTTACATTGAAGCCTTGGCGGTACCAGATGGAGTTGGCAATGCCGAGGTTTACTTTAGGGTCCAGTTTTGGCAGCTCTTGCAACAAGGTTTGATAAGCTTGGTTGAGTTCATCCAGGTTGATTTTTCCGGCACCCAACACTTTGAGCATTTCCTCCTTGGTTTGGCCATTGGCACCATTGAGGGTCATACTCAGGGCTGAACTGATGCTGAGGGGAGAAATAAAGATGTTGTCCTCGGGCTTTTCAACTTCCAGTTTTTTAAATAGATCAAAACCGAATTGATTGGTGGCTTCGCCCAATTTGCAGACATTGGGGTTGTTCGCGCAGCTTAAGGTGCTGCTGTTAATGGGATTGGGTTCATCACCAGCGTCGCATTGAAACAGGCAAAAGCTCAGGGCAAAACAAAGTGATAGGAAGAGAGCGTTGCTTTTCATAGTAAATCGGATTTTAACTATTTAGACGCAGAAGCCCTGCAAATGGTTGGCGAATCCCACCCTGTTTGGAAAAAAAGAACCGGCCCCAAGATTGGGAGTCCTGGAGCCGGTATCGAAAGCGACTTTAGATTGCAGGAAAGATTTGCATTTTTGAACAAAAGGCTGATGTTACAGCAAGGATATCAGCGTATGAATCAGGAATCTGATTCGTCCTTTTGATGCTACAAAGAAAGCTTGGTAAGATGAATTCTGGATTAAGAGCAAGTTAAGTTCAGCTTAATTTTCGGCCTTGATTAGCCTAACAATTGCTGCAAGATGGGATTGACCAGCTGGGCGCGCTGTGGATCAAAATTGGATTGTACCGTCTTTTTTACCACACCGTCACCCTTGGCAAAATTCAGCATTTCCTGGCGCTCCGGTGGAGTGAATTTGGAAAAAGTGCGCCGCAAAACGGGCAGGGCTTCCCGGAATACCTCGTAAGGCAAAGTTCCCAGCCACTCATTCAACAAATCCCACAATGCCGGGGTATGCAGCAAGAGCTGCCCGCTGCCGTGCAAAAAACCTTCTAGCCAAAGGGCTGCGTCACTCACCCCGGCGGCTCGGGATAAGGCTGCCGACAATTCGGTACCCGCCTGCTCCGGGTCGAGCATTTTTTTGTCCAACAAAATCCGCGTAGAGATTCCCGCCAACAAGGGATGTGTACCATTGCCGAGCATCACCCCGACCAAGGCTTCATTCCACAGGTTACTGGCTTCTTTTTCATTCAACAAAGCTACCGCCCGATTGCCTTCCAGCAACAAGCGGAAAAACTCGCGGGCGGGTTCTTCATCCAATTGCCGGCAAGCAGCGGGCAAACCTATACAAACCCTGGGCAGGAGTTGATCCAGCAATTCCCGTACGGCCAGGGCATCGGTTTGGCGGGTATTGCCATAACGCAGGATATTGGCCAGGGGTGCCAATGCTTCCAGCAGGCCCATTACATCGCGGGTTTGGGCGCCTAGTTCTTGCAGGCGTTTGGTCATGGGGCCAACGGCCAGGGGTAAATCTGCTTTTAAAACTTCGCCAAAACGCTGTAAGAGCAAGGACAGGTTGTCCTCCTGTTGAACCAGGTGCAGAATATAATGTAGGGAGGCCTCCTCCAAGGTGTTACCCCACATGCCCATTTCGATCAGGCGAATGATGAACTCGGGCGTCCAGTCCACAAAGCGCCACAACTCGTGAAAACTGCCTTTGACCTTATCGGAAACGGGTACCGGGCTGGCCCAGGCGATGCCCAAAATTTGTAAACGGTGGAGCAGGTGGCTAGCCTTGAGGTTGGAAGGCGTGCGCAAATCCAGTTCTTTTGGCTTCTCAAGATCAGCCCCACCCCGATAAAATTTATTTAAACCCGCACTTTTGATGCAGGCTTCAAAATCTTCTTGTAAGGGAATACCGCTCACCTGGGCCGGTACATTCCCCCTGATTTTGCCAATGACCAATTCTTGCTGGATGAGTTGCAAGGGCGCTGCATCCCCTTGCCCAAAAACCGCCAGTGCTGCCTCTTCCAATTCGCCAATTCCGGTGGTGCTGCGGTTGCGCAGGGCGGCCAGGGCATCGGCCAAACGCACTGCTTCTTGCACATGGGCAGCTGAGGCATCGAGGTGCTTTTGGCGCAGCAATTGAGCGACCCTAATTAGCCAGCGAACCCCTTGTTCTTCGGGGTGCAAAAAAAGCAACTCGTACCAAGCTGGCGAAAGCACTCCCGCGGCATAGCCCGATTGAAAGGCCAGTCGGTCGTAACTCCAGGGAACCCAGGTGCAGCGGGTTTTGACTTTTTTTAGACCCCGCAACAGGGCATTGTCGTTTTTGGCCGGATATAGGTTGAGTGCATGTAGGGCGGGTGAATGCCAGGCACCACACACCACGGCAATTTTTTGAAAGCCTTCCTTTTCGGCCTGCCGAATGGTTTTGCGCATGAAGGCTTCGCGCAACAAGGTTTCGGTACTTTCCATCCGCAGCCCTTCTTGCCGCAGTGCAGTCATCATCTCCAGAATGGCATCAAAAACGGCATTGTCGTCGCTGTAGGTTTCAAAGGTGTGTTCCCACCAACGCTCGCTGTCGTCGTAACCCGCCAAGGTAGCCAAGTAGTGCATGGGGTCGCGCAGCATTTGCACCAGTTCGGGGTCAGGTGCTTCGCCTAGTTGCAGTTGGGGCAAATTGCTGGCGGAATCGCGCAAGGCAAAGGTATGGGCCATGGGCAAATCCATCGGGCGGGCGGTAATACCCACGCGCTGCGCATAATGCAGGGCTTGCCACTCGGGGGAAAAAATGGCGAAGGGCAGGAAACTGGCTTGTTGCAAATGTTGTGGATTGTACAGCAACAAAGCGACTGGCACCTCCAGCTCAGCATGGCTGATCCATTTCAGGGCTGGCTGGCTATCTTCGGGCAATTCGATGAGCACACAGTCGGGCTGCCACTGCTCCAGGGCACGGAGGAGTCGTTGGGCGGAGCCGGGACCGTGGTGGCGAATGCCGAAGATTTTGTGCATTGGGTGTGCTTTGTGCAAAATTGGGGTTTATTCGTTGGACATTTTGGTTTTTTCCCTAAAATAACTTCAAAGAATAGGGCAGTTCCCGGTAAAAAACTAGTTCATACCCAATTACCTCCCCGTTTTTGGAAGCCTTTAATGGCATGTCATTGTTGACGTACTGGCTAAACAAGTTTTGCGACCAATCACTCATATGATCAATGACCTTGTCGATGATCTCTTTTTCACTGGCTTTTAGCAACTGAAGGTCGGCTTTGACGAGTGGCAAATACCGAACCTGCGTTTGCCCCTGGAAACTGGTTTTGACCCGTTGGATTAGCTCACCTTCCAACAAGTGTTGAATAAAATGGTCAAAATCTTGCAGGATAGGGCCACTGGAGGTTTTTAAATAACTCGCCCCGCTTAATTGTTCTTCGTAGACTTCATAATGGTTGAAGTCGATGAAATAGAGCATGTGCTGCAAAACGCGTTCATTCACATTGGGCTTACCCGCACAGTGCTCCAGGATGTAAATGAGGACTTGAGTGAGTTTATCCACATCTAGTTTGAGGGTATCATCCCGTTCACTCGCAGCTATGGTTTTTTCAAGCGACTCAAGCTCCAGGTTTTTTTGCAGGGAATAACCTTGGGATAAAAAATCATCGATCGAAAATCCAAGCTGAATGGCCAGCTTTTGTAGTTCGACGGCGTCTATGTTGCGGTTTCCTTGCTCAATTTGTGCCAAAGAGGGGCGTGAAATGGCAATACTTTTGGCCAATTCAGCTTGGGATAAACCTTTGCGCTTGCGCAGTTCACCTAGGCGGGTTCCGATTTGTTGGTTGGAAAGAATGATTGGATGATCCATATTCTTTGGTTTGGGGTAAAGATAAGGAATGTTTGGTTTTGGATCAATGGGGTGATTGGAAATAGAACTTTTTTTGAATAAAATGCAGATATGAACAAATTTAGCTTGTATAAATTAGTACTGGAACTTATATTGCTTTGTGGTTGTTGCTTGCTGTGGAGACAAAAAATCAACGTACAAGCAAATTAAGTAGGAATGTACATACCTTCAAGTGAGGTAATAAAGGGTAACTTACGGTAGTACGAATATCTGCAATAACTAAAGTAGAAAATTGAACAAATCAACTGCAATTCAAACTGTTAAAGAGTATCTCGCTAAGAAGGAGTTTTCTTGGGAGGCGATTTATCTACTGGATGAAGAACCTGAGGAATCAGAAGAATATTGGATCTTTAGAAATATTTGGGAGCCAAGAGAATCTATTCGTGGAAACAGTATTTGTGTTGATAGCCTTTATCCCTGGATCATTGTCAACAAAAACTCGTCAGCAGTTCAAGAAATACGTCAAGAACAAATTGATGAAATATTCACTCCATTTAGAATCGATGAAATCATTATTGAAAAAGGAAAATTTGGCTACCCATGGGGGTATGCATATGAAATAACAAGTAAGATTTATGATGAAGAAACACTGTTTTTACTGTTAGATAGGTTTTGCGAAGATAAAAATCTAACAAAATTGGGGAACTTATGGGTTCCGATTGATTTTGCAACTGCGTCTTATTTCATTAGCAAAGGATTGCAATTTAGTATTGCTTTTAATACTGCAGAAAACGGCTGTGATGCTGAAGCCGTCAAAAGGAATCAAAACGCTTTATTAAAGTCATTTGATGAATTAAACAATAAAGGTTGCTTTACAAATTGTTTTGGTGACCCGTGGTCAGATAATTACAGCTCCAATCCATTAACGGAGCAAACATTCGATGTGGCAATAGTAATAATCTCTCAAGATAAAATATTGCTTGTCTATTTTATGGACGAGGATTAAAAAACAATTTAATTGTAGCGCCCAATACGACTTTCTGTCCTTATCACCGAACAGCCAGCTCGAAAAGACAATTGCACTTTAGCAAACCAACCGTTGTGCGTCATCCTATTTTGCAACATGAAAAAATCGCTCTAAATTAAAACAACATGAAATCAACCCACCCATTCGAACCTTACATCCCAGCCGACTCAGAGAAACTAATCATCGGGACAATTCCACCACCTCGGTTTTGCAAAGAACCCTATCAGCTTTATGAAAACGATGTGAATTTCTATTACGGAAGCCGCGATAATTATTTCTGGGGAATACTCGAAGAAGTGTTCCAGACGAAGTTTGAGTACAGCAATACTGAGCAAGCAGTTCAACGGCGGAAAGACCTACTCAAAGAATTAAAAATCGG
>JAIXOO010000337.1 GCA_027486765.1 Saprospiraceae bacterium
AGAATGTTTTTAAATGTAAAACTTAGCGCTCCGTTTTCCTGAATATGTGTTTCAAAAGGGTGGCTGCCTACCAGAGGCCGAAAAGTAGACCAGTCCAGGTTTTTATCCAATGTGTCGCGAATGACTACTGTGAAAGCTGTATCATTTCCTGTGTTTTGGAAACGCACTAAAAACTCCATTTCTTCTTTGAAAAGGGTATAATTCCGGGGGTATGCATTACGCCGATTGGGGAAGGTCAGTTTGTCGTTGGGGTCATAAGCGCAACGGATTTCGGAGCGGTAGTCGTAGGTGCTAGCCAATTGGAGTTGCCCCTGTGGGTTTTCAAAGTAAGCTAGTGTTTTGATTTGAATCGTATCACCCAGGAAGTCAGTCCCTTCAATTTGAAAACTCAGTTTCAGCTGTTGGGTGGCGGTGCCCACCAAACTCGCATAATTCCACAAAAGGGTGTCTCCTCTTACCCGATCAGGGAATACCGCGGCACCTAAATATTTGGCCAAAGGGCTACGCACCAAGCCAAACATACCTTTGCTAGGTATGCAGCCTTCATTCTGAACCGAAAGTACAAATGACACATCAAAGCCACAACGGGTAGGGCCTGAACTTAGTCTCGGTTGAACGGCTTGGGCTTTGGGAACAAGTTGGAAGCCAAAGTTCCGGTTCAGCGCTACATTACCAGCAATATTGACAGTATAAGCGAGAGAATCTGTCGTCAATTGCCAACATTCATCGGGCTGTACGCTGATTTGGTAGCGGCCATCTGGAACGTAAAAGCGGTACTTGCCGTCACTGCCAGTGAAAGTGGAAGTCGCCCTTGGGGTTAATTGGATGGGGAGGTTTTTGATGATGCTCTCGTTGGGATCGAGTTTCCCATCGCTATTTTTATCCCAAAAAGCAAAACCCGAAATATTAGGATAGTTGAATAGGTTTTCATACCAGGCGATTCGGCTGTCTCTGCTTCCAGTGACAATATCCAAATCTCTGTCGCCATTCAAGTCAACCAAATTTATAGAGACACAGTCATTCAATTCTCCTGAGATGTAAATAGCATTTGAGAATTGGCCATTTCCTCTATTTTCGATCCAAAAAAGCTTCGATTCCCCAATTGAAGCGAATACTATGTCGTCGTCCGCATCACCATCAACATCTCCTAAGCTAAACAAAACATCATAGTATATGTATGTGTCTTTGTTGAAGAACAAATCTTTTGCAGCACTCAAATGCAAATCCCCCAGGTTTTCTAACCAAATAATATGCTCTCTGAGATGAGTGTTATTAACAATGAAGTCCAAATCATTGTCATTATCCAAGTCATTTATCTCAAAAGAAAGAGAGCTGCGCTTGGTGTCAACATACAGGTTAGGCTGCTGAGTAAAAACTCCATTGCCATCATTTCGGCTCCAGCTAATGCCTGATAAGAGGAGGCTAAAAACCAAATCTTTGTCGCCATCTCCATCCAAATCAACAGTTCTTAAGTTATCCATTTCCCGCGGGTTAGAAACCAACAGAATTGCCTCTGAAAACTGCCCAGATCCCTTGCCTTTATACATCAATAGCTTATTTCCATTAGCTTCTTTGGTAATGATATCGGAAATGCCATCCTGGTCTAAATCATCAACAGCTACACTTATTAAATCGTCAGCTTTAAAATTTTTTAACACGCTTTTTCTAAAGACTCCATTTCCTTGGTGCGATAAATAACTTATTCTACCTCCATTGCTATAACTGGTGGGTTTACTAAAAATAATCAAGTCTGGTTTGGCTTGATTGAAGTACTCCACAGGGAATAATCGAGAGATATAAAAACTATCTTCGTAAATGGTGACAGGAGGACTGTAGTGACCATTGCCTTGGTTGGGATACCATAAAGCCGTATTTTTGTAATCGCTGTTCGAACTTACTACAATATCATTAAAACCATTCAAATCTAAATCCTGATGAACGATATCTTTTAAACATTGAACAGGATTGTCGTCAAGATCATATCTATCAAATTTTAAATTACCCTGATTGTACAAACAGTAAAAATTATCCTTATTTACAAAAATGTCCATGTCTCCATCCACATCAATATCAGTGCAATAAAAATAAAAAACTTGTGAATCCAATTCATGCGGAGATGAGAATTTTCCTGAACCATCATTTAGAAATAAAAGTAGCCTATATCCGATGTCAGATTGAAAATAATCCATACATACAATGTCATGATCTCCATCTCGATCAAAATCTAAAGTCTCTTGTACATTAGACACCCATTTGTCAATCATTAATGTGGGTTTGCTAAAACCCCCTTTGCCATTATTTCTAGCGAGCATCAACTGGTTATCTCTGATGTACCAGCCAATTCTTTGGGTAAAATAAATATCCAGGTCCTTGTCCTTGTCTACATCAACCAACATTACTGTGCCACTTTGTAAAATCTCATTGGTTGAAAATTTGACGATTAAGTGCGAGATCAATTCTGTTCCTGCATTTTCATACCAAAATAAGGTTTTCTCCTCATAATTATTCATCAAGAAATCCATATCTCCATCTGCATCCAGGTCTGCTGCTTCAAGTATTTCCTGGTCATCTACCTGAAATCCATCCGTTTTTTTAAAATTATTCTTGCCATCATTTTTATACAACATTATTTCATTCTCCACATCAACGAAAACAATGATATCCAAATCACTATCTTTATCAAAATCATTAATGATGACATTTTCAAATCTTGCAGGGAAAGCGGTGTAGTATGAATTTTGCCAGAGGTAAATAATTTCGCGTTTAACAAATACGCCTTTTCCCTGATTGATATACCAAAATATTCTACCATTATCCAACGCAGCAATGAGGTCTTGATCACCGTCTTGATCGAGGTCAGCGCTTTCCAAAACAATTTCAAAAAATTGATCTACGGTTCCCAATAATTGCTCCGAGAACCTCCCTTTCCCGTCATTGCGATACCAGGCAATTTGATTGTGATCGTAAGCAGTATAAAATAAGTCGAGATCGCCATCTTGGTCAAAATCTGCTGAATGTACTTTCTCTACTTGACAAGGCAAATTACATTTATTGATTACTTGTTGGGACCCAAACTGTGCCCACACTCCCACTCTACTCCCAAGCAGGATCACTGCCACAACCAAAATCAACTTCCATTTCTCCATTACAGCATCCATTTTTTGGTTTAGTGAATTTTCCAACAAAAATAATACATCGATACAAATCAAAGCAAATCTCTCTGTGTTTTTAATGTTAAATCTTTATCATTACCCTATTTTCATCCCCTTAAACACCTCCAACGCCCCCGGATTCCGCATCGCATCCCGATTCACCGACTGTTCTATCGATTTCCCCAACAATATTTTCTTCACCGGAAGTTCCATCTTTTTACCACTCAGCGTATAAGGTATTTCCGGCACCACAATCACCCGATCCGGCACGTGGCGCGGGGAAAAATCGGTTCGTAAGGTGTTGGCAATTTTTTTCAACAAAGCCTCATCCAACACCACCCCTTCCGCCAATACCACAAACAAAGGCATCATCGAATCCCCGTTTTCCTGTTCCAGATTTACAATCAGGCTATCCCGAATTTCCGGCAGTTTTTCCACCGAGCGGTAAATTTCGCTGGTCCCAATGCGGATACCCTGGCGATTGAGCGTGGCATCCGAGCGGCCCAGGATGATCAGGCTTTGGCGGGGGGTAATTTGCAGCCAGTCGCCATGACGCCACACGCCGGGGTAGGTATCGAAGTAGCTGGCCGTATAGCGGCTAAAATCGGGGTCATTCCAAAATTTCACGGGCATACAGGGCATGGCTTGGGTGATGACCATTTCTCCGACTTCATCGATGAGCGCATGCCCGGCTTCATCCCAGGATTCCATAGCGCAACCGAGGGTACGGCACTGGATTTCCCCTTCGTACACGGGCCAAAGCGGGTTCCCACCCACAAAAGCCGTACACACATCCGTGCCCCCGCTGATGGAACACAACCAAAGATCCGATTTCACCTGCTCATACACCCAGGCAAAACCTTCGGGCGGTAGCGGCGAACCAGTCACTCCGATTGAACGCAGATGCTCCAGTCCAAAACTGGCAGGACGAATCTCTCCTTTGATACAAGACAAGATATAAGCAGCACTGGTACCGAAATGATTGATGCGCAAGTCGGCAGCCATTTTCCACAAGACATTCATATCGGGATAACCGGGGCTGCCGTCGTACAGGACAATGGTCGCTTTGGCTAGCAGGGCCGCCTGCACAAAATTCCACATCATCCAGCCCGTGGTAGAATACCAGAAAAACCGTTCGCCGGGTTTGACATCGTTGTGAAAATGCAGGTACTTGAGGTGTTCCAGTAGCATCCCACCCTGACTATGGGTAATCGCCTTGGGTAAACCCGTGGTACCCGAAGAATACAAAATCCAAATAGGGTGGTCAAAAGGGACTTTGATGAAGGCAAACTCCGCATCTTGGTTTTGTAAAATGGTCGTCCACGCGCTACTCCGGGGCAACTCCTGCTCAAACTCCTCCACATAGGATATTACAACCGTATCCAACAAAGTTGGGAGCTGCGCCTGCAACTGCTGGATTTCGGCCCGTCGGTCAAATTTTTTTCCTCCATAATAATACCCATTCACGGCAATCAAGACTTTAGGCTCGATTTGTACAAAACGTTCGAGTACACTACTCGCCCCAAAATCAGGCGAACAGCAAGACCAAACCGCGCCAATGGACAGGCTTGCCAAGAGCGCCACCGTTGCCTGTGGGATATTGGGCAGGTACCCAACGACCCGATCTCCGGGTTTTACGCCCACATATAATAGGTGTGCTCGCAATGCAGCTACCTGAGTTCGCAATTCAGCCCAAGTTATTTCTTGCCGGGCAATGTGTTCAGCCTGGAAAATAATTGCCGGAAACTGATCGTCCGCACGGCGAAACACTTCCTCAGCATAGTTGAGCAGCGCGCCTTCAAACCAGCGGGTATGGGGCATCTCCCCCTGCATGGCTGCGGAATAAGTCCATTCCAGCTCAAAGTAGCGCAGCAGGGAAGACCAAAATTCGGCAGGCTGATCCACCGACCACTGCCAGGCGGAGGTATAATTTGCAGGAATGGCGAGACCAGATTCTTTTTCGAGCCAGTTCAGGTAATGAGTCAGGTTGGTTTGGGCGACCCACTCCGAGGAGGGAGTCCAGCGCAGGTGGTTGTCCATGAGGTATTTTTAAAAACAAAAAGGCAACCCTGATCGAAACCCGGATTGCCCTTTTGATTCAAGCAATAATGTTAACGTAGAATAATCCACTCGGTTAGTTAACCGAATCAGAAAGTTCTTTGCCAGGCTTGAATTTTACCACTTTTTTGGCATCAATTGTGATGGTTTCACCAGTTTGTGGGTTGCGGCCAGAGCGAGCGTCACGTTTGGAAACAGAAAAAGTACCGAAACCGATTAGGGTTACTTTTCCGTCGCCTTTCAATTCGGCAGCAATACTGTCCAAAACGGCATTCAGCGCGTCAGTTGCTTGGGCTTTGGTGATCTTCGCGCCTTCAGCAATTTTGTTAATCAGATCTCCTTTATTCATCTCAAAGGGTTTTGATTAAAAAATAATTGGTGTCAAATTTAGGGGCTCTCATTTTTAAAACCAAGTTATTTTTGGTAAAAAACCCGAAAAACCTAGATTTTACAAGGGCTTTCGAGCGTTATACCCTCATTAACGCAAAAAAACAGTAGTTATGTTACCTAAATTTGGAAAAACTTTTGCCTTGCCGTCCAATTTGGCGCTTCTTTTACTTTGTATTTTCTGTGCGATGGGCAGTGCTGGCAGTTTTAGTTGCAGTCGAAAATCGGGTTGCCCAGCCGTAGATACCGTCAGTTCTCGCATAGCTGGCGGCAAAGAAATGCCAAAAGCCAAACGCTCTAAGAACAGTGGTCTTTTCCCAAAAGGGTTTAAACGATAGTTTGACACAGTTCCAGGAGCACGCCATTGGCTGACTTGGGATGGACAAAGCACACCAGCTTATTGTCGGCACCGCGTTTGGGTTCCGCATTGAGGAGTTGAAAACCCTCTTTGCGCAGACGCTCCATTTCGGCGTAAATGTCGTCGACTTCAAAAGCGATGTGGTGCAAGCCCTCGGGCTTTTTTTCCAGGTATTTGGCGATGGCACTATCTGGATGGGTGGCTTCCAGCAATTCGATTTTTGCCTCTCCAGTTTGCAAAAAAGAGGTTTTGACGTGCTCAGAAGTTACTTCCTCTTCTTTGTATGGTGCGATGCCGAGGAGTTTTTCAAAATGAGCGTTGCTGTCTTCCAGGTTTTTTACGGCGATGCCGATGTGTTCGAGGCGCAAGATCATACGTTATTGGTATTGTTCTGTGGTAAAGGTAAAGCGTTATGCGCAGCTAATTTATTGACAAGGGTCATTGTTTTAGATGATCCTGAACTTGGGTAGCAATTAAAATGCATTTACCTTTGCAGCAAATTTTTAATGCTGATCAAAAAAACTGTTCCCGGAAGAAAAGAATCTTCACGGGTCAGGGGCAATAAACATACAATGGTTGAAGTCAAAATTCTCTCAGGAACCAATTCCAGTTATTTGGCGGAAAAGATTGCCGATTATTATGGCAACCCGCTTTGCGATGTAAAAATGAACCGCTTCAGCGATGGCGAAATGCAGCCTGTCATCAATGAATCGGTTCGGGGCGCTTACGTCTTTTTTATCCAATCTACTTTCCCCCCTGCTGAAAACATGATGGAATTGTTGCTGCTGATAGATGCGGCCAAGCGGGCTTCCGCGGGTTACGTCACAGCAGTAATCCCCTATTTTGGTTATGCCCGACAAGACCGCAAGGATCAGCCTCGGGTACCTATTTCAGCCAAATTGATTGCCAATTTATTGGAAGCAGCCGGAGCCAATCGGATCATGACCATGGATTTCCACGCGGACCAAATCCAAGGCTTCTTCGACATTCCGGTGGACCACCTCAAAAGTGAAGCCATCTATATTCCTTACCTGCAAGAACAGGCGATGGACAACATCATTTTTGCTTCACCCGATGTGGGTGGGGTAAAAAGAGCCCGTTCTTACTCCAAACACTTTCGCACCGAACTGGTGATTTGTGACAAATACCGCGAAAAAGCGAACCAAATTGCCGGAATGACCGTGATTGGAAATGTGGAAGGCCATGATGTTATTTTGGTGGATGACATGGTGGATACGGCTGGTACCCTGTGCCGGGCTGCCGACATCATTATGGATAAAGGAGCGACTAGTGTACGCGCCATTTGTACCCACCCGATCCTTTCCGGGAAGGCGTATGAAAACATAGAAAATTCGGCGCTGACTGAACTGATTGTGTGCGACACGATTCCATTGAAGCAAAGTTCACCTAAGATTAAAGTGTTGTCGACTGCGAAGTTGTTTGCGCGGGCGATTCGGAATACGCATGAGCATCGGTCGATCTCGGCTCTCTTCGTAGACTAAGACTGCGGCTTAGTCTACGCCCACGACTGAAGTCGTGGGTTGGGGCAGAAGGGTGGCCTCCCACGGATAAATCCGTGGGTTGGCTGAGTTTATGCAAGATTCCAGGGGGCAACGGACAACACACCCACACGATCACACTTTCACACCCACACCCGTTCTTGGTGGCCTCCCACGGATAAATCCGTGGGTTGGCGGGGTAACTTGGGGTTGCCGATATTTTATTTATGGTTCGGATGCAGGGCTTTTCAGAAAATTTTTATCTTTGCGTGCCCTAAGCGAAGGCTTAGGAATCTAACGTATTATTAACCATACATTTGTCTCAAATCATGGAAACAATTGCTATCACTGGCCAGTCGAGAACTGGCTTGGGCAAAAAGCCATCCAAAGATTTGCGGAACGATGGCCGAATCCCGTGTGTATTGTACGGAGGGCAGGACGTAGTTCATTTTTCAGTTACACTGAATGACGTCAAAAACCTCATCTATACACCAGATTTCCGCGTTGCAAATCTGACTGTTGACGGAATCAATTTCCGTTGTATCGTAAAAGATTACCAATTGCACCCACTGACCAGCAATTTGACCCACATCGACTTTCTGAGTCTGGTTGATGGTCAAAAGGTAAAACTGGAAGTACCAGTGCGCACCAAAGGTGTTTCTCCCGGTGTAAAACTCGGGGGTAAATTGCAGCAAAAACTGCGCCGGGTGAAGGTGAAAACCTTGCCAGAGGAAATGGTTACTGAACTTTACATTGACATTTCTCCTTTGGATTTGGGCCAGTCTTTGCGGGTTCGCGACATTCAGGTTCCAGCAGGAATCGAGCTGTTGAACTCGCCAAGTATTCCGGTGGTTACCATCGAAATTCCACGTGCATTGCGTTCTGCTGCTGCCGCTGAAGCAAAAGATCCTAAGAAGAAGAAATAAGAAGGAATCCTTCTTATTCAGGGGGTTGTTCGACTTTTATCAAGTTGAACAACCCTTTTTTTATTTCTCCAAGAACGAAAATGTTATTAAGGCGTTAAGAAAAGAGATGTATTTTTGCTTCTTAGTAGTGGGGCAAAAATAAGTGCTCATTTTTTTTTGAGCCAAAGTATCAGATAAGACACTTGAAATGAACCGTTTACTTATCTAATCCTTTGGCTAAATGAACACTTTTTTTTGTTGCCCCTTATCGAAGCAATGTGAACAATAACTATAGTATTTTGGAAAAAGTGGTATATGGCTGTTGCAATCAAAATGAAATTAAACGAGAACCTTTATTTGCGTGATCCTCAAGAAACCAAGTTGGGACGAAACATCATCCAACACAGTATCTTGATGATCGACGCAATGGGCTTCGAAGACTTTACCTTTAAAAAACTAGCCGAGCGAATTGAGTCTACCGAAGCCTCAATTTATCGCTATTTTGAAAACAAACACCGCCTTTTGCTTTTTTTGCTGAGCTGGTACTGGGAATGGGTAAAGTATTGCATTGACCTCAAAATTCTCAACATTGAGGATCCCTCCCGTAGGTTGAAAATTGCGCTGGAAACCTTGGTTGAAGCCGCCCACCGCGATGACCCCAACACCGACCATGTCAATGAAGCGGTGCTTCACCGCATTGTCATTGCTGAATCGGCCAAAGGGTATTACACCAAGCAGGTTGATGAAGAGAACCAACAAGGTTTGTTCCTGACGTATAAAGCCTTGTGCAGAACCATACAAGCGATTGTAGAGGAGCTCAACCCGCATTTTCCCTATCCCAGAGCCTTGTCAAGCACCCTCTTAGAAATGGCCAAAAGCCACGTCTATTTCTCAGAACACCTGCCCTCTTTGACTGACATCTCATTTAAAGCGGGGAACAGTGAAGCACAGGTGCAAAAACTATTGGTAGATTTTGCCTTTGGTTTGCTGAAAAGTGGGCAATTTGCTGAACAAAAAGAAAATGGCCAGTCATCAGCACTTTAAATCAATTTTTTTGAGAAACATTTATCTTTACCTTTGAATGAATCATGCTGATTCTTCGATACAACCATAAAATTCCCGTACCATCATGCAAATCAAAAGATCAGCTACTGCCCATTGGGAAGGCTCCGGCAAAACCGGCATTGGCACTATGGCCACCCAGAGTACCGTATTACACGATACCCAGTACAGCTACAATACCCGCTTTGAAGACGGTATTGGTACCAACCCCGAAGAGCTCATCGGCGCAGCACATGCCGGTTGTTTTTCTATGAAATTGGCATTTGTGCTTCAGGCTGCTGGCTTTACTGCCGATAGCATCGATACCAAAGCTACCGTCATCCTTGAAGCTGGTGCCATCACCACAGTACAACTGGAAACTTCAGTGAAAGTTGCTGGAGTAAGTCAGGCTCAATTGGAGGAATACACGGCTGATGCCAAGGCGAATTGCCCAGTATCGAAGTTGTTGAACGCTGAAATCACGCTGACGACTACTTTGTTGTAATAATTGTTAAGAACAAAACTGGCGTTGAGTTGGCAAATTGCCTCAACGCCAGTTTTGTTTATTAACGGAGCAATAGCACTTCTCCTACTTTAAATGCCTCTTTTTCCTGCCCATCCTCCCGGTAGCGTACCCGCAAAGTCCAAACGTAGACGCCTTGATTGCACCAGTGGCCATTTTTCCTGCCATCCCAACTTTGTTGGGCATCCTGGCTTCGAAACACCATTTCGCCCCAACGGTCATAAATCTCGAATTGATAGGCAACCAGTTCCGTTTGAGTTGAAAAGAAAGGATGAAACTGCGCATTTACTGCGCTGCTGGTCGACATCACATTGGGGACATAGACTGCGAATTGACTACAATCTTCTATCGTAATTGTGATGGAATCCCTCCAACTGCAATTGCCACTCGTACCTTCCAGAGCGTACAAACCCGCTTTATTTACCTCAATTGAAGCGTCTTGCTCGCCGGTGGACCAGCGGTAAACGTCGGCATCAATGCCTTGGAAGGGCAAACGGAGCGTTTCGCCTGGGCATATGGCCGTATCGGCACCTAAGTCGAAAGTAAACTCGGGGCCAAAAGTGACGCTTAGGGTGTCACTGGCAACACATCCGGCTTGGTTGGTAATTTCCAAGATATACATTCCACTTTGGGCAACAGAAATTGAAGGAGAAATTGCTCCAGTGCTCCATTGATACTTCAAATCAGGCAACAATGGTCCCAAAAGTTGTAAGCTGGAATCGCTGCAAAGCGTTCGATCTGGGCCCAAATCCACTTTAGTTTGAGCATTTATAGTAATCAACACGGAATCTCCGGCAAAACAATTGCCGCGCCGCGCTGTCACATAATAACGGGTGCTTGTATCTGGCTTGGCAATGATGCTTTTACAAGTATCACAATTCAAGCCTGTTGCTGGCCACCACTTCAGTTGGGTAAACCCGGAAATTGAAAGGTGCAGCGTGTCTCCCGCGCAAATCTTGCGATCTGCACCCAGTTCTACATCGCCCAACGGCTGCAAAGTCAAACGAACGGAATCACTGTACAAATTTCCACAGGCATCCCAAGCATCAATCCAATATAGACCTGGAGAGAAAGTGGTAAACGTGCTATCCGTACTGCCATCAAACCAGCGGTAACGAGCAAACCCGGCTGGAGCTCGAAGGAGCTTCACACTGTTGGCACACACCAATTGGTCGGGGCCAAGTTCGAGCTTGGGCGTTTGGGGTGAATTGTAAGTAAACTGAAACTTGTTATTGAGGTAATTGCATTCGGGATGTTGTTCGGTCAGATAACGCTCCAGGGTATAAGGGCGTGAGCGACGATAGTCATCGTTCAACACTACAAAAATGGGGTTGCTACCCGGTGCTTTGATCACAAAACTACGGCTGACGCAGGTATCCGGTGAAACATTGATCCCGATGGTTTTCGCCCCAGTAAGTGGGGTAGCATTGCTGGTCGTGGGGTCTGTTTTGTAAAAAGCGATTGGAGTTGTGGCTCGCAGAATTCCCTGGCCTTGGTTACAAATTTTCAGATGCACTATAAGGCTATCACCCAGACATTGAATGCTATCTACTGAAGCAATGACCCCATCGGGAAGTTGGCGGCATTCCGCACATTTACAGGTTGGATCAGCACAATCGATGAGGCCGTCTCCATTGTCGTCGATGTCGTTGTCGCAGATTTCGGGGCAGGGAAAATCCTGGCCTGCCGTGTCTCCTCGACAAGGGCGATTCACCACCACCCTGCCGATACTTATACTGCTGCAATTGGCATTGGAGGCTTTTAATTGAATCGTATAATCTCCATCTGTGCCAAAAGTATGGGTATAGGTAGTTCCAGCACCTACTACAATCCCGTTCACCGACCACTCGTATTGGTTAGCACCGCTACTTAGACTATTGAAAGTTAGTGAGTTCCCCCGCTGCACTGCCATTAGTTTGGGGCTAAAATCGGCAGAAGCATCGCACAGAACGTTGATTTTTAACTGTTTGCGACCTACACAATTGGCGTCATTGTTCCCGACAACCACTTCCAGCGTATAGATCCCAGGTTGAGTAAAGGTATAGTTAGGATTTTGTTGAGTAGAAAAAACAGTGCCGTTTAATTTCCATTCAAAACGGGTCGCTCCTGAGCCACTAAACGTAAAAGTGATCGGAGTACCTACTACCAGATTTGGAGGCACCGTGATATCCGCAGCAATAGGCTGAGTACAGGGGGGCAAACAGCCCGGCGAATCCAACAAACTGGCCCTCACCGTTTGTAAGGCCGCCAACATGCGCGCCGATTGCCCTGGAGTAAAGGCATGCTGGCAGGAAAAAGGGGAATAATCCAGGTAGTTTTCGGTGAGGTCATTCGCGTCTGTTTTTAGCGGGTTGACTGCTCGGGTATCGTCAGTATCCGTGTTGCAGGAATTGTACACACAACCCGTGTGTTTGGCCTGATCGGGCGGGGTATCACAGACCCGATCGCCTTCCAGTTCACAATTGTTGTTCGTGCAGCCGCCTTCAAAGGTATGGTACAAATTGAGGTAATGCCCCACTTCATGAATCAGCACTACATCATTGGCTGGGCTATTTCCAAAATAACGCGCCTCACACACAATACCATCGAATGAGGCCCCATGCGCTGACGCGTAATAGGCATAGCCTGCCACTCCTGAGCCATGTGCTTTGCTATTGATATCCCGTACCACCCAAATATTGACGTATTGACGAGGGTCCCAGCGATTGAGGTTTTTAAGCGCAGCATCGTCGGTTTCCATCCCCGTCGTGGTCAAACTTGACACATCCCTGGTGATGCCATTGGTCGCCTGGTTATTGGGGGTTCGCAGAGCCAAACAAAATTGGATGGGAATGTTTGTTCCGTTGCCTGCCGCGCCATAATACCCCTGGTGGGCAAAGGCATCATTGAGGTGCTGAATGGCGCTTTGCGCCTGAGCGTCACTGATGTTTTCGCTGCCATTTTGGTGGATGATGTGCACTACGACTGGGATGGTAAACACGGCAGAATGGCGCAATTCGGTTTGGGCGTTTTGTCTTTGGATTTGTTGATGAATGGTTTGGTCGAGGGCGAGTTGGCGTTGCAATAGCGTGGGGTCTTTCTCAAAAAGCAGGCGCTGCATTTCAGAAGCTGCGCAGGGGTAGGTTTCTTGCTGGGCCTGCAATACGAGTTGAAAACAAAGGAAACAAATAGTCCAAGCGATTGACTTGCGTGTGGATTGAGAGGACATGTTCATCTTTACAGGATTATGTGATTACACCGATTCCAGGCAATACATTTGGCCTGATCGTACGCAAAGATGA
>JAIXOO010000514.1 GCA_027486765.1 Saprospiraceae bacterium
GATGACAAAAGTCACCCCCTGACCTGATCCATATGCCTGCTGGCCTAGGAGGTAAGTTGTAGCTTAATAGTACAATTTATTCATCTACCTAAAAGCAGGACAACATGAAAACACTCCAATTCAGGTGGATCATCGGGCTTGCTTTACTTTGTTTGTTGAACACCAACTTAAGTGCTCAACAGGAGGTATCACGCCCACTCGTCCTTTCATTGTTCAACAATGCTACCCTCCTACCCGGTGGGGGGAAATTTGGAGTGTGGGGGACTCCAGTGCATCCGGGCATTTCCCTGGGTACCGAATTCCTGTACAGCACCCGCCAGCATCACGATTGGTTTCAAACGGCCAGGTTTGCCTACCATTATCACCGCTATATCCAGCACAGTGTGCAATTGATGAGTGAACTGGGGTATCGCTATCATTTTGGTAGTCCATTGGATTTGGAAAGCAGGTTTGGACTAGGGTATCTGCACTCCATCTCCGCTGCCCAGATTTTTGAACTAAACGACGGGGTGTATGCACAAAAAACGAGCCTGGGGCGTCCGCAGGCCTCGGCATCCCTGAGTTTGGGGCTTGGCTATCAATTGCCTGCTGCCAATGCACCTCGGGTCTTTTTGGCCTACCAATTCTACCTTCAGTTTCCTTTTGTGAATGAGTATGTTCCCATTTTGCCCAATACTGCCGTACATCTTGGCTTGAGTTTCCCATTTTTTCACCAAAAGCAGGGGCGATAAAAAAATAAGCGATCATTTTGCCAGAGGATTAGATAAGTAAACGTTCCATTTTAAGTGTCTTATCTAATCCTCTGGCTCAGGAAAAATGATCACTTATTTTTGCCCCACTACATAGCCATGAAAACGATCCAAGCTTCTTTTATTTTGCTACTGAGTTTCGTTTTGCTGTTGCCGGTGGGCTGTAAACAAGATGAAATTCAACCTACCCAAAGTTGCAGTAAGAACTCCTCAGCACCACACCCCAAAGCTGCCTCCTATCAAAAGGTGTTGAATGATTATGTGCGCAAGGGTTTGCCGGGTATCTCCCTTTTGATCCGCGATGAAGATGGTACCTGGTATGGTGTAGCTGGTATGGCTGATATCGATAAGGGGATTGCCATGCAGCCCTGCCATGTGTCCAAAGCCGCCAGTGTGACCAAGATATTCATTGGGGCATTGATTATGAAATTGGTTGAAGAAGGGAAAATGGAGCTCGATGCCCCCTTAAGCAAATACGTTGCCGCCAAACACCTGGACAAGGTAGCCAATGCCAAACAGGTGACTTTGCGCCAATTGTTGAACCACACCTCGGGCATTCCAGACGTCATCGAACAAAATAGCTTTTACCTAGCTGTTTTGAACAACCCAGGCAGGTTTTGGACGCCCGAAGACTTGTTGAAATACGTAAAAGGGCTCGATCCCGTCTTTGAACTTGGCACCCAACTGGAATACTCTAATACCAACCTGCTCTACGCGGCCCTGGCCATTGAAGGCGCTACCGGACAAGACCACGCTCAATTGTTGCGCGAAAAAATCCTCGCCCCCCTGGATTTGGAGGATACCTATTACCACTGGCACGAAGGACTGCCCAACTTTGTTGCGCAAGGCTACTTTGACCTGTACAACAACAATACTTTGGTCAACATCTCCAACCTGAATACGGGAAGTGGCAATGGGTATGGCGGGATTTATTCCACGGTGTTTGACCTACAACGCTTCATTGAAGCCCTGCTGCGGGATAAAACCCTACTGCAAGCCCAAACCCTGCAAGAGATGACCCGCATGAGTGCAGCAGACCTTCCTGAACTAGAGGCATACGGGGTGACGATCCGCAAGGATTTTTTGGATCGACCAACCAATCAATATGCCCTGGGCCACCGCGGGCGCGACCTGGGTTATACGGCGGATTTATTTTATTTCCCTAACCAGGACATCACGATGGCATACCTGATCAATTACGGTACCGATGCAGAAAGTGAGTTAAAAGCGGTGTTCTTGGATTTCCGCAAGGCGATCGTTGATGAAATGATGAAGGAATAACGAACCTGTTCAGCACGAATTCAATTGGCTTTTTTTGCAGAACCGGGAATAAAACTTCATTAGGAATGCGAATTAAGTTACATTCGCAGGTAGTTCGGTTCCCCCTATAAACCTTTTTATCATGCCCTTCCCGCTTGACCCGAAATACATCCTGGAAGCAGAACGGGAGCTATCTGTTTTGCTTCCAGAAAAGTACAAACGAAAAATGATCGAGCGCAATGGCGGCGAGATCATCACCACGGAACACTCCTGGTCTATCTTTCCCATCTACGACCAGGCCGATGAAAAACGAATCAGCCGCACCAGCAATCACGTGGTACTGGAAACTTACGTGGCCCGGACCTGGCCGGGTTTCCCGCCCTTGGCCGTAGCGATTGCCGAAAATGGTTGGGGAAATTATCTGGTATTGCTGCCTTCAGAAGTGGACATGTCTGAATTGCGGGACAATATTTTTTTGTGGGTACACGAGACAGGGCAGTTGTTGGAAGTGGCGGATTCGGTGGAGGAGTTGTTGTGAGGAGATTAGACATGAGGCGATTTGATTATCAAATAATTAGCGATTTTTTTCGAGTTAAGAGTTACGAATACATGACTTTTGAGTTTTGAAGTGAGCTGCCGCAGTAGCTTAGACAAAGGCTGTGTCTAAGTCGCTGCGGTAGCCCACTTCTAAAATCTTAACTCATGTACTCTGCACTCGTCACTCGAAAGGGCTTTATCCCAAAATCACCCCTAAGTGTGATTCCCACCCGCCCAATCCCCCCTACATTTGAGGTGATCAAAACACCTTATCACATGAACCTGCTCCAAATCTTGCGTCTTTTTTTGACCTTCCAATTGATGTTGACCGTCTTTTTGGCTTTTGCTCAAACGAATGTTCGCGCCTGGTATGCGCAAGGGCAGGTATGGGTCATCTGGCAAGCCAAACTGCCCCTGCCGGAGACTTACGCCATTTACAAAAGTACCACTGCCTTCAGCAATGTCAGCCAGGCGACCCCCATTGGTCGGCCTTTTGCCTACGAGTATTTACCCGGAACCTTCATCGAACAAACTTCCAACAAACAGTTTACCTACACCATCCCCAAACCCGATGGAGGCACCTATGCCCTGGCACCCGGTGAAGGCTTGTTTGTGGAAACCGTCACCAATTCCGGCTCTGCCTATTACGCGGTAGTGGAATGGGGCAAAACTACCGTGAATGCTGGGGTAAACATCAGCGCTACGGCGATAAAATACACCCACGACCCCATCAAAGAGCCCGTCAACTGCCACCTCCAACTGGCCAATACTTTAAACGGCGGCTATCCGGCCAAGTGGTACGCAATGTGGATGTTAGGCAAACAAGACCATTTGGCTGGCCGCCCTGACTTTCCGGTGATGGCCAATGTGTATAAAAATGGCATGCCCGCCATGTTCATCGTTAGTGAAGCCCTCAACATGGATACCATTGGAGGCAAATTGATTCCTGCTACCCACTGGTTGCACGGCGGCGGCGGGTTAGCCATCCATCATACCGCCGATAAAACGGGCCAATTCAACATTGCCCCCAGGTTGGGTATCTCTGTTTCCCACACTGATGATTTCACCCGCATCATCGTATATGAAGGCGATACCGTGATGACTTCCGGACGTACCGCCTGGTTCGGTTGGGTGAAGAGTTACAATCCTTTTGACCCGAGTGCCGATGCCAAACCGGGCGATACCCTCATCAATTATACCCAACGGCGGATTTTGTGGGTGAACAACTGGATCCAGCGCAACTACCGGGTGGACCCCAAGCGGGTGGCTCTCCAGGGGTATAGCATGGGCTCGGGCGGGGTATCCGCATTGGGTAAGGCTTTTCCTGAGCTTTTTTCCACCATCAGCGCCTTCAATAATGGTTTTCGCCGGGTCAATGAAGCAACAATTACCCAAATTCACGGTACGGTAGAAGAAAACCTACCGACCAATTTGCGTTACCCCAATGGCCAGGCCGTGCGCATCAACGAGGTATTTGACCTCACTACCTCTCTTTCCGCTACCCGAGATTTACCCATTTTTAGAACCTGGGCTGGAAAAAATGACATCAATGACCGCATGCATTGGGGCCCCGACCTGCTAGCCCAATACCGCAAAGCGGATAGTCTGGGCCTGGGCACCCAAATCTCTTGGGATGAACGCCCCCATACCTACGATGACTTGAACTACCACTGGATTCAAGGACTAGGTGCCAGCAATCAAACCGCTCTGGACAACCTGGCCACCCAGGAATTGTTCAGCAGCAAACAATCCTATCCCGGATTTTTCAATCACCGACTGGACCCCAACAACAATGATCCAGGCACCGGAAAACGGGGCATCAACAATGGCGATGGCGACAATTGGGGCACCTGGGGCGGCTTTCACCGTTGGGATCTCAACAACATTCAAGATCAGGCTGGCTTGTGGTCTGCAACTGCCTGGCTGGAATCAAAAGCCAGTTTTGCAAACGACAATTGCCCGATCAATTCCCTGATTGCAGATTTGGCCTTGAGAAGGCTGCAAAAATTTAGCCCTCGCCCTGGCAGTGAAGTCAACTGGCAAGTACGCGATCTGGTCACCAATGCCATTTTGCAAAATGGGAAGGTAACCGTTCGTGCGGATGGCTTGGTGGTATTGCCCAAAATTGTGGTGTACAAGGAAGACCTGCGCAAGGTGCGGATAGTAGTGACTGATCCTCTGGTCGCGACCAGGCAGGTCTCGGAAGAGGTGAAATTCAAGCTGCAAATTGAACCGAATCCATCTTATGGCACTGCTACACTGACCTTGACTTCTCCCAAAACCGCCGAGGCTACCGTGCGTGCCATTGCCGCAAGTGGCCAGGTAAAGGCATTCAAAACAAGCCTCAAAGTGGGAGAGAATCGGGTGCCCTTGACTCCTTTTGAAGGATTACCCACTGGTTTTTACGCAATTGAACTGCTGGTGGAGGGGCAGCGAAATGTGGGCAAATGGCTGAAGTGGTGATCACTCCAATTTCACTGCAATCACTTCCCGATTGCCTTGATGGATGCCGAACAGCACGTTTTTCTGATGTCAATCAATGACAATAACCTGCCCCTGAAAAGGCACCGGAATGGTTTTGAGCCATTTCAATTCGTAGCCAATATAGGGATATGCAAATTGATGAGGTTATTCATGTCAATTTAGGAAAAAATCACCGAACTCCTGTTGATCACTTCCTCCCAAAATCCGCCGGAATTTCCCCCCAATCTTCCGTTTCCCACTTGATCATTTTATTGCTATAAGTATTGTCTTGCAGCCATTGTTCGGCGCGGTCAATCACATCGTAAAGATCGGCGGTTTTGGCGTTTTCGACCAAGGTCGTTTTGCATTTCTTTTGCTTGACCCACTTCATCGCATTGACGGAGTCGGAATAAATGGGGTAGTTCCAGCCTTTTTTTTGGCAGAGCGCCAGGGCGTGCACCAGTGCCAAAAACTCGCCGATGTTGTTGGTGCCCAGGGGGAATTCTTTGTGGAAAATCAGCTCTTTGGTATCTGTCCATACGCCTTGGTATTCCATTTTTCCGGGATTGCCACTACAAGCCGCATCCACGCTAATGCTGGTTTTGATGATGGCGCTTTTGGAAATGGTGGTGCGAGGCGCATTGGATTTACTGCTGCTACCGCCCGCCTTGGGCTTAAAGTTGGGTGCGCCTTTTTGATAGGCAGCTTCCGCTTCGGATTTGCTCTCGAAAGATTTGTAGGCAGCTCCAGGGAAGCCCTGAATTTGGGCCTGGCACTCGGCCCAGGTTTCGAATATGCCGGGTTTGGCTCCTTTCCAGACGACGTAGTATTTTTTTGTTTTGGCCATGGCGAGTGCTTTGGATTTGAGGGCAAGATTACAAAAGTTGAGGGAGAAAATGGAGGGAAATATGGAGGGAAACTTTGGCACCCAATTGCAATCCAAGCGCACATTTTGGTGACTTTTTACCAAAACAGAGGATATTCCCTGCACTGCTTTCGCTCAATCCCAGATTTCCCCTATCTTCAACCCCCACAAATCACACCACCTTCATGAGTCAAAAAACAGCCCGCATCGCTGCCACCACCCGCCTTTACCGCAAGCTGCATCGCTGGTTTGCCATCCCTTTGTTCCTGTTCTTGACTTTGATTGGCACCACCGGTTTGTTGCTCGGCTGGAAAAAACAAGTAGGCCTTTTACCCAAAACTGAAAAGGGTAGCAACTTGGAAACCCAAACTTGGATCAGTCTGGACAGCATCAGCAAAGTGGCCAGCAATTACGCCACGTTGACCTTAAAAAAATCTCCTGAGATCGACCGCATCGACGTACGTCCACAAAAAGGGGTCGCCAAAATTGTATTTGCCGATCATTTCACCGAACTACAAATTGACTGTGCGACTGGCCAGATTCTGGCGGTGAATGCGCGCAATTCGGATTGGATCGAAAAAATCCACGATGGTTCGATTCTGGACCTGGAATTGAAACTTGGTAGTGATCAAATCAAACTGACTTATACTACGCTGGCGGGAATTGGCCTGGTGTTTCTGGCCATTAGTGGCTTTTGGCTTTGGTACAACCCAATTCGCATGAAAAAGCTCAAAAAATAATCCACTCAAGTACTTACCGCAATAAACTTTTGATTTTTAGGGATTAAAAGTAAGGGTGCCTGATAACGCTACCGTCTTTGATCAAAAACGGCAGCGTATGAAAATTGTACTATCACTCCTTTTTACTTCAAAAAATAGCACACTACTGGTACTCTCTTTATCGGTATGTTTGTTTGCTTTTCCTGGGTTTTCCCAAAAAACAACCCAAGCCCAATTGGGTTTTCGCTCAGCCAAAATTATCAAAAAAGCGGGTTTGGAATTCAAAGACCTGAACAAAAACGGCAAACTGGATGCCTACGAAGACTGGCGACTGCCCGTCGAAACCCGGGTTCAAGACCTGATCAGCAAAATGAGCATCGAAGAAAAAGTGGGCTTTATGCTCATCAGTACTACCAGGCTTGCCGGTGATTTTTCCTTTCAACAAAATGCACCTAGGGCAGAAATCAGCAGTGGGTTCAATGAAGAAGACCTGAAGCAGGAGACCAACATGTTTTCCCGCAAACCACTTCCCTTTCCTTTGCTCACCGCCTCCGGCACCACCAAAGGGGTCAAAGAACGGCACCTGCGGCATTTCATCCTGCGCGCCAATACCTCGGCCAAAACCATGGCGGAGTGGGCCAATAATTTACAAGCGCTTTGTGAAGACAGTCGCCTGGGCATTCCCGCCATTGTAGCTTCCAATCCCCGCAACCACATCACAGTAGATGCTTCGATTGGCTTGAGTGTCGGCACTACCGTTTTTTCCCGGTGGCCAGGTGAGCTGGGCTTAGCCGCCATGAACGACCTCAAAATGACCCGCACTTTTGCCGAAATTGCTGCCAAAGAATGGGCCGCAGTGGGCTTGCGCAAAGGTTACATGTACATGGCCGATCTGGCAACCGAGCCGCGCTGGCAAAGGATTGAAGGAACCTTTGGCGAAAATGCCGACCACGCCGCAGGCATGATGCGGGAAATCGTGCTGGGCTTTCAAGGCAATAAACTAGGCACTCAATCCGTCGCCCTGACCACCAAACATTTCCCCGGCGGCGGGCCCCAAGTAGAAGGTCAAGATCCACACTTTGAATGGGGTAAAGACCAACATTACCCCGGCAAAATGTTCGATTACCACCTCAAGCCCTTCCAGGCGGCCGTTGATGCGGGCACTTCGGCAATCATGCCCTATTACGCCAAGCCCATCGGCACCCAATACGAAGAGCTGGCTTTTGCCTACAACAAAGCCATTCTCAAAGACTTGCTGCGGGACAAAATGGGCTTTAAAGGCATCATCAACTCCGATACTGGCCCCATTGAAATGATGCCATGGGGTGTGGAAGCCCTCAGCATTCTAGAGCGTTACCAAAAAGCCATCGAGTGTGGGGTGGATCTGTTCTCTGGTTCTGGTGACCCTGCCCAATTGTTGGAAGTGGTGAAAAAAGGCATGGTCTCTGAAGCGCGGATCAATGAATCCATTGCGCGATTATTGAGAGAAAAAATGGAATTGGGTCTGTTTGAAAACCCCTATGTGGATGTGGCTGTAGCTGAAAAAACGGTGGGCAATGCGGAGTTCCAAAAACAAGCGGATCTGGCTTTTCGCAAGTCCATCGTCTTGTTGCGCAACAATGCCAAATTGTTGCCATTGGCCAAAAAGACCAAGGTCTATGTAGAGTCTTATTACGACAGTGGTCGAGGTGCCGCACCTGTTAACGTCATCCTACCCAAAACGAACAATTGGGATTTGGAATTTGTGTCCACCCGCGAAGCTGCCGATGTGGTGGTACTTTGGTTGACACCTGCAATGGGCGGCTTGTTTTCGGCTAAAAATGAGCCCATTGAGCTGCAATTGTCCAAAAACAAAATCGACATTGCCCGGGTCAACGAAACGACTTACCACAAACCTACGGTGCTGGTGATCAACTACAGCAGCCCCTGGGTGATTGATGAAATTGACAATCCGAATGTAAAAACGGTACTGGCCACCTTTGGCACTTCCACCGATGCACTTTTGGATGTACTGAGCGGGAAATTTAACCCAAGTGGGAAAATGCCATTTTCTACTCCGGTTTCACGGAAAGCGGTATTGGACAATCAATCGGATGTACCTGGCTACCTCAAATCCAAGGGTTATGCTTTGTTTAAATTTGGGGATGGGTTGAGTTATTGATACGAGGGAACTTTGGCGGTTCTCGATACTTTTCAACAAGATGGGATAAAAAATAAAGCGCAGCCGGTATAACACCGAGCTGCGCTTCTTACTGATCTATATTGGAAAGGTTTAAAACAAGTCTTAGATGTAAGGAACATTCCAAAACCAGGGTTGCTCTTCAGCCATCCGTTGTTTGATCTGCTCTTTTATAATTTTGTCATAATCCACTTGTTTGATTTTTTTGCCCTTCACTTTGGCAGGAGCGTCCAATTCATTCGCAAGCTTTTTCATTTCAATCAAATCTGCGGTCAAAGTCATGGCGCCATCATTGATGTCAACTTCCAGGATCATTCCAGGTAAGCCGTGAAAACTTTCAGGTCCACCACTGTGCTGCAAATCCTGGGCAAACCAGGCCACAATTTTTTGTTTGCGCAGTGTGTCCACCATCATAGCATTCATACAGATGTGGCCTGCTACTTCTTTGAGGTCATTCAAAATGCGCCACTTTTGGTTTGCTATAGTATCCTCCACTATATATGGCTTGCTCATTAAAGTGCGGCCATCATAAATGGTACTTTTGGCAAAATCACGCTTGAGAAAAAACTGTTCTTTGCGCCAGGAGTAACCGCCTTCTGCATCTGGCTCAGCTTTTTCTTCTGAATCTTCATATTTAGTCTGATCCGCTGTGAAATATAGGTTGTTGTACGTTTTCCATTCCGAGCGGTTGCCCCACATGTAGGACATCCTTTCCCGGCTTTGTTTACTCATGTAATCCAGGCTCGCCATCATTTTAGCCGAGTTTCTGGTTACCAAATAACGAATTCGACCCTCCATGGGCTGTGAAAAAACCAGTGCCGGACAGAAGAGGAGGATCAAAAAGAGTATTTTTTTCATGTTTGTATTTTTTTAGGTTCCAAAGTTTCAAACTTCCAGGGTTCAGGCGTCAACCTTGGAACTCTGGAACTTTGGAACCCTGGAACCCTGGAACCTTGGAACCTTGGAACCCTGGAACCTTGTTTGCTTACCAATAATTGTTTTTCTTCAACTTGTTCTCATACCCCCGCACATTGTAGCTCAAGCTGAGCATGAAGTAACGAGCCAAGGTATTGGAGATGCGGCGTTCAACATAGTTGGCGGAGCCGTTTTGATTGATGGTCAGGCGCTTGTTGAGCAGGTCAAAAGCGGCCAGGCGCATCTCAATTTTATTGGCTTTGCCAATGATGCGGCGTACAGAAGCATTCCAGATTGGAATATCCTGTTTGAAATCAAAACGGTCGTTGCGGAAAATGTTGTAATCCAGGTTGGTTTCCAGGAACATCTTTTTGGCAAACTGGTATTTCAAGTTGCCATCAATCCCGGTATTGCGGATTTTTTGGTTTTGCGATTCCTGGATCGAATAACTGATGTTGGTCAAATTAAAGTCGCCCGTTAGCGAGAAAATCAATTTTGGATTCGGAGTTGCACTCAAACTCATCGAAATATTCCCTCCATCGCTTTTGGTTTCGTTTTCGACACCGTTGACAAAAGCAGGGTTTTTGCTGAATCGGAGGCTACCATTCACGGACAGGCTCAACTTGGTTTTGATGATCGGGCGATTCATCCAGAGGTAACTGGACAATTCTCTACCACCACTCACATTTTCCGGGCGGGTGATGCTAAGGATGCCCAGCTCATCGTCACTTTGAATGACCTGATTGTAAACGATCTGGCTTTCTTTGATGGCGTAATCCATGCTCAAACCCATGCTACTTAGGCTGGCTGGATCCCAGAAATACATCCCTGCTGATAAGTTGTGACTCAGTTCAGGATCCAGATTGGGATTACCTTCGGAGCGGAAAGCTGGGTTGTTGAAGGTGGTCACTGGCCGCAAGTCGTTGAACCTGGGCGCAACGACGGAATAAGAATAACTGGTATTGACGCTAAGGTTGCTCAGCAATTCAATGTCTGCGCTAAAATTTGGCGTCACGTGGGTAAACGTACGATCTACCGCTGGAGCAACCAGGGGCTGATCTTCATCCCTAGAGAACTCGCCGTGCAAATTGTATTGCAGGGCAGCTAAGCCAACGGACAGGTTGACTCCCTCGTGTGAATAACGAATGCCACTCCCCAAACGATTGTACAAGAGTTTGTTGTCTGAAAAAAGGCTTAGGTTTTCAATGAGTTGATCATTCAACTCAGGATCACTTACCCGGCGCTGGTTTTGACTAGTGGATTGACTGAAGTTGTAAAAAGTTTCCCAAAACCACTTTTTGCTCAAGGCATCAGTGTAGAGGATACTGGATTTGACTTCGTCGCTGCCATTGTTGTCGCGGTTGAGCTGGCGAATCTGATCGGTAAAGGTGTTTGCTGTGAAAAAGCGATTAATCGTAGTAAAGCGTTCATCCAGATCATTTTGGTTTTGGTTAAAAGCCGCGCTAAAGGCAAAAGAACGACCTTTTTTCTTAAACCGATGGCGGAAAATCAGGGAGCTGGTGAGTGCCCAGGTGTCCCGATTGGAATCGTTATCGGTAGAAAGGCGGTTGTTGGCTTTTTCCAGGCTGTTGGAGAAAAATTGGCTTTGTGAACTCCCCGCATCCTGGTTGCTTATGCGCGCGTTGGCTTTGACGATGAGCACATTATTGGAGTCTAGGTTTTGCTCCAGGCGGCCATTGAGGATGTGGTTGTTGCGGAATTCGCCCCGATTGAGCGTGTCATTGTTGAAAAAACTGGTGTCCAACAAAAAGGTCTGGCGGAAAGAATATTCATCCAGATTCAAGTCGGTTTGGTTGTAGGTATAACTGGCGTTGAGCTTGGATTTTTTGCCATTGTCGAAGTTGTAATTGGCGCCTCCTCCAAAGTTTTTGGTGAAGCCGCGGCCATCAAAATAGCTGGTTAATCCACCGCCTTCGGAATAAAAAAAGCGCATTCCGCTGCCACTATTGAAGCCAAAGTCGCCACTGTCAAAGTCATTGTAAGCGTTTTGGCCCTTGAATTCACCGTAATCTTCCCAGTTGACCCCGGTTTGGTTGATGTTGTTGCCAAAACCAATGATGGAAAACTGCTCTTTGGTATTGAAGCGGTTGTAGTTGCCACGGGCTGCCCAGCGGTCTTGATCGCCCAGTGCGCCAGTGATTTTGCCGAAGGCACCTTTTTTGTATTCGGCCTTGAGTTCAAGGTTCATCACCTTGTTCTTTTGGCCATCGTCTACGCCGGTAAGTTTGGCTTGTTCCGATTTTTCATTGAACACCTGCACTTTGGAGATGGTCTCCGCACCCAGGTTTTTAGTGGCGGCTTTGGGGTCGTCGCCAAAGAAGGTTTTGCCGTCAATGTAGACCTTGTTTACGTCTTTACCTTGTGATTTGATGTTGCCATCGGCATCCACTTCAATACCCGGTAAACGCCGCAGCAAGTCTTCCACCGTGGAACCTGGTGGCACTTTAAAGGTAGATGCGTCGTATTCGATCGTATCGCCATGGATGCTCAGCGTGGATTTGGCGGTTCTAATCACCACTTCCATCAGCTCCAGGGAGATGGGTTTGATGGGTACGTTACCCAAGTCGTTCACTTCCTTTTCGTGCGCTGGAAGCAACATTTGCCGGGGCTGGTAACTGATCAGCGATATTTTCAGCAAATAGGGAACGTTGCGCACGTTTTTGAATTCAAAACCTCCTTTTTCGTCTGCGCGGGTAAAATTGATCAAACTGGAGTCGGTAGGGTTGAGCAGCATTACAGTTGGGTAGGGGGCAGGCATGTTGGCGGTATCCACCACGCTGCCTTTAATGGTTACTTTTGCCGGGTTTTGGGCAAAGACGATGTTGACGGCAAGCAACATAATCCACAGGCCTAGAGAGCGTTTCATTAATAACAGTTCGGTTAGCAAGGTGTGTAAATATTGTTTCAGTAATATGCAAACGGACGAATCCGTTTTGTTGATATTCGAATGATGCGAATTTTCGATAAATAGTTGCTTGAAAAAAGTTTTTTTGAAAAAATGCTGTGAATAGCGTGTTTTTAGTTGTTTACTCATTGTTGTAATGCGTGTAGGGGCGAATGGTTACATCGGAGGAATAGGTTTTTTAAGCCTTTTTTGGATCGAATTCTTTCTTTTCTTTTTTCTGCCAAATTGGCACATCAAACCAAAATATCCCTTACTTTTGTGTCCCACTAAACCAGTGTGGCCATTTGGCTGTTCAGGTGAACGGTAATAACCTACGATCATGCATTTGTACAACGACAATCCAACCTTGCTAGATGTGCCGCACCAGCAGATGAAAGAGGAGCAGCAGGGGGAAGTCTTTTTTAAAAATTATCCGCAGCAAGTTGAAGATCCCTCTGGCAAACACTTTTACATCGAAAGTTACGGTTGCCAGATGAACTTTAGCGATAGTGAAATTGTGGCATCTATCCTGGCCGAAGTGGGCTTCAAACCTACCCGGAGCCTGGAACTAGCGGATTTGATCCTGGTCAATACCTGCTCTATCCGGGAGAAAGCTGAAGAAACCGTGCGTAAACGCCTCCGGGTGTTTGACGCCATGAAAAGACAAAGGCCGGGCACCCTGGTGGGTGTGCTGGGCTGTATGGCCGAACGTTTGAAGTCCAAATTTTTGGAAGAAGAACGCCTGGTCGACCTCGTAGTGGGCCCGGACGCCTACCGCGATCTACCCAAACTCGTTGCTACCGCCGAAGACGGCGACAAAGGCATCAACGTTTTCCTTTCCCGGGAAGAAACCTATGCCGACATCAGTCCACTGCGCCTGGATTCCAACGGGGTGAGTGCTTTTATTTCCATCATGCGGGGTTGCGACAACATGTGCTCTTTCTGTGTAGTGCCCTTTACCCGTGGCCGCGAACGGAGCCGGGATGCTTTCAGTATTTTGGCCGAAGCACAAGAATTGTACGAGCGCGGATACAAAGAAGTGACTCTCTTGGGGCAAAACGTAGATTCTTACAAATGGACCAATCCCGAAACGGAAAACCTGGTCAATTTTGCCCACTTGTTGGAAATGGTGGCCCTGGTAGCCCCCGATCTCCGGGTGCGTTTTTCTACTTCTCACCCCAAGGACATTACCAATGAGGTGCTCCATACCATCGCGAAGTACCCCAATATTTGCAAGTACATCCACTTGCCCGTCCAGTCAGGCAACAGCAACGTGTTGGAACGCATGAACCGCACCTACGACCGAGAGTGGTACATGGAACGTATCGAAGCTGTTCGTCAGATCATTCCTGAATGTGCCATTTCTTCAGATATCATCGCCGGTTTTTGTGGAGAAACGGAAGAGGAACACCAGGATACCTTGAGCATGATCGAATTTGCCGATTACAGCATGTCGTACATGTTCTTTTACTCCGAACGCCCTGGTACCCTGGCGGCACGGAAATACCCGGATGACATCACGCTAGAAGTGAAAAAACGCCGCTTGCAAGAGATCATTAATCTACAATCTCAGGTAAGCTACGGCCACAACCAACGCGACATCGGCAAAGTATTTGAAGTCCTGATTGAGGGGGATTCCCGCAAATCTGACCAGGATTTTTGCGGACGCAACACTCAGAACAAAATGATTGTTTTTCCAAAAGTGGCCGGCTACAAGCCAGGTCAATACATTAATGTACTCGTCAAAGCAGCCAGTAGCGCAACTTTGATCGGGGAAGCAGCAATATGAGGTTCCTGGGTTCCAAAGTTCCTGGGTTAGCCCCGAACCTTGGAACACTGGAACCCAGGAACCCTGGAACCAAAAAAACATGGACAACCTTCTTTCCGTAAAACAGCGCTTCGGCATCATTGGCCATTCGCCCCTTCTCGATCGGGCGCTTAGCAATGCTGTGCGGGTAGCCAACTCCGACCTGACGGTGCTCATCACCGGCGAGAGTGGCGTGGGAAAAGAGGTGTTTTCAAAAATCATCCATTCACTCAGCGCCCGCAAGCACAACCAATTCATTGCCATCAACTGCGGGGCCATTCCTGAAGGCACCATCAATTCGGAGTTGTTTGGCCATGAAAAAGGTTCATTCACAGGTGCGAACGCTGACCGCAAAGGTTACTTTGAGACTTACGACGGTGGAACCATCTTTTTGGATGAGATCGGCGAAATGCCACTGCAGACCCAAACTTTTCTGCTCCGCATCCTCGAAAATGGCGAATTTACCCGGGTCGGCTCCAATAAAGTCTTGCGTACCGACGTGCGCATCATTGCTGCCACCAATGTTGATTTGGAAGAAAACGTCAAAAAGGGCAAGTTCCGCGAAGACCTATATTTCCGTCTGAACACCGTGTCTATTGTGGTGCCGGCCTTGCGAGAACGCGCCGATGATGTGTATTTACTTTTCCGCAAATTTGCCGCTGACTTCGCCGAGCGCCACCGTTCCGCCACGATCCAATTGGATGAGCGGGCTCAACTGTTGATCAAAAATTACACCTGGCCGGGCAACGTACGCGAGTTGAAAAACGTGGCTGAACGGGTTTCGGTCTTGTCTGAGGAACGGGTCATCACTGCTGAAGCCTTGCTGGAGATTGAACCCCGCATTGCTACGCGCAATTTGCCCGTTTTGGTGGGCAGTGGCAACGAAGCACCAGGTAATTTGCAGGAACGGGATATCTTGTACAAGTTCCTCTTCGAAATGAAGCAGGATTTGAATGATTTGAAGTCGCTGGTTTTTGAACTCATCAAGAGCAATGACTTGCGGGTGCCTGACCTGCGGCCTTTCCGCTCTTTGGATCCCCCCCGTAGCATCATTCCTTCGCCTGAGCCTCGTTTCAATTATACCGCCCCCAAAGAGCCGATTTCCTTGCACAATGGCCTCGACGATTTGGAGGAGGATTACGAAGACGACCTGAATCCCCAAGTCATCATTCCTCAGCACTTACCCGAGCACAAAGGGGCGACCCAAGGTGCCTTTGGCAGCGTGGAAATCCTGGATGACAATTATCGGATCGAAGACCACGAAAAAAACCTCATCCAGAAAGCCCTGCGCAAATACAAGGGTCGGAGGAAAGAGGCCGCCAAAGAACTGGGCATTTCGGAGCGAACCTTGTACCGCAAGATCAAACAGTACGATCTATGAATGTAAAGCCATCCCTGTCGTTTGTACATTGGAGCATCAAAGTCTTGAGTATAACTTGCCTATTTCTGCTCAGCGCGTGCAGCATCAAGATGAACCCGGCGGATACCGGTGAGTTAAAAACCTACTACGTCCCGCAGTTTCTCAACAATGCGGACAACTCCCTACCCAACCTGCCCATTCAATTGACCGAAGCGCTCAAGGATAAGGTACGCTTGCAATCTACCCTCAAATACACCGACGAGGACCCGGACATTGAATTGCGCGGCACCCTGGTCGATTTCCGCATCACTTCCGAAGCACCTAGGGTAGGGGAGACCACCGCCATCAACCGTTTGACCATCACCCTGGCCATCGAATACTTCAACAACCGCACTCAAAAAGAGGTCTGGAAGCGCAACTTTTCCTTCTTTTACAACTATGCATCCGATCAGGATTTTTCTACGGTACAGGAAACGGCCATTCGGACGATTAGCAATCAGTTGATGGAGGATATTTTTAATGCAGCGTTTTCGGATTGGTAATATCACGTCATTCGTCGTTCAAAACATTCGTCATTAACTATTTATCCCC
>JAIXOO010000006.1 GCA_027486765.1 Saprospiraceae bacterium
ATTGGACATCAAGTATACCTATTGTATTGAGCTCCGATATCCGGGATGGGCAGATGATTACACATCTGCATTGCGGAACAAGCTCCGGAATGCCAACAAGTTGTATCGGGTAGAAAGAGCAGCTTCAGCGGAGGGCTTTTATGCCTTGAATCAATTGAGTTTTGCTGCGCAAAAAATGAAAATGCCGTATACTGCCGAACAATTTGAAGGACTGTTTGAAGCCTGCCAACAACACCAGGCTGGAACTTTGTACTGGGCCGTTCATGAGCAAACCGGAGCTAAGGAGGCGGCTATTTGGGTGCTTTGGGATCAACGCTGGGCTTACCTCTTGGCAAGTGGGCGTAGCCGCGATGCGCACAATGGGGCAGTGGCCATGCTGATCGACCAGGCGATCCAAGACGCAGCGGCCGGTGGCTTACAGGTTTTTGATTTTGAAGGCAGTAGTTTGAAGGGGGTAGAAGGTTTTTTTCGGCAGTTTGGGGGGGCGTTGAGAATGGGGTTGGTGGTGAAGAAATATGCTTGGTTTTGAGCTAAATTTCAATGAAGTTCACTTGTTTATAAAAACAATATAAATACAAAAAAATCAATCACTCTCGCTCCTCCCGAGGATAAACCCGTCCATCGTTTTTCGCAATACTTCCCGCCTCTATAAATCCACGTACCGGGCACAAGGGGTAAATCACCGCGCCCCGCCCCACAATCGTACCCGGAAAAAGTACCGCATTACACCCAATTTCAACATGATCTCCCAGCAATGCCCCAAATTTATTCAGTCCTGTGCCCATTTTTTTTCCTTCCAAATACACATTGATCTCGTCCCCGCTGGACTTGAAGTTAGATAAAATCGCCCCGGCACCCAAGTGAGCGCGATACCCCAGAATCGAGTCGCCCACATAGTTGAAATGCGGAACTTGTACCCCATCAAACAGGATGGCATTCTTGAGTTCGGTAGAGTTTCCCACCACCACCTCATCCCCAATGATCACTTGTTCCCGGATGAAGGCGGCATGGCGGATTTGGCAATTGCGCCCAATGATGGCTGGGCCCTGTATCAGCGCCGTTTTTTCAATGTACGTGCCCTCTCCAACCCAGACCTGTGGGGCAATTTGTAGGTAATCTTTCGGCAACTGAGCTGCCAGCTCCTGAAGATACGCCCCAATCAAGGGCAGGGCATGCCAGGGGTAATGTACCCGTTTCAGGAGGGGTGCAGCGAGGCTGTGTTGGAGGTCGAACAATTGGGCGGTTAATGGGTGCATGGTTTAGTTGTGGTATTTTCTGATTTTGATACACGATGGACTTGGAATGCCTTCGGTTACACTCATTTTGGTCAACAATCCGGTATCTACATCCCGTTTGAACACCACAATGCTGTTGCTATTCATGTTGGCAACGAGGAGGAATTTTCCCGTTGGATCCAGCGTGAAATTGCGTGGGTGGTTGCCCAGCGTTGGCTGGTAGCCCACATTGGTCAATGTCCCTTTGCTGCGGTGGATCGCATAAATGGCCAGGTTGTTTTCATTGCCTCGATTGGATACGTATAAAAAACGACCGTCCGGGGAAGTATGGATGTCCGCACCACTGAAACCGGATTGGAGCTCCTGGGGGTGCGCCGAAATGTTTTGGATGGACGTGAGTTTCCCCTTTTTGTACCGATAAGCACTGACGGTCCCACTCAGCTCTTCCACACAGTAGGCGAATTTTTGATTGGGGTGAAAACTGAAATGCCGTGGCCCATTGCCCGCCGGAGCGGCGGTCCCAGCAAGCTCGGTCAGCGGTTGGGTGGCTTTGGCATCAAAACGATACATCCGGAGTTTATCGGCCCCTAAGTCCGGCACAATCAGTTGCTCGTAATTGGGTGAAAAAACACAGGAGTGGGTATGTGCAGCGGCCTGTCGATCCTTCACAACGTTGCTGCCCTCCTTGTATTCAAACAATTGTGCAGCAGGATTTAAACTACCATCCATATTGACGCTGTACGCCGTCACACTGGCTTCCGTGTAATTGGTGTTTACCACCCATTTTCCGCTGCGGTGCACACTGACATATACCGGATTTTCGCCACCGCTTGCTTGTTTGTTGAGAAAAGTGAGTTTACCGCTGAGGCTATCAAAGGAGAAGCTGCTCACATTGCCCCCTTTGGGTACCCGCGCTTCGGTGCATGCGTAAAGGTTTTTCCCATTCGGGCTGAGATTGAGGTAAGTGGGATTGAGCAAATCGGGACATAGGCTCTTGTGTTTCAACTCGCCGCTTAGGGTATCCAGTACATACACATTGATGCCTTGATCGGCTGCTTTGGGCACATAACCACCTACAAAAACATAATAGGTTTGTGCCTGCAAGAGCAAACTCACTGTGAAACAAATCGAGAACAGGATGGATTTTAGCATGGCATGCAGTGTTTTTTGTTTGTATGGCAAGTATAGGAACAGAAATGAAACAAAGGTACGTTCGTATGGGTCAAAATCGGCGCAAATTGAATTTTAGAAAAATCATATCTCATTTTTTGGTAAAAGTCCAGGCTACCTACTTATACTCCTCCCTAAAGTTTGTACCTTCATCCACGCTCATGCGTCCATATGAAAAATATCACCTATTCCGTCAACGTTAAAGATCTGATTTGCCTTTCGATTGCGTAAGACAAACTAGATCCCACAACAAAACCGATTGACCATGCAGCAGCGCTACCTTATTTGTACATTTGTATTGGTTTTAGGTGCATTAGGACTTTTTGCACAGGAAACTCTCGCTGATAAAAAAAAGCAAGCCACCAATTATTACTACCTCAACAAGTACCAGTCCGCACAAAGTGTACTGCTTGGTATCAAAAAAATCCGTCAGGAAGACAAGGAAACCAAACTCCTGTTGGCCCTGTGTTATTACCACCTCAACCAACTCAAGGAAGCGGAGCCCATGCTGAAGCATATTCTGGAAACCGAGCGCTCGCCTTTTCCGGAAACCTGGCTGTACCTGGGTAAAATCTACCATGATCGGCACGAGTTTACCAAAGCCATCGAGTACTACAAACTCTACCTCAAAGCCATTCCCGCCAACCATGCCAATCGGGCGACCATCCGCGAAGACATTCGGCGTTGTGCCACGGGCCTGGCTTTGCAATACAAGAATCCACGCGCCATCGTAGAGAACCTGGGCAATACGGTCAATACGCCTTACGATGAATTTGCGCCCATCATGAGCCCCAATTTTACCGACCGCATTTATTTTTCCTCGGTACGCCCCGGCAACGCAGGTGGATCGCGCAACAATTTTGGGCAACCCGACGAAGTGATGGGCCGCTTTTACAGTGATATTTTTACCTCACAAGTCAATAAGGGCATCTGGACTCCGCCGCAGGCGATGCACTACCTGCTCAATAGCCCCAAACACGAAGTGCTGCACGATTTTAGCGCCAATGGTAAAGCCTTGTTTTATTTCAAAGGCAATTCTTACACCCAGGGTGAAATCCTGATCGATACTTTTCGGGTAGGCAGCCGCACCTTGTCTTCCGATCCCTTCATCGGGCCAGTAGAGGCTACGGCCGGGCTGAGTTCGGCCCAATTCGTGGGCGATACTTTGGTCATTTTTGCCAGCCAAAGGCCAGGTGGTTATGGAGGTTTGGATTTGTACAAAACGGTCTGGGTGCGTGGCCGCTGGAGCGCTCCCGTGAATTTGGGGCCAGACATCAACTCCACTTTTGATGAAACGACTCCCTTCCTCTCCCGCAACGGGCAAGTCTTGTATTTCAGCTCTAACCGTCCCGATCAAAGCATGGGAGGCTTCGACGTGTTTCGTTGTTTGTTCATCCCACAAATCAACCGCTGGACCAATGCCGACAACCTGGGCGTACCCGTCAATTCGGCAGGTGACGATACCCATTTCCGGCTTTCTCGCGATGGTTATACCGCTTATTTCGCCTCTTCACGCAAGGATGGCCTGGGCGAGCGGGACATTTACGCCGCTTACTTTTTTGACTACCTGCACGAAATGTCGGCACCCATTACCACCACAGCGCCAGTGTATGTACAAACCTCGGCAACGCCCAAAATGCCGCGTACCAACCCCGATGGTAGCTTGGCTGAACCCGACCCCAAGGAAGAAGTAACCACCCGAGGCAGCCTTAGCCTTAAACCTTTTTACTTCAACCAGGATGGGCAATGGATGCAAGGAACCGATTCCAAACAATTGGATGAGCTAGTCGAAACATTGAAAAAATATCCACAGCAGAAACTGGTCATTACCGCCGCTTCCCGGCAGGAAATGGCCGTGAGTTCCCGCTTGTACGGAGGGCTAAGAAGTGCTGAAAACCTGGCTCAATACCTCATCGGTAAAGGGGTTTCACCAACGGCTTTACAATTGCACAGCATCCCACCTCCTCCCGATTTTACCAGTAACTTTAAAACCCTCACCTTCCAGTTGAGCGGCCTAGGTGATTCGCCCATCAGCAGCAAAACCGAACCCTGGCTAAGTGGCTATACTGAAGACAGCGGTCTGGTTTTCCGCATTCAAATTGGTCAAAGCACCAGTGTGCTGCAAAACCCACTTTTGAGTCAGGATAAATACGCGATGGGTGAAAAATCCCTGTCGAATGGCAGCTATTTCTATACCATTGGCCGATATAATGGCTACACTGAGGCAAAAACTGCGCTAAGCAAGTTGAGTAACCAGCCGGGTTTTGCTACCTTTGAGCTCGTTCCTTACGTCAACGGCATCAGACTGAGCCGCGAGACGGCGGGCAGCCTGAGCAAAATGTTTCCCGATGTTTTGACCTGGCTGGAAGCGAAAAACTAAATTTATATAATAGGTTGAGAAGGTTGAGGAAAGTTTAGGAAGGTTGAGGCTACCGCAAGCGACTTAGACAAGGACAATGTCAACATCGCTTGCGGTAGCCTCAACCTTCTCAACCTCCCTCAACCTTCTCAACTCTTATTAAAGCAACTATGGAGAACAGCCAAAACAACGGTTCAAAGCGTATTTTATTGATCTTAGCTTTAATTTTAGGACTAGGCGCCCTGGGCGCAGGTGCATGGGGACTCTCCCAACAAAAAGCCAAGGCAAGCCTGCAAGCCGAGAACGCATCGATGAGCCAGGAATTGGGTAGCCTCAACGAACTCAAAGAAGACCTGGCCAGCGAAGTAGATAGCCTGGCCAGTGCCTACCAAACCCTGGCTGGTGAAAACGAAACCCTGCAAGGCTCCCTTGCCGATGCCCAAAGTGCCTTGGCGCGCAAAGACGCCGAGATCAAAGCCAACCGCAGCAATCGCCTCAATGAAGTCAATGGCTTAAAAGGCGAAATTCAACAATTGTTGGCCGAAAAAGCCAATTTGGAACAAGTCATCGGTGATCTGCAAGCCGAAAATGAGGAGCTCAAGGAACGCACCGGCCAACTGGAGCGCGACCTGAGCAGTGCCCGCACCGAAAACACCTCCCTGGGCAACCTCAACAAAACCATGCAAAGTGAACTCAAACGTTTGACCCTGGCCAACTTCAAAGCCTCTGGTTTTCAGGTGGAAGTGGAAGCGCGTAAACCCAAGGCAACTGCATCCTCAGGCAAAGCACGTCGGGTGAAGGTATCTTTCGACCTGGTTGATGTGCCCCAGGAATATCAGGGCCTGCGCCCAGTGTACATGGTCATTACCGACGATAAAGGGGTGCCCATCCAGGGTTCCAATATCCAGGAAAGAGCCATAGTGAATGGTACAGCCATGGACATCATAGCGGTAAAAGCCAAAGATGTCAACATCACCGCCACCCAACGCCTGAGCTTCAGTCACGAGCTGGAAGAAAAATTACGCGATGGGCTTTACCGCGTTTCAGTATTTACGGATATTGGGATGTTGGGCGCCTCCAGCTTTAGACTACAATAAGTGATGAATGATAAATGATGAGTGATGAATTGATTTGCAGTTTTCATTGTAAATCGGCAAAATGTACTTAGAGGATTGACAATTCATCACTCATCATTTATCACTCATCATTAAACAACCTGTTTTTCCCAATGCGAACCATATACCTCTTCGCCCTGCTCTGCCTCTTCTCCGCTTGTGGCATTTCCAATAAAAAAGTGCTGGAGCTGGAGCAATCGTACAAAACAGAGATTGGCACGCTCAACGAACAATTGCGCAACAGCCGTGACGAAATTACCCGCATGCAACTGCAAATTGCGGAGCGCAAGGGGGAGAACAACGCCTTGCTGGCTACCCAAGACAAGTACCTCAAACGCCTGGACGAACTGGAGGAAGAGCTGGATAAGGCCCAAAATCAAGCCTTGAGCAAGGAATCCTCCCTCAGCGATGCGCTGAAAAACAAAAACGAACAAATCAGCAAACTGGAAAATCAGGTTGCCTCCATTCGGGAATTTTTGAAACAAGAGACCGAAACCTTACAGGCCATTGCCAAAGAATTTCAGGATTCCCTGGCTAAATTTCCGGTAGCGCAATACACTGTTGAAGTGCGGAATGGAAAAATTGTGGTCGCCCTCACCGAGGCTTTGTTGTTCAAAACGGGCATCACCAATCGCATCGAACCTACCGGCTTAGCCGCGCTCAAAACCCTGGGCATTTTACTAAATGCCAATCCGGTATTGTCCATCCATGTGCTAGGCCATACTGACAATCTGGCCGCTTCCCGCAAAAACCTGGATAGTTGGGATTTCACCGCCTTACGTGCGGCTACGGTGGTGCGCAACCTCGTAGATGCCCAAGAGTTGGGCCCCAACCGCATCGTGGCCGGAGGCCGGGGCGAGTTTGATCCGAGCACTTCCAACGAGACCACAGAAGGGCAATCCCGCAACCGCCGTATTGAGTTTTTGCTCTTCTTCCCAGCGGAAAACCTTCCCCGCAAGATTAGCCAATTGGCTGAACGAAAGTGACTTTAATCACTTTTGCCCATCACAAGATAAATCGCTTGCTTTTTTAAATAAGCGCTAAAATGTGTTTACCTTTGTTTTTTTAAGACGGCTAAAGCCCAATCCAATCACAATTTAGTCATCAGTTCCGCAGTAATTCAATGAAAAAAGTCACGTTTAGTCCTTCGGGAAAGTTTTATGCCATCCTGCGCGAAGAAGTTCAGCAGTATTTTTCCAACCAACAGATCAGTCCAAAAGGGGATGCTCGCCTCTACGCCAAGACCATCATTCTTTTTGCATCCTGGCTTTATTTGTACGTGCAGCTGGTTTTTTTCACCCCTCAATCCGTCATTTTAGGGGTATTGCTTTGCCTTTTGTTTGGATTCAACTGGGCTTTGCTGGGCTTCAACGTTTGCCACGATGCCTGCCACAGCAGTTATTCGAACAACAATACGGTCAACAATATCTTGGGCTACACCTTCAATTTTTTGGGGGCCAACGCTTTTTTTTGGAAGACCAAACACAACGTCGTTCACCATACTTTCACCAATATAGACGGGGTTGATGCGGACATCATCCAGACCAAACTGCTCCGGCTAGCTCCCTCGCAGCACAAAATGGGCATCCACCGGTTTCAACACCTGTATTGTCTGGTGCTGTACGCCATTTCTTATTTGGGTTGGGTATTTATGAACGACTTTCAAAAGTATTTCACCAAAAAAGTCCACCTCACCGACATCAATGGTTTTGACATCAAAGAGCATTTGGTATTTTGGTTGTCCAAAACCATGTACGTCCTGATTTATTTGGTGATTCCGATCCTGTTTGTACCCAAATTCACGACCTTTTTGCTGGGTTACCTCATTGCTTCGATGGCTTGTGGCCTCGTACTAGCCATGGTGTTCCAGTTGGCACACGTGGTCGAAATCACTGAGTTTGAAGATGCTACCGAGCACGATTTGACCATTGAAAATGAGTGGGCCATTCACCAATTGTGTACGACGGCCAATTTTGCACCAAAAAATAAAATCGTCAGCTGGATTTGTGGCGGCCTCAACTTCCAGGTTGAGCACCACCTTTTCCCCAACATCAGCCACGTACACTACCCAAAGCTGCACCAAATCGTAGAAAAAGTGTGTGCTCAACACGGTGTGGATTACAAGTGTTATCCCTCCATGGGCGAAGCACTCGTTTCACATTTCCGCAGGATGAAGTACCTCGGAGTAGCATAAACGCTTGCCTAATTCCGCAAAAAAATCTAAACTTGGGACATGCAAATGTTCCAAATCCTACGTATTGGCCAACACCATACCAACCATTGTGAAGACTACCTTCTGAGTGCACAACTAGGTACGACGCGCCATTTGTATGCCGTGTTGGACGGCTGCACGATGGGCAATGAAAGTTATTTCGCGGCGACTTTGTGTGGGAAAATTTTGAAAAAAATCGCGTTGGAACGGAGTTACCTGGAACTCAAACAGCCTGCCCAGCCTGAGCTGCAATTGGAAGTCAAAACTATCGTCCAACGTTTGTTTCAGGAACTCAAACTGATCAAAAACCAACTCCTACTCGACAAATACGACTTGCTCAGCACCCTGATTTTACTGATTTGGGACGAGCTGCAAAATGCGGGGCACATCCTCGTTATTGGCGACGGCCTGGTGTACCACGATGGTCAAGTGCACCACTTTGACCAAGCCAATCAGCCAGATTATTTGGGCTATCACCTGGAAGAGGATTTTGAGGCCTGGCTTGCCCAGCAAAATCAACAACTACACATCCCCGATTTTCAAGACTTGAGCATTTGTAGCGATGGCATTTTGAGTTTTGCTCCTTTTGACGATGGGGATTATCCAATCGTGCCTGATCCCGTCTATTTTTTATTGGAAAACCGACAGTACGAGGAAAAAGTAAAGATGCTGGATAAAAAGCTGAGCATTTTGGAAAAGGAATACGGAGTCAAACCGACGGATGATTTGGCGATTATTCGATTGGTGAAATAGCTAATCAACGAGAATTTAAATTAATTGCATTGATAATGAATAATGTGCGACTTCTGCGAAGTCGTAAAAAACCTATTGCACCATTTTCTACAAATGTACGACTTCTACGAAGTCAATCCGTTGACCTCGGAGAGGTCACACATTTGTAGAAATTGGTGGTTGTAGTTAAGATTTTACGACTTCGTAGAAGTCGCACAAATTGAGCAGTTAATTCAAAATTCACATCAATCATGTATTAGTCAAGATACCGAAGGAACCTGAAAGCGCAGATTTAAGTTATGGATGAAAATACAAACAATGACCCAATACAACCTACCCTGGCTACTTGAAAAAATCAATCGGGATGAAGCCCCCAAATTCCTCTTCTTTTGGGGTCATCAACCAGCAAAAGATGGCCAGATCACGGCTTCCTGCTTCAGCCAATGGTGGGAATCCTCGCCCTTTGAGGTAGCAGGCGTCACCTATGCCAGCGCCGAACACTGGATGATGGCACAAAAAGCGCTACTTTTTGACGACCAAGCTATTTTTGATCAAATCATTCTTTCAAAGACTCCCGCCGAGGCTAAAAAACTGGGTCGCGAAGTAAAAAACTTTGATCAGCGGAGCTGGGAAAAAAAACGTTTTGAATTGGTGACCAAGGGCAATGTGCACAAATTTGGGCAGCACCCGGCATTAAAAACGTTTTTGCTCAATACCCAGGATCGAGTCCTCGTCGAAGCCAGTCCGTTAGATCCCATTTGGGGCATTGGCTTGGCTGCCAGTGATCCAAAGGCGCAAGATCCGGAGCAATGGGAGGGACTGAATTTGTTGGGCTTCGCCTTGATGGCAGCGCGGGATATTTTGCGGGGATAA
>JAIXOO010000208.1 GCA_027486765.1 Saprospiraceae bacterium
AATGGACACCAAAACACTCTACCTACTATCGAGCGTTGTTCTGATTTATTTGACCTGGCATCTGTTGCAGCAGGTTGTTTTTCACCGCAGTTTTTGCCGCCCGGCCAATCGGATTAGGGAGTATTTTTTTTATCGATTCTCTGGCTTTTTGTTCCTGGGTGTACTTGCCTATTGGATTGCACGCAGTTGGATGGGGTTTTCTCCCGCTGAAGTTGGCATCAATTTCAGCCTCAATACAGCTGGTAAAAACTGGATCGTGGCGGCATTGGTCGTCATTCCTATTTTGATGTTGTGGATTGGCCCTAAAAAGGACAATCTCTGGCAGAATCCCAAGATTCGCGCACGCCATTGGACCTGGTCTTTGGTAGTATTGAACACCCTGAGTTGGGTCATCTACCTGTTTGCTTACGAATTCTTTTTTAGAGGCTTCTTATTGTTTCCCTGCATTGCCGAGTTTGGCCTGGTTTGGGCAATCATCATCAACGTCGTTTTGTACACCCTCGCCCATTTTGACCAGGGCCGAAGCATGATGTTTGGGGCGGCCATTTTTGCCGTTGCACTTTCCCTGGTCAGCTACTCCAGTGGAGGTTTTTATGCCGCTTTTTTGATCCATGTAATCAATGCTTGTGCCAACGAATGGATTTCGCTGTATCACCACCCGGAAATGCAAGTGAAGGGCTTGCTTTGATTTATTTTTAAGAAACTGACACCTAAAACACTAAACATGTCAAAACCCATCCGAATCTTATCGATCGACGGGGGCGGAACCCGAGGTCTTTTTCCTGCTACTTTGTTGGAATGCCTTGAAAAAGAAACCGGAAAAAAAATCCCGGACTTATTTGATGTCATTGTGGGCTCCGCCACGGGAGGGATCATTGCCTCGGGCCTGGCAGCCGGGATGAGTGCCAAAGACATCGCCGATGTTTATTTGCATCGCTCAAAATACATTTTGCCAAGAACCCTATTCCGGGGCGTGTGGAATGTGCTCAATATTTTTGCCCCCAAATACCGCAATACCAACCTGAAAAAACTGCTCACAGAAAAATTTGGGGCTACCAAAACCCTCGGAGAAGTTGATACAAAGCTCCAGGAGCGAAACATTCAGGCACCAGTGTTTTTATTCCCAACCCTGGAATTGAACCCGGAGCTACCCGATGGTCAAATGAAGGCTTTCAAAGTGATCGTGTACAACAATCGGGATACGCAGTATGCCGGAGAAGCATTGGTCGATGTGGCGATGAAAACCTCGGCGGCCATTATGAACCTGCCGATTTATGACGGATTTGTCGAAGGCGGAAATTACGCCAATGACCCCGCTTTAGTCGGTTTGTTTTATGCCTTGGGCAAACCAGAAAATGGGGGCCTGGGAGCTGATCTGGCCGATGTAAAAATCCTTTCACTGGGTTGTGGTTCGGATGAAAAATCATTCATTCCCTCCAGCAAAATTGGCAAGGGCAACTGGGGCTTGGCCCGCTGGATGAACCACCTGGCACCAATGGTCATCGAAACCAAAATGGTGGCTACGCAATATTACCTCAATCAAGTGTTTTCGAAAGCGCAATACCTGCGCATCAATGTCAATTACAATGCCCCTGGTTCACCTCGGGCACTGCGCGGTCAAAAACTGGCCATTGATGTTCGGAATGATGCCCAACTTCGTGCCATCAGCGAATATGCCCACTTGACTTATCTAGCGGAAGGAACCAACATCAAAAACTTTATCGGCCACCCATGAAAGCACTAGATCCACGTTTGAGTTTTATTTCCTTTTTTGATAAGACCTGGTACAATGCTACCCGCAACGTGGTGGCTACCCCAGAGTTTACCTTCAAACCCGATTCAAAAGAAGACATCATCAAGATCATTCAAGATGCAGAATCCAAAGGACGTAGGGTAAGGGCAGTAGGCGCCGGGCATTCGTTTTCACAAGTAGCGGAGCCCGCACGTAAGGATTATTTTATGGAGCTGTTTCGCCTCAATGCCTGTGGCAAATACGAGGAAGCGCTATCCCCGGAAGGTTTGCGCACAAAAGAAGATGGCGAAGAGCGGCATTTTGTAAAAGCGCAAGCTGGTATTCGGATCAAATGTTTGAACAAGGCCTTGGACAAAATGGGCCTGGCCCTCGACAACATGGGGGCCTTTGATTGGCAAACCGTTTCGGGCGCTTTGTCAACAGGCACACACGGAACGGGCATTCACCAACCTGCTTTCCCGGATATGGTCAGGGCAATCGTGATCATTGGTACTGGAGGGCTGATCACTCACTACGAACCCACGAATGGAATTACTGATCCTATCGCTTTTGAGGCGAAATATGGAGCAAGCATCAAGTTGGAACAAAATGATGAGTTGTTTTACAGCGTTGTACTTGGTCTCGGTGCGATGGGCATTATTTATGAGTTGGTATTTGAAGTGAGCCCTACTTATTGGATCAAAGAAAACCGGACTATTGTAGATTGGGATACCGAATTAAAACCACAATTGCTGAACGGCTACTTCAAAAAGCTGGTGGAGGAGCAATACGACTTTGTTTCTTTCCGGGTAAATCCCTATAAAACGTATTCCAAAAAATTGCGCAAAGAAGTCCGTTGGTGCGCACTGGCAATGCAAAAAAAATACAAATGGAGTGAACGCCCCCCGGAACGTGGACTCAAGGCGCGCACCAAAAACTGGTTAGGCTATATTGGCGGCAACATTGGGCTTTTTTCCTGGCTAGTCGTCAGTTCGTTGAATCGCAAAATTAGCGGCGCCCCTGCATCGATCAATTCGGCCATCAAATTCACCAGTGATGAATTATTTGTGGGGAAAAGTTTCAGGGTACTTTACCAAAGTGGTGTCGCGCTGCGCAAACATGGCATCAGCTCCGAATTTTCATTTGATGTGGATTATCCAAAATTAGTCGACATCATCGACGGGGCTTGCGGGCATTTCCATAGCTGCTGTCATGACCATGGCTTGTACCAAACTTCCCATATCCCCGTTCGGTTTGTGCAACAATCGAAAGCTTATTTATCGCCATGTTATACTGGCCCAAAAATGTTTGTAGATTTTCCAACCTTGGAGGATGTACGCGGAAGGGCTGAAATCATGTACTTTACACAAGCGTATGTGGTGAACAAACATGATGGGGTGCCACATTGGGGCAAAGTAAACGATTACATCTACGAATGCCGAGACTTTATCAAGGAGCACTATCCAATGTCCGAAAAATGGCGGGAGATCAGGAATCGCCTGGATCCCAAAGGCACTTTTTTGAGTGATTTTGTAATAAAAATGGGTTTGAGGTAATGCCTCAAACCCATTTTTAGTCTTTTATTTGATCGTGTACTAGTTGCCGTCGTTGCCGTCATTACCCCCTTCTTCCTCTTCTTCCTTTTTGATCATTTTTTCCAGCTGCTTCTCTTCTCGACGTTTGCGACGCTTTTCTTTCCTTTCTTCCGGGGAAAGTGTCTGGTCTGACTCAATCTCTAAACTATCGGCCTTGAGTTGTTCCAGTTCTGCTTTCATACGTGCCAAACTGTCCAGCAAGAGGGAGTCTGCAGGATACCAAATGCGGTGGGCACAGCTGATGCGGTACTTCACCGAGTCGGGCAATTCCGCCATTTTTGCCTCTTTCCAGGAGCTAAATTTTGGATCTTCGTAAACGCGCTTCATGAAGGAACCCCAAATCGGCAGTGCCGTAGCGGCACCTTGGCCCGAGTCCAAACTTTTGAAGTGGATGAAAGGGCTCTCCCCTCCTACCCATACCCCGGCCACCAGTTTTTGGGTAAGGCCGATGAACCAGCCATCAGATTGGTTCTGGGTTGTTCCGGTTTTGCCCGCAAAATCGCTGTTGATGCCAAACTTCCAACGCACGCTGGAGGCTGTACCACCTGAGGTGACCGAGCGCATCATTTTCAGCATGATGTCGGAAGTGCGTTCGGAGAGTACCCGTTTTTCAGGCTCTACATTTTTATTGGGACCAAACTGGGCGATCAACTCGCCGTCAGCGGTTTCAATTCGTTCGATGAAATAGAAAGGACGTTTGATACCCCGGTTGACAAAAGCCGAATAGGCCTGAACCATTTCCATCAGGGAAGTTTCCAAAGTGCCCAGGGCGATCGAAGGGGCATAGGGTATTTTCGTTTTGATGCCCAGATCAGTAGCCAGTTTGCGCACAGGGTTGATGCCTGTTTCCATGATGATTTGTACCGAAACGGTGTTGACCGATTTGGTCAGGGCACCTTCCAGAGAGTAACCACCGCCATAACTGTTGTCGGAGTTTTTGGGTTGCCAGTTCTCGTACTCGGGGTACATTTTGGGCTGGTTGGGGAAGTATTTGCAGGGGTCCATCCCACTTTCTACCGCCTGTGCATACAGGATGGGTTTGAAGGTAGATCCCACCTGGCGCCGTGATTTGACGTGGTCGTATTTCACAAACTGGTGGTCAAACCCACCTACCCAGGCGCGAATGGCCCCGGTTTCAGGGTCTGCAGCAACCAAACCGGTATTCAATTGGTGCAAATAATACTTAATGGAGTCAAGTTGGCTCATCACCCGGCGAATCGAACCATTCTTCCAATCGAACAATTCCATCGGGTATTTTTCGCTCATCCGATTCACAATGCCTTGATGAGAAAAACCTTTGGCCTTCCAGCCTTGATAAATGGGGTTCGCTTCCAGGATTTTGCGGAAATTTTCTGGCTCTTCCCAGGGATCCTGGTTGCTCCATTCACCGTTGAAGCGACGCTGAATTTTGGGCAATTGTTCATTGACCGCATCTTCGGCATGTTTTTGCAAACGGGCATCAATGGTGGTATAAATTTTCAGCCCATCGGTGTAGTGGTTGTAGGGTTCGCCGTTCGATTTTTTAAAGTTCTTGAGCACCCCTTCCATTTCCGTCCGAATGAATTCACGAAAATAGGTCGCCAGTCCCTCGTTTTGTACCTCCAGAGAGTCGTATTCCAATTGTATGGGCAAACCAGCCAAGGAATCCATTTCTGCATCCGTCAGGTACTTGTACTTGTGCATGCGCTCCAATACCAGATTGCGGCGCTCTTTAGCTTTTGCTGTATTGGTACGTGGATTGTACGAAGTAGTCGCCTTGAGCATACCCACGAGGATAGCAGCTTCTTCAATCTTCAGGTCTTTGGGCGATTTATTGAAAAAACGTTGCGCGGCCACTTTGATGCCGTACACGTTTTCGCTGAAAGGCACTGTATTGAGGTACATGCCCAGCAATTCTTTTTTGGTGTACACATCCTCCATCCGGCGGGCGATGATCATCTCCCGGATTTTGTTGAGGAGCATGGTTGCGACGCGGTAAGTGCGCCGTGGGTAAAGGTTTTTGGCCAATTGTTGGCTAAGTGTGCTGCCCCCACCCGAAGATTCTTCATTGAGGATCAAGGAACGGAACAATACCCGAAACAAAGCCCGCATGTCGATGCCACTGTGCTTCATAAAACGGGCATCTTCGGTAGCGATGAGCGCATTGGCCAGGGTTTCCGATATTTCGTCCAACTCGGCATTGACCCGGTTGGTGAGGAAGTAACGTCCAATCAACACCTCGTCCCGAGAATATACTTCGGAAGCGGTACTGTTGCGCACTTGGCGCAATTCTGACTTGGGGGGAATGTAACCAAAAAAACCACCAGCTACAAAGGTGATGAGGACAACCAGCCCCAGGCCGATGCCCGCAAATCCGACCGTGAGGTAGCCTAGTGCAACTTTCCAGGTGATTGGCCAAATGAACACACTGCGCAGTGATTGCCAAAGCGGATCAAGCCCTTGGCCAATGTAGCGCCCAATTGTTCGTAGCCACTCGCTGATACTTTCCATAGGTTTTCCATGATTAATAGTGGGGCAAAAATAAGTGATCATTTTTCCTGAGCCAGAGAATTAGATAAGGCACTTGAAATGAAACGTTTACTTATCTAATCCCTCTGGCAAAATGATCACTTATTTTTTTATCGCCCCTTAGACCCAGTGCTGCTTCCTGTTTTGATTCAACTGCTCCACAGCAAAAGTTTCACAAAGTTACAAAGTTTGTGGATGAAATTAACGTTGCCACTCTGCTCTTAACTATTTCTAGTGCCAGTTTTTTTCCACAAAATCGCCCCTTTTTCCACATTGCCTTTTGAATTACAGGGTGTTGAGTGCTTTTTTGACACGCAAAATCAGCTCGGCAGGTTTGAATGGTTTTGATAAAAAATCCACAATGCCCATTTTGAGCGCCTTGATGGTTTGTTCTTCTTCATCGGGATCGATCAGCAATAAAATATTGGCCGCTGCATTCTGATCCTGAATTTGTTGAATGATTTCCAAACCCGCCTGTTTGCCCATGTCCGCATCTACGATGATGAGATCGGGGTTTTCCATGCTGATCGCCTCCATGATGGAGCCTCTCTTTTTGCTGTAAATCACTTCCAGCCCTATTTTTTTCAGGCGAAATTCGATGGCCGCCAGTAAAATTTCTTCACTTTCACAAATCAATACTTTCATAAATTGGGCTTTTAAATGATGGGTTCATACGTCGTCTTCGCGCGGCAAAAAGATGAATTGAGCACCTTCATCACTGAGCACAAAGAGGCAAAAAAACTCGCGTGGATTTTTGTAAACTCTTCTAAAATCGTCTATCCGATCCGTTTGTACCAGTTTTTTGGTAACCATTTCTTCCAGTGTGGAAGCGTGAATTGACCATTTTGCGCCGTTGTCGCTGCGCTGTATTAAAAGAATACCCAATTCCAGTTCAAGTTGGTGTACTGCAAAAATTGGGTAGCGTGATACGTCTTCGTCCATGATGGTATCCGCTGCCTGTCCCATCATTTTTTGGTAGGAGGCGAGTTCCTTCGGTAGGCGTTCGTAAAGTGTCATTTATTCGTTAATTAATTCCAGTAATGCCACACTCTCAATGTGATGCGTGTGTGGAAACATATCTACAGGTTGTACTTTCAGCACCTTGTATTTAGTGGCCAAACGGCTCAAATCACGTGCCTGTGTACCGGGATTACAGCTCACGTACACAATGCGGGGTGCAGCCAGTTCAAGCAGCATATTCACCACATCCTCGTGCATCCCTGCGCGTGGAGGGTCGGTGATCAGGAGGTCAGGCTTGCCGTGTTTTTCTGCAAAATCGGCGGTCAAAATGGCCCGCACATCCCCTACATAAAACTGCACATTGTCTACCCCGTTGATCTGGGCGTTGACCTTCGCATCGTCGATGGCCGCGGCCACCTCTTCGATGCCCACCACTTGTTTACAGTTTTTGGCTACATACAAACCAATGCTGCCAATGCCGGTGTACAGGTCGTAAACATTCTCATGGCCTTGTAAGTTGGCAAAGCGGGTGACTACGTCATACAAATTCTGCCCCTGGCGGGTATTGGTTTGAAAAAAAGACTTCGGTCCGATGCGGAAAACGACATGCCCCAGACGTTCTTCGGCGTAACCCTTACCCGACCAGGTGTGTACCGGTAAATCCCAAATGGTGTCATTCATTTTGAGATTGATGCAATATAGCAGGGTGGTGATTTGGGGCAGGCGGCGCTGCATTTCTTCCAGGAATGGTTTGCGCAAGTCGGGATTGTCTTCGCCGAAAGAAACCAGTGCCATGGTTTCGCCCAAGGTAGTAATGCGCAGCATGAGGGTGCGCATAAAGCCTTCGTGTTTTTTGACATCGTAAAAGCTCAGCCCCTGCTCGATGGCAATGCTGCGTACGGTATTGCGGATTTCATTGGAAGGATCGGGTTGGAGCCAGCAATGTTCGAGGTTGATTACTTTGTCAAAACCACCAGCAGGATGAAAGCCCAGCACGTCGGCGGCATTCGTGATCCCGGATTTGATTTCGGCGTTGGTGAGCCATTTTTTGCAAGAAAAGGCAAACTCCATTTTATTGCGGTAATAAAAGGGGTTTTCGGCACCAAGAATGGGCAGCCATTCGCCTACTTCCACTTTACCCAAACGGGTCAGGGCATTTTCTACCACTATTTCCTTCTGTTGCAATTGTGTGGCATAATCCAGATTTTGCCATTTACAGCCGCCACAGGTGCCAAAATGCTGGCAAGCAGGTTCAACCCGATGGGGAGAATAGGTCGTGATCGCTTGCAGGAGCCCTTCGATGCGTCCTTTGCGTTTTTTGAGCACCAAAATTTCCGCACTGTCGCCTGGTACTACCCCTTTGGCAAATACCACTTGTCCGTCTTCGGTTTTACCTACGGCTTTTCCTTCATCCGCAATGCCGAAAAACTGCACATTGGAAAGGATTACATCTTTTTTCTTTCTGGCCATCCATTTGAATTAAAGGGGCGATAAAAATAAGTGTTCATTTCGCCCCACTACAAAGCGCGAAGATACAATCCTATCTCAATTAAGTATTACTATCTGGTAAGTACAATGTAGTCGCGCAAGAGGGTACGCAGGAATTCCAGGTCATCACTTTTGCGCGTTTCATGGATGTCCAAGTATTCTTTGAGTTGAGCAGCCAGGGATTCCACTACTGCCCAATGCGCGTCATTCGGGTATTTGCGCACCCGGCTGATCACCTGTTTGATGCTGAGCATGTCCTGCTCACTAAGGGCTTTTACTTGGTGATAAACAGGCTCGTAACTTTCGAGGGTATCAATGTTGAGGATGTTACGCAGGTGCATCCGGATGTTGTTGCGCTTGCGGATAACGGTGGTGCCTGCGGTCATGTCGCCCAGGCGTTGTTGGCGAGTGGTGGAACTGATGAGCATGGCACCCAAAATTCCGCCGGAAAGAATGGTGTCTACGTATTGAAAAACGGCTCGCAGGAGGTAGTCATTTACCGTAGGGATTTCACCGTCCAGCCGTACTACCCGAATGTTGGTTATTTTTTTGCCCAAGGTTTGGCCGCCCATCATACTTTCCAGCAAAAAGAAATAACCAAAGAAAAAACTGAGAAAACACAAGGCAAAAAGCAGCTGGAACGGAATCAATGCTGACAAACCTAATATGCTCAACATGATTGGAACCAGAATACTACTGACACCAATGATCACTAAGTCAATAAAGGTAGACAAGCCTCGTTCCCATAACGAAGCCAATTCGTATTCGATGGTGACATTCTGGGTGGTTTTAATTTCGATGGTTTGCATGGGCCTGCTTGAAGATTGATGGAAATACTCGGTATATTAAGCTGGTCACGAAAATACAGCAGGTTTTAGCAGGATGCAATTTTTTGTACAAAAACTACTCTTGTTCGTGGTAATCGTTTTGCTCTTCACTCGTCGTTTCTGCTTCACTCGCGATTTTACTTTTGGCGCCTTTGGCTTCTTGTTCAGCCAAAGTAAGGTGGTCGCTCACAGAGGTTTCCAGCCAGATTGAGCCCGATTGGCGAAAGACCTGTACGTGTAAGAGGAATGCCTCTTCAAAGTTTTTTTCCAAAGCCCAGGTGATGGTATCAGGCGCAATGCTGATGCTGCTCTCCCGGAGTTCCGGGTTGAGTGCACTCAAAAGGGTGCCGCGATCGTGAATCATAAATTTGGCAAAACTGCCCTTACTTTCTCCATGTGACTTGGAGAAAAACTGTAACTTCAAATGCGGGTATGCGCTTGTAAAGGCATTTTGTAAATCACTGATGGGATCATTCGGACTGATGTGGATGGTCATGGTTGTTTATTATTTGTTACAAGTTGTTGCGCATTGAACTGAGTTGAACGAATGGAGGTACTAAAAAAAAGTGATATTTGTCAGTGCATTGAGACATCTTTAAATTGGTGTCCGTTTCCGAACACTTTCTGTCCGCTTCTGAACAAGAAAATCTGTTTTTGTACATTTTAATAATTTGATTTTCAATTAAATAAAACTTTGGCACAAGGCTTGAACCTGCATCGTCAGGATAAAGAATGGTGACAAACCCATCATTCCAAGAGAACAATAAGCCAAACACTACCATGGATAGGAAGATTGAAAAGAAATTTTGGACCACCCAACGAATTGTACTTTTTGTACTCGGTGCCGCATTTGTAGGATTTTTCGGCTGGCAATTGCTGAAAGACCACAAGACTACGCTCAACGTTGAGCAAGACAAACTCACCATCTCGGAGGTCATGAACGGCACCTTTGATGAAACCATTCCCATCACGGGCAATGTACAACCCCTCAAAACCATCCGCCTGGATGCGGTAGTAGGAGGTTATGTTACCCAAAAAATGGTAGAAGGAGGTAATGCGGTGACCAAGGGCCAAACCCTGTTGAAGTTGGAAAACCAACAACTCAAGCTCAATTTTTTGCAGTCTGAAACCGAGGCCAGCCGCCTCGTCAATGACCTGCAAAATACCCGCCAACGCCTCAAAGTAGAGCGCTTTTCCCTGCGCAGCAGCCTGAATGAACTGGACTTTCAAATTGAACAAGCCAAGGATTTATACGATCGCAACAAGCAACTATTTGGGGATAAAGTCGTCTCTGAACAAGAGTACCTGCGCGCCAAACGAGACTATGAACGCCTGGTTAAACAACGCGAAATCGCAATTGAGTCGCAAAAGTACCAGGAAGAAAACGCAGTCATCCAAATCAAACAACTGGAAGGCACCCTGGAACGCACCCAAAGAAACGTGGAACTCTGGCGTCAAACGCTGGAAAACCTGGAAGTAAAAGCACCCGTACCCGGCCTCTTGTCATCAATGGATGTGGAAGTAGGGTCAAACATCAGCCAAGGCCAAAACATTGGCCAGATTGACGACTTGAGTGGTTTCAAAATTCGGGCAGCCATCGACGAATACTACATCAATCGGGTATTCAGCGGCTTGCCGGGTAGTTTTGACTTCAATGGCAAATCGTTCAAACTCGAAATCATCAAGATTTATCCCGAGGTGCGCAGCGGCCGTTTTGAAGTAGACATGAAGTTTTCGCAGGGCGCCCCCGAGGGCATCAAACGGGGCCAATCCGTCACCGTTCGTTTGCAACTGGGGCAGCCTACGCAAGCAGTTTTGCTGCCTACCGGAGGTTTTTTCTCCACTACGGGTGGCAACTGGGTGTACGTCTTGGAAAATGGAGACAAACGTGCGGTGCGCCGCCGCATCTCCCTGGGGCGTAAAAACCCTGAATATTTTGAAGTATTGGAAGGGCTGAAACCCGGCGAACGGGTCATCACCTCCTCTTACGATACCTTTGGTGACAACGAAGTACTCGAATTTTAGTCATTAGTGATGAATGATGAGTGATGAGTGATGAATTGTGCGGCTTGCGTTTCCAATTCACCACTCATCACTCTTCACTTATCACTCATCACTCCTCAAATCAATGATAAAGACCGTCAACCTACAAAAGGTTTTCACTACCGAAGAAGTAGAAACCACCGCCCTAAATGGCATCAGTCTGGAAATCCAAGACGGAGAATTTGTGGCCATCATGGGCCCTTCTGGTTGTGGAAAATCAACTTTGCTCAATATCCTGGGCTTGTTGGACAACCCATCCGTTGGGGAATACCATTTTTATGGCACCGAAGTCGCTAAAATGCCCGAACGCAGTCGCGCCCAATTGCGCAAAGGAAACATCGGATTTGTGTTCCAAAGCTTCAACCTGATTGATGAACTTACGGTATACGAAAACGTGGAACTGCCCCTGTTGTACCTCAAAGTACCTGCTGCCGATCGCAAAAAACGCGCCGAAGCAGCCTTGGAGCGCATGAACATGATGCACCGCCGCAATCACTTCCCGCAGCAGCTCTCCGGTGGTCAGCAACAGCGTACGGCCATCGCCCGCGCCGTAGTAGCCTCTCCCAAGATGATCCTCGCGGATGAGCCTACCGGTAACCTCGACTCTTCCAACGGCGAGCAGGTGATGAACCTGCTCCGTGAACTGAATATCGAAGGCACTACCATCGTGATGGTAACGCACTCGCCACATGATTCTGGCTTTGCCCACCGGGTGATCAACCTGTTTGATGGCAAGGTGGTGACGGAGAATTTTCATGTGTAAATTTCGTAGGGGCACCCCTCGCGGGTGCCCTTGGTCCATTTTTTCCAATTTGGGCACCCGCGAGGGGTGCCCCTACGAATTCCGTTTCCCAAAATGGGCACCCACATAGGGGTGCCCCTACAACCTGACTGCTATGTTCAAACTCTTCCTGCGCATTGCCTCGCGCGCTTTCCTCAAAGATCGGACTTCCGGTTTGATCAACATCATTGGATTGTCTCTGGGTATGACCGGAGCCCTGCTCATCGGCATGTGGGTGACCAATGAACTGAGCTACGATCGTTACCACGATCACGCCGAGCGCATTTACCGCATCAAGAGTCACATCAAGATCAGTGATACCGAGACCTGGCATTGGAATACCGTACCACTAAAATTGGCACCGACCCTGGGTAGCCAGTTGGCAGAAATTGAATTGGTCACCCAAACCACTGCCTGGTCGGGAGAATCAACCATCAAGCTCAAAAACCAGTTGATCAAAGTGGAGCGTTGCGCTACGATTGATTCGAGCTGGTTCAAAATGTTCAAATACGAATTTGTGGATGGAGGCTCCGAAGCCTTTTTTCAACACCCCAAAAGTGTCATTCTCAATCAAACTACCGCCCGCCAATTGTTTGGTGATGCCGATCCCATTGGCCAATTGTTGCGCATTGACACCAATGAGTGTGTCGTCCAAGGTATTGTCAAAGACGATCCACTCAACTCCAGTTTTAAGTTCAATTTGATGATTCCCTTGGCCCTGCGGCAAAGTGATCCCAACAATAAAGAAAACGACAGTAGCTGGGGTAATTTCAGCTACAACGCCTACGCTCGCCTGCGCCCCGATACTGATGCCAAAAAATTGGGCAAGCAGATTACCCGGATTTTGCGCAAAGAAAAAGAAGACAGTACCATCGTGGCAACCATCGAGCCGATGAAGGACATGCGCTTCGACCAGTCGGTGATGGACACAGAAGGCGGTACTACCGACTTTAGCACGATTCGGATTTTTTTCATCATCGGACTCTTGATTCTGGTGGTTGCATGTATCAACTATGTCAACTTGTCCATTGCCCGTACCAGCAAAAGGGGCAAAGAAATTGGGGTGCAAAAAATAATGGGTGCCAGCAAAGGGCAGATGTTTAGCCAATTCATGTTGGAATCTGCGGCAATGTGTACGGTTGCGCTGCTGGTCACTTTGCTGATGACCAAGCTCAGTATGCCGATGTTCAATCAATTGACCGGAGAAAATTTTAAATTGAACCTCCTGGATTTCAACCTTTGGAAAATTATTCTAGCTGTTCTAGTATTGGTCACCCTGCTTACCGGAATTTACCCCTCCATTTTATTGTCTTCCTTCCAGCCACTCAACATCATGAAGGGCAGCATTTTTTTGAGCAAACACAAAACCGGCTTTTGGAAAGGTTTGGCCGTTTTACAATTCGCCATTTCGGTGGGGCTAATCGTAAGTACCCTCACCATTTACAAACAGTTGCAGTTTATTCGGAATACCAACCTGGGTTTTGACCGGGAATACGTGATGCGCATCAATTTTCCCTGGCAAATGCTCAGATCTCCGTCTGGAGAAAATACGATGAAACGGATGGTGCGGGAAATAGAAAACAACCCGGCAGTAAGTGGCATCAGTATGGCTTCGGCTTCTATTGTCAATCACGGCTCTAGCAGTAGTGGCAACTTTGAATGGGAAGGCCGCAAAGAAAACGAAAATCCAACCTTTGCTCCATTTTCAGCAGATGTCAATTTTCAAAAAATCTTTGGCTTAAAACTGTTGGAAGGCCGTTGGTTTCAAGAAGGAAACAAAGCGGACGAAAGCAATTTTGTGCTCAACGAAGCCGCAGTCAAAATCTGTAACCTAAAATCACCCGTCATCGGCCAACGCTTTGAAGGCAATGGCATCAAGGGGCAGATCATCGGGGTGATCAAAGATTTCCACCTGCGCGACATGCACGAAAAAATCCCACCCGTGGTCATCAACGGAGACCCTAGCTGGCGGACTACTTTGTACGTTAAAACTACGGGCTCGAATGCCAGCAAGGCGGTGGATTTTGCCAATAACCTCTGGCGCGCGAACGTACCCGACCGCATTTTTGAATACCAATTCCTGGATGACGAGTTTGAAAAACTTTACGCAAAAGACCAGCGATCAGCCTTGATGTTCAACATCTTCTCGGTGGTTGCTATTCTCATTTCTTGCCTGGGACTCTTTGCCCTGGCTGCCTTCACTGCTGAGCGCCGCACCAAAGAAATTGGGGTGCGCAAGGTATTGGGTGCCTCCGTAGCGGGCATCGTAACCCTTTTGTCCAAGGACTTTGTCATCATGGTCTGCATTGGCATCCTGATCGCTTCGCCGTTGGCCTGGTACGTTATGCAAGGTTGGTTGCAAGATTTTGCTTACCGCATCAACATCGAATGGTGGTTCTTTGTAGTGGCTGGTTTGATGGCGATTACCATTGCACTGATTACCGTAAGTATACAAGCAATTCGGGCTGCGCTGGTGAATCCGGTGCAGTCCTTGAAATCTGAATAAATTTTTTTGGTTGAGGGAGGTTGAGAAAGTTGAGAAGGTTTAGGCTGTCGCAGGGACTTGGACAAGGACAATGTCAAAATCGCTCGCGGTAGCCTAAACCTTCTCAACCTTCTCAACCTTCCTCAACTTTCTAAATCACCTCAACTCCTCTCCTCATGGCCTACAATCCATTAAAACTCGCTTTCAAAAGCCTTCAACGCAACCGCCTGGTTGCGGGTATCAACCTCCTCGGTTTGGCGTTAGGTTTCGCCGTATGCACCCTGATCTTTTTGATGGTGTTGCACGAACGTGATTTTGATCGGTTTCACAGTCGCTTTGAGCGCATTTACCGCTTGAACACCACCTCGCGGTACGAGGGGGCGGCAGAGAGTACCGGGCCTTACAGCAGCTACCCGATGGGGCCTTTTTTGGCGAGCACCTTTGAAAAAGAAATTGAAAACTATACCCGCCTGTCTCCAATTGACCAGAATTTTGTGCTCACCTACAAAGGCCAGGCCAACACCATCCGCCAGGTTTTTGCGGTGGACAGTTCCTTTTTTCAGGTTTTTGATTTTCCACTGCTGGTGGGCAATCCGCGTACCGTTTTTGCTGATGAGCACAATGTGGTATTGAGCAAACAAAAAGCAGAGGAAATATTTGGACATACCGACGTTTTGGGCAAAGTGTTGACCAAAACTTATGCAAACCCTTTCAAGCAAAACCAAGATACCGTAGAGCAATTTAAAGTCAGTGGTGTGCTGGCCGAAATACCCAGCCAATCCCACCTGCAATTCGATATGCTTTTCCATGCCAAACGCCTGCCTTTCTGGGCCATTTGGAATCCTGACATGGTCAACAACTGGCATGCCCAGGCAGTCATCACTTATGTGCTAACCCGCAGCGAAAAAGTTGATCTCGCCGTGTTAAAAAGGGCCATTCCTGAGCGGCTGAAGAAACGGATGGATCAATCCTCTAGCATTGCACTTCAGCTTCAGCCGCTTCGAGATGTTCACCTGGGCTCCGGTGACTTGCAAGATGGTGAAGCCACCAATCACGCCAAATTTGATGAAGCTTACCTTTTGATATTTGGAGCGATTGGCCTGTTTATTCTGTTTATTGCCTGTATCAATTATTCCAATCTGTCTACGATCATTGCCGGGCGACGTGGCAGGGAAATAGCAGTACGCAAAACCATTGGGGCTTCCCAACAATCCATCGTTTTCCAGTTTTTGAATGAATCGGTACTGATGACTGCGCTAGCCTTGAGCCTTTCAGTCGGCTTTATTTTTGCCTTGCGTCCCTTTTTGCAACAAATCGACTACCCGCTGGCAGCCTTGAAATACCTATGGACACCTGGTTTTGGGCTGGCAATTGTGGGGGCAGTGTTTATGCTGGGAATTGCGTCTGGGGCATATCCTGCTTTTGTGGTTTCCCGCTTTTTGCCCGTGAAAATATTCAGGGGAAGCAAGGGCTTGGAAATGCGGCGCAGCAAACTCATCCCAGCATTGGTGGTTTTGCAATTTACGGCGGCCATCGTACTGGTTGTATGTACACTGGTGTCATCCCGCCAACTCAATTTTGTGCTTAAAAGTGACATGGGGTACGCCACTGATCAAATCATGGTGGCGGACTTGGGCATGTCCAATATTTTTAAAAGCCAGGTAGTCAAAAGTGAAATGGAGAAATTACCAGGGGTAGTCTCCGTGGCATTATCCGATCAAACCCTAGGTTATGGCTTGACCCAAAATGGCATCCAATACCTAGGGAACTCAGGTAAGCAAGAGCACCTTGCCATCCCTCGGGTTGCAGTCGATCAAAATTTCATGGATTTTTACCACATGAAACTGGTAGCCGGCAAAGGCATCAGCCCCGAAGGACCTGCCAAAGGCAACGAGTACCTGATCAATGAAACCTTGGCCAAACGATTGGGCTGGGCGCCCGTCGAAGCCGTTGGCAAAGCCATTCGTTATGCTGAAATAGCGGAAATGGGCCAGATTGTAGGCGTAGTGAAAGATTTTCATTTCAGTAGTTTACACCAAAACATTGACCCACTGTGCATGCGGGCCAGCAATTGGACCACTTCCATCAGTGTAAAAATATCCACCAAAGACCTGTCCAGCAACCTGGCCGCCATCACCAAGGCCTGGCAAAAAGTCATCCCCGACAAACCCTTCGATTACGAGTTTATGGACGATCGCTTTGCCGCCATTTATGCTGCCGAAAGCCGCTTGAACCGATTGACCCAACTGGGCTCAAGTTTGGCCATTTTTATTGCTTGTCTGGGTTTGTTCGGTCTGGCGACCTACGCCGTAGAACGCCGCACCAAAGAAATTGGCATCCGCAAAGTAATGGGTGCCAGCATCAGCAGCATCACGGCTTTGCTTTCGCGGGAATTCATTCGCCTGGTGATTGTGGCAACCCTCATCGCGGGACCAATTGCCTGGTACCTTTCCGAACAATGGTTGGAAAACTTTAGCTACCGCATTTCGCCCCAATGGTGGATGTTCCTGGTGGCTGGACTTGGGGCCGCAGCACTGGCTTTTTTGACCATCAGTATTCAAAGCATCAAAGCCGCTTTGAGTGATCCCGTCAAGTCCCTACGCAACGATTAAATAGGTTGAGGAAGGTTGAGAAGGTTGAGGCTACCGCAGCGATTTTGACAAAGCCCTTGTCCAAGTCGCTGCGGTAGCCTCAACCTTCTCAACCTTCTAAACCTCCTCAACTTTCCTCAACTTCAAAATACACTCCTATGCTTACGAACTACCTAAAAATTGCCATGCGCAACCTGATGAAGAACAAACTCTTCACAGGCTTGAATTTATTGGGACTGGCCTTGGGCATTGCCGTAGCTTTATTGCTCTTGGTGTATGTGCAGGATGAAGTGTCTTTCGATCGTTTCCATACCAAAGTGGAGCGCATTTATCGGGGTGTTGTGGACGTGACTTTTGGAGAGATCAGCGAAAGTTGGGCGACCTATCCCAACATTGTTGGTCCGACGATGAAAAGTGAGGTAGCCGGAGTAGAGGAGCAAATGCGCATATGGGAGCACAATTTTGGGGAGCCTGCCTTTGTCAGTGCGGGCGAACGCAAGTTTGTACAAAAAAACTTCGCTTGGGCGGATTCGACCATTTTTAAAATTTTTGACCTTAAACTTAAGGACGGCAATCCCGCAACTGCACTGAATGGCCCCAATAAAGTAATCTTGAGCAAATCAGTAGCCGATAAATATTTTCCCGGACAAGATCCGATTGGCCGCCTGATCAAAATTGACAATTCGCTGGAACTGGAAATAACAGGGGTGTACACCGATTTTCCGCAAAACTCTACCCTAGATGCCGAAGTCATCGGTTCCTTCCCAAGTATGCCCTGGACGGTGAACAACCTGAGTTGGAGCAATGCCAGTTTTGAAACCTTCTTTTTGTTGAGTCCAGGAGCTGATCCAAGGGTAGTTGAAACACAATTCAACAAAATTTACGAAAAAAATGTCCCCGCAGAAAACCGCTGGATGAAATACCGGCTGCAAGCCATGACGGATGCCCACCTGCATTCCGCAACTATCGGGCATTCCTACAGCAACCGGGTCGGCGATCCACAGCAAGTAAGAATCCTGATTATTTTAGCCATGGTGATTCTGGTGATTGCCTGCATCAATTACATGAACCTGGCTACGGCCCGCTCGCAACAGCGTTTCCGGGAAGTGGGCATCACCAAAACGGTGGGAGCTAGCCGCATGCAGTTGGCCCGGCGTTTTTACCTGGAAACAGCACTGATGGTAGCCATCGCCCTGGTGTTGGGAGTAACCCTAATGCTGGGAATTTTGCCCGTTTTTAATGATTTGGCGGGCAAACAGTTTGGGGTTTTGGACGTGCTCACACCCGCAGTTTTGTTGGGCTTATTGGCCATTGGAACGATTGTAACGCTGTTGGCTGGTTCTTACCCCGCTTTGATGTTGTCTTCTTTTAACCCAAAACATTTGTTGCAAACTGCTTTTCGGCAAAAGTCATCTGCGGGGGTCTTGCGGCGCTCACTGGTGGTGGTGCAGTTTTCTGCCTCCATCATTCTGATCATCTGCACAGTGTTGTTTTACCAGCAACTTGACTTCATCCAGCAACGCAACCTGGGTTACAAGCCCGATCAGGTCGTGGCCATCAACATGGCCGCTGCCGAAACCAGAGATCAAATCAATGGTTTCAACAATGCCTGTAAAGCTTTGAGCAGCGTGCAGGAAGTGACGCGTGCTCAAACCTTCCCCGGCGAAGGCGGCAGTGGTCGCACCATTTCGCCCCCCAATAGTGAATCTCAAAGCATCCCGGTTACCACCAACCATGCAAACACGGAAATTCTGGAAGTATTGGACATTAAATTGCTGGCTGGAAAAACCGTTCCTGCTGCCGAAAAGGATCCAAAAGACAGCACCGTTCAGGTGGTGATCAATAAATTTGTAGCCGACTTTTTGGGCTATACGCCTGAAGAAGCAATTGGTAAACAAGCGCCGAATTTGTTTGACAATGCTGAAATTGTGGGCGTGATGGACAATTTCCATTTCGACAATTTCCACCAACCCATCGGAGGCTACGCCTTCCACAACGCCAACACGGAAGCACGTACCTATACTTTGATCAAATTGCAAACCCAGGACTTGCCACAAAGCATGAAGCAAATCGAAGCCTTGTTCAATCAGAGCATACCAGCTTCCGCTTTTGACTATATTTTTCTGGATGATCATCTGGATACCTTGTACCGCCGCGAGCAACGGACAGCCTCGGTAGTAATGGTATTCTCCGGGTTGGCCATCTTGATCGCTTGCTTGGGCCTGTTTGGCTTGGCTGCATTTACTGCCGAGCAACGCACCAAAGAGATTGGCGTACGCAAGGCATTGGGCGCGTCGATTGGCAGCATCGTACAATTGCTTTCCCGCGATTTTTTGCTTTTGGTACTGGTATCCGTAATCATTGCCTCACCCCTGGCCTGGTACTTTATGAATGGCTGGCTGCAGGAATTTGCTTACCGCATCAACATCGAATGGTGGGTCTTTGTAGTGGCCGGTGCTGGCGCTATGCTGATTGCATTCCTGACGGTGAGTACGCAAAGTGTTCGGGCGGCTAGAGTTGATCCGGTTAAGTCGTTGCGGAGTGAATAACATTATGGTTTTTTAGTCTTATTCTTGCTTCCAATTTTCCAAAAAAGACCTGCTCGATGTTTACAAACTACCTAAAAATAGCTGTCCGCAACCTGATGAAGCACAAATTGTTCAGTGGGTTGAACCTAATGGGCCTGGCACTTGGCATCGCTGTAGCCCTGTTGTTGCTGGTGTTTGTAAAAGAAGAATTATCCTTTGACCGCTACCATTCTAAATTCGACCGGATTTATCGGAGCCTGGCCAAAATAGATTATGGCGATGGCGAAGAAACCTGGGCGAACGTTCCGAATAGTGTCGGACCCGTAATGAAAAACGAAATCCCGGGCATTGAGGCACAAATGCGCATGTGGGAATTCAACTACGGCGAAAAAGCCATGATCAATGCCAATGAACAAAAATTCAGTCAGGAAAATTTCTTTTGGGCGGATTCTTCACTGCTGCAAATTTTTGACCTCAAATTTCTGGCTGGCGACCCCAGCACCGCACTGGATGGCCCCAATATGGTGATTCTGAGCAAATCTGTGGCCGAGCGCTATTTCCCAGGTATGGATGCAGTCAGCCAAACCATCAAAATTGAAAACGACCTGACCCTTGAAGTGACTGGCGTGTACGAAGATTTTCCGCTCAATTCCACACTGGACGCAGAAATGATTGGTTCATTCCCTACGGTAAGCCGCATGTTTCGGGAGTTGACCTGGGACAACTCCAGCTTTGAGACCTATTTTTTGCTGAATGCTAAGGCTGATCCTCGTTTGATCGAAAAACAAATGGCTGATGTGTTGAACAAATACGTCGCCAAAGATCGGCAATGGCAGAAATTTACGCTACAAGCCCTAAAAGATGTTCACCTTCATTCCGCCGATATAACTGACAATTATACCCAAAGAAGTGGCGACCCCCAGCAGGTGCGTATCCTCATCATTTTGGCCATCGTCATCCTCGTGATTGCCTGCATCAACTACATGAACCTGGCCACTGCCCGAGCGCAACAACGCTTCCGGGAAGTAGGTATTACCAAAGCGGTGGGGGCTACAAGAGCACAATTGGCTAGTCGATTTTATTTAGAAACCGCAGTATTGGCTGCTTTGGCTTTGGTCATTGCGCTCTGTTTGGTATTGCTTTTTTTGCCTTTGTTCAACCAGATTTCAGGCAAACGATTTGACTTCAAAGCCATCCTTTCTCCTCAGATTTTGTTAGGATTACTGGGGCTTTGGGCCGTGGTCGTACTCCTGGCAGGGGCTTATCCGGCATTGCTTTTATCCGCGTTCAATCCCAAAAATCTCCTCCAGGCCACTTTTCAACAAAAATCATCGGGCGGGCTTTTACGTCGCTCATTGGTCATCGTGCAATTTTCAGCCTCCATCATGCTGATGATTTGCACCGTACTTTTTTACCAACAACTCAATTTTATTCAACAGCAAAATCTGGGCTACACCCCCGAACAGGTGGTGGCCATTAACATGGCTGGAGCACAAGACGCCACTCAAGTTGCCGCTTTCAGCAATGCCTGTAAATCGATTGCTGCGGTGAAAGATGTTTGTCAGGCGCAGAGCTTCCCCGGTGCAGGCGAAAGTGGCCGTTCGGTTTCCCGCCCCAGCAATCTGGAGGAAACATTCCCAGTGGGTACCAACCACGCCGACAACAATATTTTAAAGGTGTTGGGCATCAAACTCCTGGCGGGTAACCCAGCCCCTATGGTCGAACGTGAACCCGGAGACACCACAGTAAAGGTGGTGGTCAACAAACTGGTTTCCGACTTTTTGGGCTATACGCCTGAAGAAGCCATTGGCAAAAAAGCAACCAATTTATTCGGATACGACCGGGCTGAAATCGTTGGGGTGATGGACAATTTTCATTTCCAGGATTTGCACCAACCCATCAACGGTTACGCCTTTCACAATTCTCCCTCGGAGGCGAAATCGTATAGCCTGGTTCGGATGAATACCAAAGACCTCAAGGGCAGCATGCAACAAATTCAAAAGGTGTTTGACGAGGTTTTACCTAGTTCTGCTTTCGACTACGTGTTTCTGGACGTACACTTGGACACCCTTTACCGCCGCGAACACCGCACCGCGATGGTGGTACTGGTTTTTTCTTGCCTATCCATTCTAATTGCTTGCTTGGGTTTGTTTGGACTGGCGGCCTTCACCGCCGAGCGACGCACCAAAGAGATTGGGGTACGCAAGGTTTTGGGTGCTTCGGTGGGCAGCATTGTGCGCTTGTTGTCGCGTGACTTTTTGGGCTTGGTGCTTATTTCATTGGTCTTTGCTGCTCCCTTGGCCTGGTACTTCATGGACAATTGGCTCAAAGCGTTTGCCTTCCGCATCGAAATTCAATGGTGGGTGTTTGTAGTGGCAGGATTTCTGGCGCTTTTGATCGCTTTTTTGACGGTGAGTGTGCAGAGTGTACGGGCGGCTACCGCGAATCCGGTGAAGTCGTTGCGGAGTGAGTGAAGCTGATGCAGAGAGATGTAAAACAATAGGGCTTTGTTGCATTCAACAAAGCCCTATTGTTTTTTGTAGTGAAATGATTTCATTTAAACAAACTCACCTCAACACCTTCTTATCAATCTTCCCCGTTGCACTCACGGGCAATACCGCCAAAAACTCAACATACTTCGGCACCTTAAACTTCGCCAGATGCTGCACACACCAGGCTTTAAGCTCCACCTCATCCAGTGAATGCCCTTCCTCCAGGGTGACAAAAGCCTTCCCGACCTCGCCCCATTTTTCATCCACCACCCCGATCACCGCTGCGCCTGACACTTGTGGGTGGGCTATGAGCACCCGCTCAATCTCGGCTGGATACACGTTTTCACCTCCTGAAATGAACATATTTTTGATGCGATCCACCACGTAAATGTAGCCCTCTTCGTCTTGCCGGATCATGTCGCCGCTGTAAAACCAGCCTTCGCGAATGGAACTGGCCGTAGCCTTAGGATTGCCCCAGTAGCCGGGGGTAGTCATCGGGCCGCGCAAGAGGAGTTCGCCGGGGGTATTGACCGGAACTTCCTCGCCGGTTTCATCCACAATTTTGATGTCCACGTAAAAATTGGGACGTCCGATGGAGCCTTTTTTGCGCATGGCGTCGCGGTGGTGCAGGGAAAAAAGATTGGGACCTACTTCGGTCATGCCAAAACCCTGGCGAATGAAGACACCTTTGTCGTGCCAGGTCTCAATGAGTGGGATGGGCATGGGTTCTCCCCCCACGATGATGTAGTACAAACTGGATAGATCTGCCTCAGCGAAACCGTCACAGTCTGCAATCATTTTCAACATGGTCGGCACCCCCATAAAAATGCTCGGCTTTTCGGCCTTCAAGGCTTTGAGCACCTCCTCCGCATCGAATTTTTTCATCAAACACACATAGCCGCCGTGATGCAAGATGGGCGTGGTGAGTACATTCCAGCCTCCGGTGTGAAAAGGTGGCATACACACTACCGTACGACTATGCGAGTTGATCACCAGACTCATTGCTGTATTGATGCTGTTCCAAAACAACATCTTGTGGGTGTACAAGGCACCTTTGGGGAACCCCGTCGTGCCCGAGGTATACAGGATAAAGATCGGATGGTTATCATCCAAAAAAGTGGGAATGAAAGGCCATTCGGGCTCTTCCGCTGCGGCTTCCAACCAAAGGCCCAGCTCCTCCACACTCCAGTGCAATTCAATGCTTGGAGTTGTCGGGGCTGCATCCAATAAGGATTGGTATTTTATTTCTGCCAGGACCAAGCTTGGCGTCGAATCTTGCAACAAATAATCAATTTCAGGTGCACTCAGCCGGTAGTTGAGCGGCACCAGCACCAGACCCGTTTTTTGCGCAGTGGCAAAAAGTACAATGTATTCCAGACAACTATCTGCCAACACCGCTACCCGATCACCCAATTGTAAACCCAGATCCTGAGTCAGGTACCAGGCCAAACGATTGGCCATTTTATTGAGCACACCGTAGCTGAGGGTACGGCCTGTTTCCCATTCCTTTACCGCAATTTCATCCGGGCTGTAAAGCGCCCATTTGCTGAACCAATCCTTCATTGTTTGTAGTTGCAGGTTGAGGGAGGTTGAGGGAGGTTGAGAAGGTTTAGGTTACCGCGAGTGATACTCAACCTTCCTCAACCTTCTCAACCTTCCTCAACTTTTCTTAAAGTCTAAACGCTGCCGAAGCAAAAGCCAATCCTCCACCCGAACCGATGAAAAATACCAAATCTCCCGCTTTGGTTTTGCCTTTTTCTACCGCATCATTAAAAGCCATGGGAATACAGGCCGATCCGGTATAGCCGTAGTGATGCATGATGGTATGCGCCCGATCGCGGGGTACTTCCAGCAAGTCCAGGGTATCCCAAATCGAATTGATGTTGATTTGGGTGATGAAATACTGAGCAACATCCTGCGGAGTCACCCCAATCCGCTCACAAAGGGTTTGGGCCATTTGGGACCACATGCTCGGGTTGAGGGTTTTGGGGAATTTTTGAATGAACTTCAGTTGATGATCGTGGTTGGCCACAATCGCGTCACTAATCGGGTGACGAGCACCGCCGGCATAAATACCCATCCATCCGTGGTATTGCCCCTGCGAAATAAGTTGACTGCTCAAATAGCCGGTCTGTTCGTCATTATCGGCCCGGAGCACAACGGCGCCCGCCCCGTCTGCAAAAAGGGTAACGGTTTTTTTGTCTTCCAGATTGAGGTATTTGCTCATGGCATAAGCCCCAATCACCAGGATATGTCGGTAGTGTTCATCGGAACGGATGTACTTGACCCCAATGTCCAGGGCAGTTACAAACCCTGCACAAGCCGTATTGATGTCAAAAGTGCCCGCATTACTGGCCCCCAAACGGGCCTGTACCACCGCCGCGGTAGAGGGTGAAACAAATTCCGGGGTATCCGTAGCAATGAGGATCAGGTCTAATTGTTCGGGTTTTAGGGAGGCGCGCTCCAGGGCTTGTTGGGCTGCAGCTACACACAGGTCGGCGGTACTTTCATCCGGGGCACACCAGCGGCGCTCGTGGATGTGTACGTTTTCGCTCAGCCAGGTGGCTACGTCTTCACCCAATAAGTCGTTGAAATATTGATTGGTAACAACACGCTCCGGGGCGTAAGCGCCGGTAGAAATGATGCGGGCGTTGCGCATTTTTAGCAGGTTTGAAACATGATTCATCCCGAATTTTTTAGAAAAACACTAAGTGACACAATTTTTAAGCACAAAGGACACAAGGTGAAGCACAAAGGACACAAAGGTGAGACTTTGACAAGCGATGCACCCGAGTTTTGGTTTCTATTGGCCCTCATTTTGGGTAGGAAATCTCGTCAACGTCATGTCTTTGTGTTCTTTGTGCTTCACTTTGTGTCCTTTGTGCTCATTTATTGTTTGTGATGCTTATTTGAAAATTCGAGATTACTCAAGTTTATTTTTTCGGTAAATCAACTTTCACTTCCAAAGACAAGAGGCGGCTAATCGAAGGCGAAGCCACAAACTCCCGCACTTCAGAGCCAAACAGGTTCACTGCCTGCGCAGCTACGGTGAGTTTGCCAAAACGGTAGCCTGCGCTCAGGTCCACGTTGAAAAATCCACCGAGCGGGCCAAAGTTGAAGTTGCGACCAACCTGACGGTCTTCGTACACTGGTGAACCAGCGTAGATCAGGTCTGGATTGGTTTTGGCGGCCACGTTGATGCCGGAGAAGAAGTCATAAGCTTGTACCCAACGACCAAAGATGCTGCTGAAGAACTTGCCTTTGGAGTAATTCAGGCCTAGACCCAACTTGTGTGTAGGTGTATTGATGGGCAAGTCGTTTTCGTTCACCTTGCCGTCGCGGTTGCCATCGTTGGCAGTATCGCTATTGTCCAGGTCGTAGCTGAACCAGGAGTAGTTCAAGGTGGCCAATAAACCCGCTGCAACGCTGTAGTTGAACGATACATCGGCACCGTAAGTGGCAACTTTACCAAAGTTCAGGTAAGTCAAGACCAAAGCCGAACCAGTAGCAGGAGTGCCCGGCACTACCTGACTCATGGGCACATCACCCCGGTGGGTAACCGTGCGGCCCCCGGTAGCAATGTTGATGGATGGGCTGAGGAAGTTTTCGGAAGTATTGTAGTAGGCATTCGCATCGACAAACAACCGTTCTCCAAGGGTGCTTTTGTATCCAACTTCCACCGTTTGAATGGTTTCTACTTTCAAACCCGGGATTTTGGTGCCATCAGACAAGGTATAACCAGTACTATTACCCAGCAATACGCCACCAAAAATGTTGGCTTCCAGGTTCAGGATGGTTGGCGCAGCGATCCCCCGGCCATAGGTCAGGCGGAAGGAACTGGCGTCGTTGTAATAAACCAAGGCAGCTTTGGGAATGAAGTTGAAGCCGTACAAATCGTGGTCGTCAAAACGGGCAGCAGCTACTGCTTTGAGGTGTTCGCCAAATTTGCGCTCAACTTGCAGGTAACCACCAATCTGGGCTACCTCGATGTTTTCGCCTCCGTCCAGCAGGTAGGTTCCTTTGGAGTTGGCGCGATCTTGCTGGTATTGTACCCCGAGAATGAAGTCGAAGCCAGCCACACTGTTGTTGTATTGTGCTTCGGCATTGGTGCGGTTGGAATTGTCTTTAAAAACCGAGTTGCGGTTGAGCGGCACGCCTACCGTTGGGCTGATGCCGAACCACTGCTCACCAAAAGAACGACGACGAGATTCTTCTTCACTAAAACCAGCATCTTTAAACGACCAGTAGTTTTGGGTACGCTGGTTCATGGCGTAGGTGTCCTCCGTTTTAGAGTAAGTCTGGTAGGCCTGGACGAAGAACCGAGGTGATACGTAACGCAACTGGAACCAGTTGATCTGCCAATCCTTGATTTGGTTGCGGCCAGCGTTGGTCAACCCAATGTTGTTGCTGGTACTGTGACCATAAGACAAAATGATGTCGGACTTACTGGTAGGGGAGTAATAAAGGCCAGCTTCGCCCCGCAGGGAGCTGAAGTCGCGGTTCAGTTCCAACTCCGTTGATTTATGCCGGATGATTTTGGAGCCATTGCCCGTACCACCAAAAAATCTGTTGTCGAAAGCCGTGTTGTTGTAATAAACGGTATCGGTGTAGTCAAACTCGGTCCCTTTCAAGTATTCGGCACTCACTTTGAAGGCAAATTTATCGCCCCATTTGCTGGCGTGGCGGAAACGGGTGCTCAACACGTTTTGGTTGCCTACCCCCACCGCGATGGTTGTTCCTTGCGAGGTACGTGGGTCTTTGGTGATGGTGTTCAACAAACCATTGTGGGCATTGGGGCCGTAAAGTGCAGAGGAAGGACCAAGGATGACTTCTATCCGCTCTACATCTTCCTTCACGGTAGTACTCAATGCACCCAAGGGCAAGCCAGTAGCGATGAGGGTCGTCAAACGGTTGTCGTTCAACTGTAAGTTTTTGGGATTAAAAGCACTGTTGAAGCCCCGGGCATTGATGCCTACACCAAGTACGCCCGAACGTACGTAGTCTACCCCTCTTTGTCTGCCCAATAGCTCGGCCACGTTAAAAGAAGGCAATTCGCTGATCGCCTTGGAATTGATTACGGTGATGGTGGCTGGGGCGTTGGTCAGTTTTTCAGCTTTGCGTGAAGCGGAAACAACCACTTCCTGGCCAAGTAAAACCGCAGCCCCCATCGAAAAGTCAAGGGTAGTGGTCTCACCCGCTTTTACGGCGACGATTTTTTTGAAATTTTGGAAACCCGTGTACGTAACTTCCAGGGCGTATTCCCCTGGTTTAACATCGGCAATGGTGTACATTCCACTGGCGTCGGTGGCAGCGCCCTGGCTGGTACCGGCAATGACTACGTTGGCTCCCACCAACGCTTCGCCTGATTCGGCATCTTTTACTGTCCCCTTGATGGTTCCATTTTGAGCTTGCAGGCTGATGCAGGTAAACAGCGCCGCGCACAGCAACGACAAGAGCGTATAGGCTTTTTTCATAACGAGTGCGTTTTGCATGAATTGAAATGATGAATGGTGAACAGGCTATTGGACAAAATATACTTTCAACCAAGTCCCTGATGGTAATGAATGATTTCGGGATTAAAATTAGAAGGAGATTGATGTGCTGGATGTGGGATCAAGAAACTCAGGTAGGTTGACTTTTTGCAAAGAGGCGAATAAAAAACGCTCTAAACAATTGAAAACGAATACGATTGATGCTTCAATGTCAAGCTTGACTCAGTTGTAGTTTTGTGACCAAGAGCCTTTTTCCGGCTTTAGCCTTAAAAATGCATAGTACACTGAAAATGAAAACAATGGAAAAAAGAAACCTTTGATCACAAAGTCATTTTTCCAATGTATTTGCTCTACTCAAGGTGAAGGTAAAAAGAAAAGTCAAGTCGTAAATTACCAATAAAATCGACAGCATTTTATTTTTGTAAAAAATTAACAATCAATTTTTTATGATGGTTTTTTTTGCTCTTTTTGAAAAGAATGTATAAAAATGGCTTTAAGTCAACCCAAGTGCTTATTTTTCAAAACAAGTCAAAGATCACCTACCTCGATTACAATTAATTATTTTTCGGCCACGATTCTTTACCAAATAAAATAATCCAAATTTCCCCTACAATGAATTCACGAAGCGCTGTGATGCTTTGGTTCACCTGCATCATGCCATTTTTTGTGTACAGTCAAACGCAAGTCAAAAGTATGGAAGACATTCGATACCCTTTTGCGGTCAAAAAAATAACCTTGCCCAATCAGGTAAGCATCGCTTATGCCGACGAAGGCAAAGGCAAAAATACGCTGATTTTCATCCACGGCCTGGGCAGTTACCTGCCCGCCTGGAAAAAAGTGGTGGACGAACTGCGGCAAGATTATCGTTGCATTGTGGTCGACTTGCCGGGTTATGGCAAATCGGGGCGGGGGGATTGGAGCTACGACATGGCTTTTTTTGCCGATTGTATTGAGGGGCTGGTCAAAAAGCTCAAACTGCGCAAAGTCAGTCTGGTGGGGCATTCCATGGGTGGGCAAATCAGCCTGACCTTAGCCTTACGTCAACCCCAATGGTTGCAAAAACTGATTTTATTGGCACCCGCTGGCTTTGAAACGTTTACGGAAGCCGATCGCGCCTGGTTTACCCAATATGTCACGCCAGCGGTTTTTAAGGCCACTCCTGTAGCCCAAATTGAACGGAACTTTGACGTCAATTTTTACGGAGCAAAAATGCCCGCCGACGCCCGGTTTATGTACGAGGATCGCTTGTTAATGCGGGAAACCGCAGAATTTGACCAATATTGCAACATGATTCCCAAATGTGTGCAGGGGATGTTGCAGCAACCCGTAGCGGATCGTTTGCACGAAATCAAAATACCGGCACTCATCTTCTACGGCAATGACGATTTGTTGATTCCGAATCGGATTTTGCACCCCAAGCTCAGTGTCGAAGCGGTGGCCAAACAGGGTCAGCAACAGCTGCCACATAGCCAATTGGTGATGGTGCCACAGTGCGGTCACTTTGTGCTTTGGGATGGAGCGGCTACGGTTAGTGCTTCCATAAAAACATTTTTAAAAACCCATCAATGAACAGACTACAACAAAAGGTAGCCATCGTAACCGGTGGTGCCAGCGGAATTGGTAAAGCTACTGCCCTGCGCTTTTTGCAAGAAGGAGCCACCGTGGCCATTTGGGACATCAATGAAGTCAACGGCAAAGCCCTTGCAACAGAATGGGCCAGTCAGGGCATGACTTGTAAGTTTTACAAAGTCAACACTGCCGACCTAGATGCCGTACAAGCGGGAGCTGATGCCGTCATGCAGGATTTTGGGCAAATCGATATCCTGATCAACAATGCGGGCATTACGAGGGATTCATCACTGAAAAAAATGTCGCCCTTGCAATGGCAGCAGGTCATCGATGTCAACCTCAGCGGGGTGTTTTATTGCACCAAAGTGGTGAGCGGCTACATGAGCGAACGCAATTATGGCCGCATCATCAACGCAGCTTCGGTGGTGGCCTTGTATGGCAATTTTGGTCAAACCAACTACGTAGCCTCCAAAGCCGGGGTGATCGGCATGACCAAAGTGTGGGCCAGGGAGTTTGGCCGCAAAGGCATCACCGTGAACGCCATTGCGCCGGGTTTCATCAGGACCGAAATGGTGGAAACCATCCCAGCAGAATACCTGGCAGATTTGGAAAGCCGTACGCCGGTGGGCAGGATGGGCATGCCGGAGGATATTGCGAATGCGTATTTGTTTCTGGCATCGGATGAGGCGTCGTTCATCAATGGGGTGACCTTGTCGGTGGATGGGGGATTGGTAATGTAGGGGCGACCCTCGCGGTCGCCAATGGGAATGAAATTTTTTATTTAAAAGGGCGACCGCAAGGGTCGCCCCTACGGGAATTTTGTACTATTGTGAACAATCGATTGCTATGCGCAACAAACTGCAAATCTTCACCAATTTCGCCAATACCCTGCTGCCGCACGAAACGCACTACCTGCTGGCTGTGCAGCAATTGGCCGATCAGGTGAAGCTCGGCATTTTGGAGCGGGTGGATTACAATTGCCAACACATCAACCAGTTTACCCCCTACGATCCCAACATCGACAAACGCAAGTACTCCCACCTCAAAAACTGGGTGCAACAACGCCTCACCGAACTGGACGTTGATGCCCACTTCGAATGGATGAGCACCCTGGAGCGACAAATCACTAAGGATGCCATAGAGGCCGAGGAAGAAAAAACCTTGTTGCGCGAAATCCGGCAGTATGAACATCCGGGCTTTTTTTTCACCAAGTTTTACGAACTGGTCCAGCAATACCGCCATTTTCTGCTGATCAGAATGCGTTATGCCGACCATGAAACCGTGCACAAATTCCTGGAAACCTACCAGGAAGCCTACGCCAACAGCAAGCGGATTTCCGAGCAATTCCACCAGGCCACCCTCGATATCGTCAAGCAGTACTCCGAAAACTCCGCCGAATCCATCCAGTGGGAAAAGTGGCTGACCCGCATTTTTTACGATGAGACATTGGAGGGTTACACCCGTTACATGGCTTTTGTCCGCCTGACTTTTATCAGTTTCAACTACCGCAAACTGGATTTATTGGGCGAAAAATTCGCTTACCTTGACCGGATTTTTGGCGAAGGCAAGTTTTATTCCAAACGGATTTTGCTCAATTATTACCACTTGCGGATGTTGTTGCACGCGCGGTTGCGGGAGTTTGACAAGGCCATTCACTACGGCTACCTGTCCATACGGGGCAAAACCCACGACTACCTTTTTTACGTCAACAACCTCGGGGCTGTATTGCTGCGCGCCAACAAACCCCAGGAAGCCCTGACCATGATGCGCAACGCTGCACCAGAAATGAAAAGCAGCCAGAATTTTTACAACAAGGTGGGCTTTGTGGCTTTTTACATCAAGTGTTTGTTGCAAAACCAGATGCTGCGCAATGCCGAGAGTTATGCGGAAACCTTTCTTTCGGCTTACGAAAAAGAAGTCCTGCAATACCGCTGGCACACCTTTTTCACCGCGTACATGGGGGCTTTGTTGAGCCAGCGTAAGTTTCAAAAGATGATTCGGGTAACCACCAAGTATCGCTTGCTGGATTTGGAAAAAGGCTACGAAACCCGCCCTGACTATGTGCCTGCCCTGCTTTGGTACACCTCAATCGCACAATACAAAGAAGAGATCATCGATAAAAACACCCTCCAGCGCCGCCTCCAGGATTATTTCAATGCCCACCGGGGTGAAAAAGACCGCAGCCACCAGATTGGGGAGCTGTTGAATGAATTGAAGCCACACGCTCCGGAGGTAATTAATTATTTGCAAATTTGGACGTAATTGCTTTCCAAAACAAAAAAAGGTGCAGGCCCGCGGACCTGCACCACTGTTACATGGGATCAAAAAATGTTCATGGGATTATAAAAACAATCACTGTTTGACAACTAAAGTTTTATATCGGTTTTCAGTAGAGATGGCCTCCAGAAAATAAGTTCCATTGGGTAACTCGTCCAGGTTCAGGGATTCGCGGTTGCTGCCATTTTGTTTGTGCAGCACGGTTTTGCCCGTCAAATCACGGAGTACAAATTGGTAAGCAGCAGAGCTGACTGGCAAATCCAGATTCAATTGACCCGTGGTAGGGTTGGGGAAAGCCCGCAATTGTCCCTGGGGTAGGCTGTTACTTTTGTTGATATCCGTAGGTACACCCACACAACCTTGTACGTTGACCTTGAACTCACAGCGGGCACATTCTTTGCCGCCACATTTCACGATAATTTGCACCAGGAACACCCCATTGCTGCCAAAACCAATCGTTTCATTCAAAGTAGCATCGTTGAGGGAGCTGTACACTACTGCCCCACTGGCAGAGGTTACGGTAATGTCATAGGTCGCCTGGCAAGGCGCTTTGCAGAGGTACAAGCCGCTGAGGTTGTATTTGCCACACTTGAGGTCGAAACCTAGTCCACACAGTTCAGGGAAGATGGCACCATTGCCGGACAAGGCTGGTTTTTTCTCCCACTGGCCACAACAATCAACCGGAGGGCATTCCACTTTGATGAAGAAGCGGCAAGGTGGGCAAGGTTTGCCATCGCAGTAAGGTTGCAGGGATACGGTATACAGACCACTTTGGGTAAAGTTATAAGGCACAGCGACAGAACCCGCACCAGAGAAATTGGTAATCGTACCATCGGGAGCACTCACAAAACCCTTGATCGCTGCGCAATTTCCATTGCCGATGCACTGGTACATCGCTTCGATGTAGTAGGCTTGGTTGCACTTGGCGGCGATGGTTTCCCCGCATTTGACGGGAGTGATGCTGCCACCCAGATTGATCTGGATTTTTTGCCAGCCTTCACCTTGGGCAGGGCATTCACAGGCACAACCGAACACCTGGAACTTGAAGACACATTTGTCGCATACTTTTCCGCCACATTTCACTACTACTGTTACGGAGTAAGCGCCATTGGCGGTGAAGTTGAGGACTTCATTGAGGGTGTTGTCGTTGGCCGTGATGACGATGGGGGCGCCAACTGCTGGATAAAGCGTTACATCGTAAGTTGCTTTGCAAGTATCTTTGCAGAGGTAATTGCCAATCAGTTGGAACTTGCCACACTTGAGTTCAAAACCTTTGCCACAAACGTCTTCGTACTTGATGTTTGGGCCGATCAGGTCGGGCAGGTTTTCCCATTTTCCACAACAATCCACGGGTTCACAGTTGACAATTTTTACGATGAACTTACACTCGTAACAAATCTTATCCCCGCAGCGAATGATGATGGCGATCACATAGGTGCCAGGAACATTGGGCAAAGCTTGGGAAAAGGTATTGCCAGAACCCGTAGCTGTAGTCACTCCATTCACAAGGTATTCGTACTTGGCCTGGCAGTCACCAGGGCAATCGTAGCCAACATTAAAGGTAACCTGGTTGTTGCTGCAAAACTCGTAAGTCTGGCCACATTCAATCTTCATTGCGTGCCAATTGGGCGCGGAGAAGTTGATGTAATCCAGTTTGCCACCTTCACAACTACAGGGACAAGAGCAGACGTACACATAAAAGGTCACCGAGTAACAACAGACATTGCCGCAGAAAAAATGCAGCGTGACGACGTGCACCCCTTCCTTGTTGAATTGGTGGTTGAAACAAAAGGAGGCTCCTGCGCCCGTATAGCTTGCAGTCACTCCGTCTTTGTCGGTTACGGTGGTTATATAGGTGGGTGCCAGACCAGTGGCGCAGGCGAACTTGGCACAAATGCGGTAGTCGGTTTGACAATTGGCGGCATAAGAAAAAGGCGGGGCTGGCGAAGTGTTGGGCACGTTGGTAGCAGTGCCACTGGGGTCAATGATTGCAATTTTAGGTGGGATGCAGGTTTTTTTGTCCACCATGCTGAGGGTGTCAGCGGTAGTGGTTTGAGCAAAAGAAGCATTCACCAGCCCCTGGATACAGAGGAACACGATTAAAAGCAAACGGGTAATGATTCTGGATTTCATGGGTAGCAGATTTAACAGGATGATGGAATAAGGTGTTATCTTGGTTGCGGTTTTTGCCGCCTACATCCATACATCTGCGAGGTGGGAAAAATCTTACTAGTAGAAAGTGTTAAAAAAATGTTAAGAAAAAGTTTAGGAAGGTTGAGGGAGGTTTAGAAGGTTTAGGCTACCGCAGTGAGGTTGACAATGTCCTTGTTCAAATCGCTGCGGCAGCCTAAACCTTCTCAACCTTCTCAACCTTCCTCAACCGCACCAAGATGAGTGACAACCAAGACCTACTCGCCCTATGCGCCGGAGACCCCTTGCGGATCCGGGCGATCTATCAGCAGCACGCTGCACCGATTCAGCGTTGGGTAGAAGCCAACAATGGCTCGGCTGCCGATGCCCAGGATTTATTTCAGGATGGACTCATGGCCATTTACGATCGCTACTGTGGGGCTGATGTTCAATTCAATAGCAGTTTTGGTGCCTTGCTCTTTGGCGTCTGCAAACGCAAGTGGTTCGACCGATTGAAAGAAAAAAATCGCGAAGCAGTCGTAAGAAAAGTGGAGGAGGAAAGATATAACGATGAAGACGACCCCGGTTTGGAATCAGAAGCTGCTTTCCAGGAACTGCACAAGCAGGAAACCCTGACGAAAACCTTCGCCTTGTTGTCGGCACAATGCCAGGAATTGCTCACACTGTTGGGCAAGGGCGTGGCCAGCGAACAAATCGCCGAACAACTGGGCCTGGCTGCCAATGCGGTGTACCAAAGCAAACACCGCTGCATGGGCCGCTGGAAGGAGCTTTTTGCCCAACAATTCAAAAGTTAAGAACCATGAACAACACAGAAAAAATAGACCGTTACCTCCGCGGCGAACTCCCCGAAGCCGACAAAAATGCTTTTGAAGCTGAATTGAACCAAAGTGCTGATTTGGCCGCCGAACTGGCTTTGCAAAAAGACATGGAGCAATTCCTGCGCAAACAGGATCGCCGCGCTGCGCTAAAAGGGCAATTGGAAAATATGGGCAGCGAGTTTTTCCAAAACACCGCCCCAAAAGAAACCGGACGGATCGTGCCTTTGCGCCGCAACCAGACCATGCGTTGGGTGATCGGCCTTGCTGCGACCATCGCATTGGTTTTGGTAGCTCGGTTTTTGCTTTTCCAACCCAACTTGTATGAGCAATACGGCCAATACCCGCCCCTGGCCATGATTGAAAAATCCAACACCGCCCAAAACAATCTGGCGGCGATGGAGTCGGCTTTTAATCAAAAGGACTTCGACAAAGCCTTGCCCCTGTTGCAGGCGTATGTGCAGGAAAAACCGGAAGATTTGCAGGCGCAACTCTACCTTGGAATTTGTTTGCTCGAAACCGGAAAGTATGCAGATGCTCGGGAGCTGTTTACCAACATCAGCAAGGGTGAATCCAGCTTTGTGGATTACGGGCAATGGTACCTGGCCTTGAGTTATTTGAAGGAGGGAAACAAGGCGGAGTGCCGCAAGGTTTTGCAACAAGTACCTGCGGAGTCGGAGTTTGCACAAAAAGCGCAAGACTTGCTGAAGCGCTTATAATTCGTACAAAACTTCTCTAACTTGCAGTCAAAATATAGATCTACATGTTTTTAGGTCTGGACTTGAGTGATCTCCTGGAAGTCAGTTTAACCATCGCGGGTGGGGTATTTGCAACGTTTCGTTGGATCATCCCCTGGTTCATGCAACGCCGCAAGGAAAGTCGCTTGGCCCGCTGTCTGCATCCCTTTTACACGGCCAGCGAAATCAAGAGCCATACCAAGTATTTCATTCCCACGCAATGCCAGTCCAAATCCCCTACTGAAGGCACTGAAATCAACCGGGATACTGAGCCCCGCGAACCCTTGATTCCCTACTTTTTGCGCATTTTTGAAAAAGACAAAGACGATTATGTGTTTATGGTTTTAGCCGATTCGGGGATGGGCAAAACCACCTTCATGATCAATCTGTACGATACTTATCGCCGCCGCCTGGCCAAAAAATACAAAATCCGCCTTTTCCCCTTCAATGCCGGAGTGGACGAGGAGATTGAAAAAATTTCGGAAGAAGACCGCAAAGAAACCATCTTGCTGCTGGACGGCCTGGATGAAGATCCCCAAGCCATCGAACAACCGAATGAACGCATCGCGGCGCTGTTTAAAAAAGTCAGCCACTTTCAAACGGTGGTCATCACCTGCCGCACCCAGTTTTTTGCCCGGGAAGAGGACATTCCCAGTGCCTTGCCTTTTTCCAGCATGTCGCCCAATCGGGCGCCACGCCGCATCGTGACGCGCTACATTTCGCCTTTGCAACAGGATGAGATCAAGGTTTTTTTGCGCAAAAAATTTGGTCGCTTCAGTCGGCGTTACCGCAACTGCCTGCAATTCATCGAAGAGTACAAAGAGCTGGTGGCTCGGCCCATGATCCTGAGCTACATTGATTTTTTGGTGGAAAAAGCGCCCAATTATCAATACTCCTATCAAGTGTACGCTCAGATCATCCAGCGCTGGTTGGAGCGGGAGCGCAACATTCGGAACAAGGGCAATAATTTTGTAGACAACCTTTATCACTTCTCGCGTTATTTTGCCCTGGAGTTGTACCAGCATCGCGAAAACTTGTCGATCAGCGATTTGGACGTTTTGCAAAAATTATCCCAGCAATACCATGTTGAACTCGA
>JAIXOO010000328.1 GCA_027486765.1 Saprospiraceae bacterium
GGCTTTTCATATATTGGTTCTAGTTTTGCCCATTGGATATCTGTTAAGTCCATCTTTTTGGACCTAAATATCTCATTTATCAACCATTATGTCAACTCTGAGTTTTGAGATACGCTCTAATAAATATGTTAAAGACCTCCAGAAACTCAAAATTCCTCTGGTAATTGCTACTCATTTCCCAATATCCGATAAAAAAGCCACCGAATTCGCTATTAGTTTTTATCGTTCATTGGTGTCATTCAATACGGTAGAAGGCGCTTTTAATAAGGCACGTGGTGTTATTTTGGCCATGGATGATCAATTGGACATCCCCAGGGGCTTAAATCTTGATCTTGAATCAAATGGGGATGTTAAGGCTTGTTGGGGGTTTTATGGTTTAGATCAGCGAAAACAAGAAGCAAAATGGCGCCTGTCTAATGATGCAAGCATCGAAATCCCCAATGATTATCAACCAAATGCTACTTTAATCCATGCATTAATGCTTGCCCTGATGCCTTATTGCCCCGAAGTAGCCAATATGTTGCTCCAGGAAAAAGAAGGTCGGGCTGTAAGCAAAATCGCCAAACGAGAAGAAATTCTTAAAGCTTTGCCTCAACCCATGAGTGAGATGGTCCGTAAACTTCTTGTAGAAAATACAGGTTCGGATGATATTTTTTATGATCAACCCGGAAAACATCGATTGGATCAGTTATGCAGGGTATTTTTTATTACACAGGAATTGATGGGATTTATCATGCTGGCTCAACTATGGGAAATCCTGGCAAAAAATCCCGAACTTGAAATCTCACAACCCACTAAAAACTTGCTACGTGAAGCGCTTCTCTCGGATTCACAACAGAGTACTTACATGAATTACGTCGATTTGATACGAAGTATACGACTTTTGTTGGATGCACAAAAACAAAGCTATTTTGTAGATGAACTTGCCGATTTAAAAGACCTTATTCAAGAAAATACGGCATTTAGTCAGGCTGTTCTTTTTTTTGAAGATTTGACCACTCATAAAGATGAAATGAGCGAAAATCAGGCTAAAATGGCTTGTGTGTCTGCAGAAGAACACCTGGCAAAATTCATGTCGTACGTTGGCTTCGTAGCACGTTATACCCTGACTTCAATCAAAAATATTGAAGTAATGAAGTACCGACATCAACAAAGTCCACGGTTCAAACACAGAATTTTTAAGCTTGAAATGCGTTTGGGGGGCTTGGCTGAAGAAATTGAAGACCTGGAACAAGTACTTGACAATTCTTCGGTTATTTTGATTAAAAAAACGGGTAAGGGCAATTATCAATTCCTGAATTTGAGCCCTTTTGTGATCGACCGGAATGCATTTGAAGATACCAAAGCCAAAATCCCGCAACTCTATTTCTTTGAACGATACCTTCAAACCTTAGACAATTACGAGTTCCGCCATATTTTCAAACAGGACTCACTACCGTTCAAGATCAACCCCAAAGACAATTACCAACTCATTGGAGCTCAATTTGATGCTTTTGCTAAATTATTGTTTCACCAACCAATGAGGAATATCTTATGAAAAGTCCATTCAAATTTCTCGATGCTTACCAGCTGAAAGACCGTGCGGTTTTTTTTGGACGCGACGATGAGATCGAAGCGCTCTATGATATGGCTTTCGAAACACCATTGCTGTTGGTTCATGGGCTTTCCGGAACCGGAAAAACCAGTTTGATTCAATGTGGTTTAGCGAGCCGCTTTACAGGACCGGATTGGCTACCGTTTTTTATTCGCAGGGGAACAAATTTTAACGCCTCAATTCAGCAGACTGTCCTTAATGCATTACCGCCGGAGGTACGCTCTGAAACAAATGACATCAAGGACAATATCGCTTTGTTATACAGCCAGTTTTTACGGCCAGTTTATCTGATTATGGATCAGTTCGAGGAATTGTTTATTCTTGGGAATACAGAAGAACAATTGACCTTGGCCCGCTCTATTCGCAGCATTCTTGATGCCGAACTTTCCTGTAAAATCTTAATTATAATGCGGGAAGAATTCATGGGCCAATTGTACGAAATGGAACAAGTAATCCCTAGTATCTACGATTTTCGCCTTCGCTTGGAAAATATGAACTACAAAAAGGTAAAAGAAGTCATTGGAAAATCACTAGAGAATTTTTGCGTTACATTGAACAATCCAGAGCTTGATCTCAATCATATTTATGCCCAAATCAGTACAGGGAAATCAGGAATTCAATTGCCATACCTTCAGGTCTATTTAGACATGCTTTGGCGTGAAGATTTTAAAAATACTTATCCAACATCACAAGAAAGGGATCATTGGCAAACACAAATGAGTAAGACTCCCGCAGTGTATCCCCATCTTGAATTTACAGCTCAGGAGATTGAAAAGTTTGGTAACCTCCAACAAGTATTTGCTCTTTTTCTCAATGAACAAGAACAACTTTTACAATCGCAGCTGCAAGCACGTTTTGGGCCAAGCATACCAGCCCAGTCAGTGCGCATCATTTTGGACCTTTTCGTAAGTGAACAGGGTACAAAACAACCTAGGCCTTACCAACGCAAAGAGGGACAAATCCTGTTAGAAGATATAAATACGGCAGTATTGTCAAAAAAATTGCCACCAGCAGCCTTAACCTATGCCATAGATCACCTATGCCAGAACCGCTTGCTCCGCTTGGAGGATAATACACTTGAATTGGCCCATGATAGCCTGGCACTGTTAATTGAGCAAGAGCGTAGTGATGAGCAAAGGCGTGCCCATGGGCTAATCCTAAGGCTGAAAAATGCCCATTTCGAATACCTGGAAAGCGATGGAAGAAACTGGCCTAGCCCCAAATTGCTCCTGGAGGCAGAGGATGTGGTAGAAAATCTAGAGCTTGATCTCGAGGTATTGAAATTTTATCAAAAAAGCAAAAAAGCACTTGAGCACAAAAATAAAGCCCGGAGAAGGAAAAGCCTTTTTATTGGGCTTGGCATTGCCTTGATAACGATCATAGTTTCCAGCGTTTTTATTTACATCAGTCAACACAACCAAAAAGTCGCATCTTTAATTTCAAAAGCATTGCTTGAAAACAATGATGCAAAGGCGGGCTTAGAGGCTGTTCAAGAGGCAGCTGTTTTACAACCAAACAATTGGGCCGCCATTACTGCATTTAATAAAATTTATTCCGATAACGAATTTTACCTGTCTTCGTTGGTTCATGCTGAACAAGTCAAAGGTGTGGCTATACCTCCTGGTGCTCCTCCACAATGGGTGTATTCCTGGTCTCACAATGCCATCTATCGTTGGCGTTGGAGTGGCACTTTGTTAGACAGCATAAGGATTGATAATTTAATTACTTGTCAGCTCTCACCCAATGGGAAGTGGCTGGTATATAGTGATAGTGACGGATATTTGACGCTTTTGGATGCCCAAAACTTGCAGCAACTCAGTCGAGCGCAGGTCAGCGATCGCATCGTGAGGCAATTTACCTTTGGTGTAAATAGCCAATATTTGTTCTACGCTGAAAATTTGGATCAAGACGTTTATCGTATAAATAAAGTGGATATTTCTAATTTGAAAAAACCGCTCCAAAGCATCCGCTTCCAGTCTGATGCAGAAATAAGTGCCATGGGAGAAAACCCAAAGACCAAAATGCTGTGGGTGGGTTTTGCCAATGGTCGGATAGCCATCTATGACCCGACATTACACTTGCGACGCACGGAAACACACCATTATGATCAAGTGTTGTCTTTTGCGTTCTTTGCTCCCGATGGCGCTGCCATTTCGGTTGATCGCAATGGGCAAATGTATTTCTGGAATCAGGCACTCAGCATTCAGGCGCATGATCAACGAATCAACCGGGTTGTCTGGGCAGATAGTTCTCGGATCTTCACTGCCAGCAAAGACTACACCATCAAATCGTGGTCTCCCCTTGGCAAACCATACGCTACCTACCGGGGGCATAAAAGGTTTGTTTCTGATATAGCTGTTTCCGCTGACGGCCAATACTTTGCCTCAGCTAGTGAGGATAAAATGGTGCGGCTATGGAAAACCGAATCAAAAGTAATCACGAGGTTTGGCCCACATCAAAATGGAGCCTCTGCTATGTTCCTTTTTGATGATGCTAAAGTGATTGTAACGGGTTCAGATCAGGGGGAGAATGATATAGGTGAACTCATGAATGATCCAAATATTGATGTCAATCTTTTGATGAAACGGCTTTTGTTTAATGAGCCTCGCAGCATCTCGATCTGGAATGCCCGGAATGGTAAAAAAATGCTGGAACTAAAACAACACAATGGAGGTATTAACGCATTGTGCAAACTTGGCAATACTTGGGCTAGTTCGGGTAAAGACGGGATCATTTATATTTGGAAGGGTTTTCAATCGAACCAACCTTTCCTAAAGTTAGAAGGACATGAGCGCAAGGTTACTCAGCTTGCTTTTTCTTCAGATGGAAAACAACTTATGTCTGGAGGGGAGGATGGTCAGTGTATCTTATGGCAACTCCAAACAGGCCAAAAACAGGTAATCCCTCAAGGTGAAGCCGTGATGGGTATTGTATATAGCCCCGATGGGCTTTGGATAGTTGGGGTGAAAAATGAACTCTGGGCGTACAATCGTAATGGAGTGAAACAATTTAAATTGCAAGCGAATGGAATAGAGTCGATCAAAAGTTTAGCACTTTCCCCCAATGGGATGTATCTACTGGTTGGAGAATGGGGAATCAAAGCCAAAATTTTCGATCGAAAAGGGAACATGTTAGGGGAAACCCAATTGTTTAGCGAAAATAAAACGGGTGCTCAGGCCATCAATGCTGTGGCTTTTGCGCCTGATGGAAATACTTTTTGCATTGGTGGTGAAGGAGGGCTCGCCAGGGTTTATCGCTTGATCAATGATAAACCTGTCCCAATCCGGACCCTACAACACTATCCCAAAAAAGCTATCTTGGATTTACAGTTCTCTGCTGACGGAAAATCTTTGTTTAGCGCTTGCAACGATGGATGGGTAAGGCAATGGGATTTGATGTATTGACTGATATGATTTGAATAAACTCGAGAACGCATTTGTACAAGACTCTGAATGAATAAAAAAATACAAATGAAAAGGATAGGAGCATTTTACTGTTTGTATCTTAGCTTACTGAGCCTTTTTGCTCAGTCTGGGTCCTATATGTATTCTGTTTTGAAAATAAATGACCTTACTACAATGATCAAAGGGCACTCCGTTTATCGTGATCAGCCTTTTAACAACCTCGCTGAAGTTCAATTTACCAACTGCTATAATGCTTTTATTATTGCTTTTAATCATAAATCTAAAACCACCATTTACATTCGGGGCAAATGTGTGGGCTCTAAGATCATTTCTGAAAGTTATGATGTCTTGGGAAGTTATGCAAGCTTTGACCCTAATTTTGAGCCAGAAGAGCGACCAAGAGATTATGAATATTCTGCTAGGGGGGGAACAAACGTACCGGCTTCTTATGAATACAAGAGCCCTCCCATAACTAAAGGGAATAACTTCGATTTGATGGTTCCTCATGAATATGGAGCAAATAATTCAAATCCAAACGCTTACCTTGATTTCTCGCGGGATGAGACAGTAGTGATTGTAGTTGGGGCATTCATTGAAAAACAAAACGCAGATCATACCCTTAGTCGGGTCATTGCTGAAGGCTATAAACCTTATATGGCTCAAAATGGAGCATTTACCCGGGTTGGCATTCAGGTGACAGCCCGGTCTCTGACTGAGCTAGACAACATGATCAATGTCATTAGGTCGCGATACAACCCCGAGGCTTATATCATCAAACCTTAATTTTTATAAACTAAAACTCAAATTGTATGAACGTCAAATGTTTGTTTTCTGGACTTGCTTGTCTTTTCTTTTTGATGGCCTTAGCGGCGCAAAACCCAAAACTTCCTCCGGCACCCCCAAGGCAAACCATTAAATACCAGGTTTGCCGTTGGACTGAAAAAGCCAATATTAAGATCGGAAACAAAGCAATCAGTAAAGATGCCATTTTTAGCGATCCAAAGATGCTCAAGTTTTCTAAAGACAAAGATTGGGTCAATGCTATTGTTGTTGGGTCTGGTAACAAAGGGGTTGTTTTTTCTTACGATTGTTCTAAGACTCCTTGTAAGACAATCAAAACAGATGTGTCTGCCAATAAACACAGAATGGAATCGACTGACCCAAAAGATCTTGTACGTCAAAACATGACAAAACCAGTTGCAAAAAAAGTAAACTAGGAAGAATTGTGTTTGAACTTTGGGTAGGATTTATGCCTGCCCAAAGTTCAAACAATCTAATAGGTGGCACGTATCAAGTTGTGACCACTTTTTCTTATCTTCAATCGGCATCACAAGCCGAAACCCTGTATCATTACCTTTAAAATTGGGAGGTTGGCTGCACGTAGCAGGTAATTTTTCCCTTTGGGATATCGAGAATCTATTTCTAAATCGAGCCCACGATCATGGCTTTTCATTTCCATAATAAATTAACAGGTCTTGCATGTAAAAATAAAAAAAATATTTGATTTATATTGCAGGTTATTACGCTTGGGGCACCAAACTATATGACCCTCCAATCAATTACAAATTTTTCCAGTTTCCCAACCCTATGCAAACCATCCTCCTCACCGCCGCCCATACAACCCCCTATTTGCCCGAATTGGTGGAGGAAATTCGAGCCATCGAAGATGCCCTTCGACCATTGGAAGAAAGAGGAATCTGGAAAGTTATATCGAATCGGGCGGCAAACTTGGAGGATGTTTTTGAGGTCTTCACCCGCGAGCAACAAAACATCAAAATATTCCATTACGCTGGTCATGCCAGCCAAACAGAACTTTTCCTAGAAGGTGGCGGACATATTCGGGGCATTGCTGGGTTAATGGGTATGGCCGAACCTGAAGACACCGGAATTAATCCCCTGTATTTTGTATTCCTCAATGGTTGCGCATCCAAAGGTTTGATTGCTCAATTACACCAGGCAGGGATCAGTGCAGTTATGGCAACCCATTGTAAAATAGGTGATTTATCTGCCCGCAAGTTCGCCGCTATGTTTTACAAAACCTGGGCAATGGAAGGCAAAACCCTGGAGCAAGCTTTCCTGGCAGCTAAAAATTTCCTTTTGAGCGATCCAGGAGGGGATCAGCAGAATATTGAAATTCGTGGACTGGATTTGTCAGACGAAGACCCAAAGGAGGCAGGTTTGGCTTGGGGCTTATACCCAAAGCCAAATCTGAAAAACAACATCGAGAATTTTCAAATCAACCCACAAATAAAGCTTCCTCGTCATATTCTGGACAATGTGAAAACAGTAGCTTCAGAATGTGTGATGGACTTGGTGTATGATTTTGAACAACTCTTCCCCGATGCCCAGGAAGAAATACAGCGCCAAGGTGATCCTTTAGTGGTACTCATCAGTCGTTTACCCTGGACCATCGGTACTCACTTACGTCGATTGTTTGCTCTCGACGATTCAAACAGCATGTACCTTCCTGGAATTGAGCGCTTACGTGAACTAATCAGTGCCTATCATGAATTGACCCGCTTCATGGCTTATCTTTCTCTGTCTACATTATGGGACGAACTCCGGCGAAACACCTTGAGCACAGAGGAAGTCAAGGTTCTCCCTTTAGTTCCTTCAGATACCGAGCGTACGGTAGACTTTGTGTGGCGTTTGCGCAAATACTTTGCCTTACAAAAAGATAAGCGTGTAGATCGCTCTGGCGTAAAACAACATTTGAAAACATTTCTTGAAGCTGTAGATGGGGAGTTGAATAATGCTTATCTTTTTATGGAAGAATTGAAAGCTGCACTCCAAAAAGATGATTCACCGGAGCGTCTAAATGAATTGGTGCTGATCCGGACTGGAAAACCTGATGGCCTAGAAGATATCTGCCTGCAAGCGGAAACCATTTATACCCATTTTTTAAGTGCATCGTTATGGCTGACTCAATTTCGACTCTACACCGTACGTTCGGTTTTGGTTGACAAGATAAGGTACCTGGAATTAAAAACGCCTTATGTGCATCGAACCATGTCCTTGCATTTTGCCTTCGGCGAATTGAAATTATTGCGTACGCAAAGGGAGATCGCTAGTGACAATGCCTGTATCCTTATGGTACCTATCCGAGAGGGCGAGGCCGACCCTTTAGCAGATGCTATCAATCTTTCTCCCTTTTACATCGATAGAAGTGCCTACATCGAAGATAACATTACTCATCATCCAGTGATCTACGTTTTGAAACATCAAAACGTAGATGGGGGATATATTTACGAATACCTGGACGAAGATGTAAACCATGAATACCTGTATAAGGAAGACCAGTACTTGAAAATCCGGTTCTCAGGTGCTGTCTTTGCCAAGGCCTTGAAGGTAAAAACAGAAGATAGTCGAAGATTTAGCGTGATCCACCAACAGCTGATCAAGCTGAACGAAAATTTTGCGATTCAATGATCCCTTTTCCTGCCACCAGCCCATTTAAGTTACTGCAACCCTATGAACAGGGGGATCAGCACATCTATTTTGGCCGGAAAGATGAAACACGACAGCTCACCGAAACACTCAAACGTAGTAAGTTTATATTGCTGTACGGCGCTTCGGGTACTGGCAAAACGAGCCTCATCCGCTGTGGCCTACCAGGAATGATTTCACCCCGCGATTGGTTGCCTGTTTTTGTGCGGCGCAACCACAATTTTATTGACTCCATAAAGGAAGCAGTAAATGAACAATACCTCAAACATTACCAACTGCGCTTCCCTGGAAAAACACCAACACTTTCCGATAAGCTTCCTTTGCGCGAGCTCATCAAAGCCTTGTTTGGCATCGCTTATGTCCCAGTATACTTAATTTTGGATCAATTTGAGGAGATTTTCACCCTCGGTAAACTGAAAGAACAAAAGGCTTTTTTTGCTGCCCTCCAGGAACTCCGGCTTTTTGAGGAAGACCTATTTTGCAAACTGATCATTTCTACCCGCGAGGAATACATCGCCCATTTTTACCGCTACGAAAAATCTTTGCCCTTCTTGTTTGAATATCGCTTTCGGGTTGAAAAAATGCGGCAAAAGCAATTGAAAGAGGTAGTAACAAAAACCTTGGCCACCCCCTACCTTACTTATCCCGAATTTCGAATCGATAAAAATGCCCCGACTTTAATTCTGAACAACCTCCCAGATGACCGTTCAGAGATCGACTTAACTACCCTTCAGGTGTATTTGGATCGCCTGTACCATCAAGATCTAAAAAGGATCAACGCAGGAGTGAATAGAGATCATATTCTATTTGATGATGCATTGATATTGGCCAACCAATTGCCCAATGTGCTGGCGGAATTTCTGGATCGGCAAGTTCATACCGTCAATCAGCGTATCGCTACTATTCTGCAAAAAGATAAAGCCCCCATTAGCGCATTACAGATCTTGTTCAAAATGGTGACGCCTCAAGGGACCAAACAAAATCGTAGTGCTACTGAAATTTTTCAGGATTTGCAGCTTGGACGTACCACAATTAACCCTGAATTGCTGAACCAATACCTGACTGAATTAGCTCAACCGGATATTCGTATCCTGGATCGGCTGCGTTTTGCCAAAACCGAGGAAGAACGATTTGAGATTGTCCACGATCGATTGGCAGAGCAGGTCTTTATCAAATTTAGTGCAGAAGAGAATGCACAACGAGAGGCTAAAGAAATCATTCAACTAAACCTGAAACGCCATACTCCAAAATCACCCGATTTTCTTAGTATTGGTGAGTTAGAGCTGATTAAAAAAAACCTGGAATTGAAGAGATTGGAGGATAATGCCAAAAAATTTATTGAGGCTAGTGAAACTTATCATGAGAATAAAAAAAGGCAACAACAGTGGATCAGCATTGGAGCGTGGGTTGCGGCCATTGTATTTGCTGGAGTAGCTGTATTTGCTTTTAGGCAAACCGTTCAAATCAAAAATGAACAAGAAAAAACTATACAACAAAGAAATATTGCAGATTCAATTGCCAAGAAAGAGATTAGACAACGGTATTTTGCGGATTCTATTGCCAAAAATGAAAAGAGGCAGAGAAAAATTGCTGATTCTATTTCAGTGGTAAATATCCAAAAAGAAGCTGAAACCAGAATGGCGCTCTACAACTTTAAAAAGGAACAATTAGCGCGAAAAAAAGAACAATCGGCCAAAGCTAAACTCAATTTCGAAAACCTGGAGAAGGCAATTCGCGCATTTGTCAAACCTGGATTTTGTGATCAGGCTAACAAAAATTTATCTGAGGCCAAAATACTTGCAAGTTCATACCCAGAGTTACTAGAGGATTTTGCTGAGTTGGAAAAACTTGTCCAAAATTGTAAACCCAACTAATTCTACAAACTTATGAAGATTGCTCTTGTGTTTACACTCTTGTTTTTAAGCCTTGCCCTGGAGGCCCAAACGGTACCTTGTGGCAAGGAATATACAGGAATGAAAGCACACTACTTAAAACTTTTCGCAGCAAAGGAGTATGAAAAAGCTAGAGATGCCCTGTTGGCAATCAAATACTGCCCTGAAGCAGATCAGCAATGGATCGAACAAGAGCTAACTAAAATAAGTGACGAGGGACCAAGGCTTGCGATGGAAAGTAAAGCCCGTTATTTGGTTTCGGAGGCGAAAAAATCGCTAGAAAAAGATGATAGCAGATTGGCATATTTGCTGAGCAAAGCTGCACTTCAGCAAGATTCGACCAATCATGAAGCAAAACAGATTTATGATACGATTTTACCCTACCTCGCCACTCGTCTCTATAAAAATGTTAATAATTTGATCGTTTCCAAAAACCATAGTGCGATAGCCTTTTTAAACAATAAAGATACAAGTGAGCAGGGTACACTGCATTTATTAGATTTGAATACCGATAAAGAGCTATTTTCTTTTCCTCAAAGCACCCATCCTCAGTTTAGCCCCGATGGCTTGTATTTAATATTTTACTCGAATGCCAGTCAAACTGGAGGAACGCTTAATGTATTGCCCTTAGATTCAACAGGATTTTTACAGTCTTTTCCAAATGCCAATTTTATTTATGAACATGCTGGCGAAAACCCCCTTGACCTTAGCCACTTTAGCCCGGATAATAAATATATTACGTTTTACACGAATTTTGACGGAAATCAAAGAGCGCTAAACCTGTTAGAGTTAGGTAAAAATAAGCTACCACAAATCCTCACAAAAGAGGCTATCGAATTTTATTTCACTAAAGATGGAAAACTACTTTTATTCTTTTCGGAATCTGAAGATGGCTTGGATAGTTTTAGTGTGTTTGATCTCGAGAAGAATATTTTGCTTAAATCTTTTAGGGGGAAAAATTTACGCAAATCTTTTTGGAACCCAAGCTGGGACTCTGCTTTGAATTTCAAGGATAATTACATTGCTCTTTTTACGGATATTAAGGATGGTCAGGGGACACTCAATATTTTAGATTTGAAGAAAAATTTAGAGCCTCGAATTTTTTTAGATGTCATTGTTTCCTCGCTCGAATTAAGTCAAAATTATAATTACATTACTTTCAGGCAAAAGAAGAGTAAGTTTAAAACAATCTCTAATTTCTTGGATATAGATGAAAATATACTTTTCCCATTACCTTTAATTAGAAGTGAATTTGCAAGGGAAAATGCTTTTAGCAACAACAAAAAATATTTTTCATTCACCAGTAATGAAACAAAAAATAAAAACATTCTTAACGTCTACCAATTAGGTGAAAATTTTAAACATTGGAAATTTAGAGATAGTGATTTTAATGCCATTCGCTTTAGCCCCAATAGTCAGTATTTTATTTTTACTGCCAATAAAAATCTGTTTAGGCACTTACATGTGTTCTCTTTGGCCTCAAACGAGGTCTTTTCGGCTTTTCTTCATACAGAAATGTTAACTGATAGCATTAGCGTAAATAATCAATTTCCATACTTAATAAACAAGCCTAAAAGTAAACGAAAAATAATAAATATTTTGATGCTTAATAGGAAAGAAAAAATACAAGCAAATTCTATAATTGATGATCGCGTAGGAATATATCAAATGGATTTTACTTCAGATGAAAAATATGTTATTTATTATACGCAAAAAAAAGGTTTACCTACGACTTTGAATGTTTTACCTCTTGAAACTGGACTTGCATTTCGCTCTTTTCCAAATGCGAGTGTAAATGAATATTTTTACAATACTGAAAACCAGTTTTTTGCTTTTTTAACCGAGGCTGATGATACATCCTATTTGAAAACACTTAGGCTAAATACAAGAGAAGAGCCCCAAATTATTACTGGATGTTATTTTTTTGCAAAAAATCAGAGCAACCCAAAATATTTTACATACTATACAAACACCAACAAAACGCCCTTCTTGAACATCCTTTCATTGGAGACCAATCAGCCCACTATTTCTTTTCCCTATGCTTCTGAGGAGCGATTTAGCAACGACAACCGTTTATTGTTATTCCAAAATACATCAAGAACTCAGCTAACTGCTTGGAATTTAGTAGAAAGAAAAGAGGAAACTCGATTCCGTACCATAGAAGGAGTTCAATCATTTGGACTATCCCAGTATAATGACCGGATTTATACAATGACTGGAATGGGCGTCCTCAAAGTACTAGACCTAAGCATCCACCCTGAAGATCGTCGTAAACACTATGAGCTGCTACAATTTTCAACGGACGAGAAGCGCTCTTACGGTCTTGAATAATCATTTGTCATGGTAGGGAAAATGCCTTTCCATCAACTCCTCCCATTGCCTCGCATCTTCATCATCAAATATTCCCCCATACTGCCGGAGTAAAGCTATGGATTCTTCGGACAAGTTAGAATTGGGGTGGAGATTGCGGAAGTCACAGCCTTGGATGAAAAGGCCAGGGATGTTGGGGAGGGTTTGGAGGTTCTCGCCAGTTTGGGCATTCCATACTTTGGCGGTTTTATCCTCCGATCCACTTAAAATATAGCTTCCATCTGGGTTATAGGTCACAGTAGTGATTCCTTTGGTGTGGCCTGTCAGAGTCAATAGACAATGCCCAGTATGGGCATCCCATACTTTGGCTTCTTTATCACTCGATCCGCTTACAATGCAGCTTCCATCTGGGTTGTACGCCACACTCATGATTCCTTTACTGTGGCCTGTAAGGGTTAGTAAGCACTGCCCAGTATATGCATCCCATACTTTGGCAGTTTTGTCAAACGATCCAGTTACGATCTGACTTCCATCTGGATTATAAACTGCACTTGTGACTCCATTAGCATGGCCTGTAAGGGTCAATAAACACTGCCCCGTATGGGCATCCCATACTTTGGCGGTTTCGTCGAATGAGCTGGTGACGATGTGCTGCCCATCTGGATCATAGGCAGCCCTCCAAACATAGGTTGAATGGCCTTCTAAAGTTAAGAGAATTTTACCTGTTTTGGAATCTGTCACTTTAGCTGTCTTATCAGAATATCTTGTTTTAACAATACGACTCCTATCTGGGCTATCGGCAATACTGGGAAAGTACGATCGCCCTTCCAAAATAAGTATGCATCGACCCTTATAGACATCCCAAAACTTTACATTACCAGCACCTGAATTAAATGCTATTCTACTACCATCTGGGTTAAAAAAAACATCTATTAACTCACCTGTATATTCCCCTAAAGTCAATAGGGAGTTCCCTGTTTTAGAATCCCATATCTTAACTTTGTTGTCGACTCCTCCACTGATAATTCGGCTTCCATCTGGGCTAAAGGCAACACAGTTAATTCCGCTCGAATTGTTAGTCAAAAGACACTTGCCTGTTTGGGCATCCCATATCTTGGTTTCTGCCCGCGATCCACTGATAATTCGACTTCCATCTGGGCTAAAGGCAACACTATTAATATTCTCTGAACACCCCATCAGTGTTAAAAGACACTGTCCTGTATGTGCATTCCATACCTTAACAGTTTTGTCCCATGATCCACTGATAATGCGCTCTCCATCTGGACTAAAGGCAACACTATCAACAAAATTTGAATGCCCCGTCAATGTCAACAGACAGTGCCCCGCATATGCATTCCATACCTTAACAGTTTTGTCCCATGATCCACTGACAATACGCGCTCCATCTGGGCTAAAAGCTACGCTGTGGTGCCCCATGCTGTGAATATCCATGGAAACCAATGTCAAAAGACATAGTCCTGTTCGTACATCCCATATCGTAACTGAATGCGATCCAATAACAATTCGTGTTCCATCTGGATTAAAAGCCATACTATTGACACCGTCCAAATGCTCATTCAATGTTAAAAGACACTTTCCTGTACGTGTATCCCATACCCTAACAGTTTTGTCCAACGATCCACTGATAATTTGCTCCCCATCTGGGCTATAAGCCACACAATTGACAAAACTTGAATGCCCCTTCAATGTTAACAGACACTGTCCAGTCTGTGCATCCCATACTTTAATTGTTTCATCTTCTGATCCACTGATGATCTGATTTCCATCAGGGCTATATGAAACACATTTAATCACACTTAAATGCCCTTGAGAAAAAATATTTTCTTCTTTTAAGACTGTTCCAGAAAAATTACAGGGAAGATGCTCTCGTGAAGTACGAAGGCCATTCATTGAAAATTCTTGAAAATTCAACTTTCGTAAATCTGCCCCACTATACTCACCACGCATTTCTTTCCAAAGTGTGAACAAATTCCAGATGGTATATCCTAGTTGATTCTCGTCAAAAACACCCCGACACTGTTCCAGCAATTTAGATAAATTATTCATTAGAAAGAATTCTCCCTTACTCCAGCGCCACATCTTTTCTGCCTCAATCCATTTTAATTTATTAGTATGCTCCCCCTCCAGCTCCCCCAGCATTTGCCGCACGTAAAAATCAAGTGGCCTCTGTTTGAATGTTTCAGGAAACACTTTTCGCTGTAATGCTATATGAATCTCATTTTGCACATAGCGAGCAGCAAAATAATCCCGAAAATTCTGGTGCAAAAAGCGATAACTGCCATTTTCCAGCACCAGCAGACATAACGCTTGACAACAAATCTGGTCAATGAGTACCTCCAGTAGCTCCCAGTCTTCCTTCTGTTGTAGCGCTTCCCGACCCAGTTTCCGGAATTCTTTGAACACCTGAAAAAAATCGCGGCTGAGCAGCTTTTCATTTAGTCCTGCCAACAAGGGTAAGAGACCAGGACTTTGGCCTTGTTCCTCCTCTTTCAATGAAAACGCTCCAGCCTGTTGCATGACCCACCCCAGATAGGGCAACAAGTGTTCCAATACAAAGCGTTGCTTGAATTGCTCTGAGAGTAAGATGGCGTGATTCTCCTCGATCTTGATGCGTTGAATAGCCTCCACATTAAAAAGTAGTTCCCCTGTACTGGTAACTTCCTTTTTGAGTAGCCCCTTTTCAAGATATGTTTTAGGCAATTCACTCTGCGTTGCATAAATACTCAGCATCATTGGGTTGCGGATCAGCTCCAACAATTTGGGGTCCCTTGGTAAGTCTTTTTGGAGGTACGCTTTGATTTGAGCATCACTCAAATTTTTTAGCGCAAGCAAATGAAAGGATTGCCATTGGTAAGAATCCCGCAGGTCTGTACGTGAAGTCAACACTAATTGTACGCCTGGATAATCTTCTCGCACTTTTAAGCGATTGATTTCCATCAGCAGTTCGCTGCTGCTTGCTGTAACCTCATTTAGGCCATCCAGTAGCAAAAGCACCTTGGGCTGGGTTGGCTCAGTTGTATTGCTGGATGAGGCTTTCCCCAGTAAGTCAATGTCTACAGCTGCGTAGTGCGCCAGGATGTAATTGCGAATAAAATCTTTCCCGGAGTAGTTGTTGAATTCATTGAGCTGGATAAATAGGGGAACACAAGTATGCCCCTCCCCTACCCCTAAAAAGTGTTTCCATAGATCCAGCAACGAAACGGTTTTGCCCATCCCCCCACTACCTACCAACATGACATGGGGGCAAACAGCATTCCACACCTCCTTGATGCTTTGCAAAAGGGATTGTGTTTGTCCATTCAGCTCAACATTGGCATCAATTAAGGCTCTGCCAGAAGTTTGAACGCCCTGAATACCCGCCAGAATGGCTTCATCAATTTTCAGGTGTTGAAAACGCCCACCCGAGCTAGTGAATAACTGGTATCGTTTCGAGGAAGCCTGGCGAAGTTGGTCAAGGGCTTCTAATTCCCTTTCCTTTTCCACCATACCGATGTGCCAGTCCAATACTGTTTCATCATGTACATAAAGCCCCCATGGAAAAATTGAACCTTCTCCGGTATCATCTAGGTCCAGCCCGCGGTATAATTCTTTGACAATGTCAATTTCAGCGTCATTTTTTACAAAAAGCGCAGCATCATCAAAAGCCTTACCGATGCTAAGTCCACTGGCTAAAGCGCTGTAAAAGCGCTCCGAAAACTGCGTAGCCCTCTCGTCACCAATTTTAGCATGGGTGGCGATGACGGCTTTGACGCCATTTTTTTGTAAAATATGGACTTGCTCGTGGTTCCCACAACCATTTAAAAAGGCCAGCTTAAGCTTTTTTTGTCGCCCCAGCACTCCGGCCAGACTTTCTGCCTTTAGGCTCCTATCCTTTAAGTCCAGCCCTTTTTGATCAGAATGCCCGCCGTAGTGAAAAATATAAATTCTATTGTCGTAAATGGCTAAGGAATCAAATAAGTCTTCCAGTTTTGTCTGGCCTATATTTTTGTATTCAATATCGCCTCGTCCATCCAAACCTTGCAGAGCACGCCTGATTTCTCCCTCCTCTTTTTCAAGCTGGAGTCGGTACTGTTCATCGTTCGCAAAGGCACATATAAATATTGGACGTTTACTGGACATAGATATGATTCTCGTGACATCAGTGAAGTTAAGAAAATTTGCCAAAAGCCCGTACCTGATTTTATGAAAATATTTCCACTGACTCATTCCCCCCTTTCACTAATTATTAAGGTTATTCCACTCACTAGGTGTATTTTATTAAAAGAAAAACTTTATATTGCACATACAAAGATTCTAATAATCGGCACACCACTGTATTGCCGAATCCCAAAATGGAAGAGGGAGCCAGAATTACAGGAACCAGATTATAAAGACGCATTTTTTGAATTTATCAACCCTTAATAAATAAATCTTATGCCTAATTCACTTGCAAAATTGTACAACAAAGAGGTATTCAACCGCCTCAGGTATCATGGCACCTGGTTCCCAAACGATAAATGGCAATTGGGGGATATTGGGATAATCCGGGATGGGGTTTTTGAACACCAGGGGGAAAACCTGACCGATCATGATATTGATTTTGATATTGATGAAGGAGCAGTGAAAGCTGACGACAACATGTCTTTTTCTTCCACAGGTACGAGCGAAACTAAAATTGAAGCCAATGCGACCCTTGATGGAGTAGGAAAAGCTCAGATTGAAATTAAATTCAACAGCGAATTCGGAGTACACTTCAAAACCAAGGAGTACAAAATTTCCCGCATAAAAAAACAGGGGGAGATCGCCGAAAAAATTAAAAACCTCTACAAAGAAAACCCCGAAAAATGGAAGAACCGGGCCGTGATCATGGAATTGGTGCAAGTGGAATCTGGTTCCATCATCATTGCTCAAGATAAGGGCTCTGCTATCACCCTGAGCGGAAATGTAGACAAGGTAGCCCAACTGGACATTGCTGATGCCAAATTGGGGATCACCACCCTTAAGAAGACGGGGTCGATTATGGAGTTTTTGGCCAAGGATAAACTTACTCCACTTTTCAAGATGGGTAAAGTATCGAAAGCCTGGTTCTTGGGGAATGTAGTAATCAAAGCCAAATCAGCAGATTCACCCCCCCCAGTGGGAGCTATTGAAGGTATAGACTTTATCCCTGATGCCTCGCTTGAAGATTTGGAATAGTTTATTAGGTTTCCTGCGTTGCAGATCTGCAACGCAGGAAAAACAAAACAGCATGCGTAAGAAAAACTACGCCCTTTTGGTTGGCATTGATCATTATCTGGACGATAACGTGCCTAAGCTTGACGCACCCAGGTACGATGTGCAAAACATGCAAGCTTATTTGTCCAGCTTAAAAGAACTGCCGTTTAAATGCAAAACTTTGCTCGTCAATGGAGATTTGCCGCCTACCCGAGCCAACATCATCGCGCAGTTTAAAAGCCATTTGATTAAAAATGCGGCGAAGGATGTAATTCTTTTGTTCTATTTTTCTGGGCACGGATCTACCGAAATTGCCGATGAGTTGTTTGTCCGGCATCAAGGCAATCGGGTCAATGAAACGCTTATCTGTTATGACAGCCGCATCAATGGTACTTGGGATCTTGCGGATAAGGAACTCAAATGGCTGATCCATCAGGCTGCTGAAAAGCAAGCGGAAGTAGTGGTGATCATCGACTCATGCCACTCAGGCTCAGTGACGCGTGGGCAGATCTGGAAAAGCAGAAATTATCCGAAACCAGCCTCAAACGAACCCAGGCCTTTGAATACTTATTTGAAGGGAAGTACCACCTACTACGACATTCCCCGGCATGTCCTACTAGGTGCTTGTAAAAAGGATCAGCAAGCCATCGAGATTAAGACGGTAGTGGATGGGGATTTTGTTTTTAGTGGGCTATTCACCAACCACTTGCTTTCTTTTCTAAGGAATAACCCTATTCCGATTTCTTACCGAGACCTCATGGCCAAGTGTAATTATTTGGTACAAAGAACAAATCCATCCCAAATCCCCCACCTTGATGCTTTTGATTTTTTTGACACCTACCGGTATTTCCTGAACCTGGATGAACAAATTTCGAATAGATACAAATACACCTTGACGCTGGAAAAAGATGGAAGATGGTCGATTAATTTTGGGATCAGTAACGGAATGCCTTATGGTACCCAGCAGATGGCTACTTTCAAACTTTTCGCAGATGAAGATCTTTCCCTACCAATTGGCCACGCAATGGTCAACAGTGTAGAACTCAACAAAAGCTACTTGGATGTAACCTTTGAGCTTCAGGAGAAGTGCACAGAATGCTGGGCCATATCTACTTTTTTACCCATGCAAAAGCTGACTGTTTATACAAATGTGGAGCAAGTCAAACTGGAGGAAAGATTAAAAGCGCTATTTCCCAATGAGTTTGACCAGCAATGCCTGGCAAATTTGGTAGATTGGAATTATGTCAACCAAAACACTGCCGAATTCTACCTGGAAGTAGCCGACAATTGGGATTATACTTTGCGATATGTTGATACCAACGAAGTCATTTTCCCCAAATACATCCCTGAAGATCCATCCAATGCTGCGCATTTCAGGCTCTTGAAAGATGCCTTTTCTTTGATCGAAAGCTGGAAACGATATGCACAAATTTCGCAACCCATTCAGTACTCTAAGTTTAATAAAAAGGGAACCTTTTCTTTCAAGTTGGGAGGTGTCAATGAAAGTGGAGCGGAAAAACTATGCTTCTTTCATTCAAAGAAAAATGAAACACAAGAAGTTACTCTGGATTTTCCTGGTGAATGTGGTTGGGTATACAAGCAGAAATTAGATATACTTGATTATTCCATCACCTTTACCAACAATGTACAAAAGCTTTATTTGTATTTGTTGAACTTTGATTTGGATTACCAAATTCTGTCCATTTCCAACGGAGATAGTGAAGCCCTGAATAAGCCCCAGGTGCTCAAAAACCCCCTGGATAATTTGAAACAAGGGAAAATACTTTTATTGCCAAATGCGAAAAACCAAACCACTGAAATTTTAAAACTTTTAGTGAGTGAGCGGCCTTTTGATCATTTTTTAATGGATCAAAAGGGGCTGTCTAAATTGGAAGATCCAACCATGAGGTCTCGTGGCGAAGATAAAGGAACCATGCGCGGAAACGTCAAAAAAAAGCCCCTCAGCGATTGGTTTACTCAAACCTTCCAAATCAAAATTTTACGGGAATTAGGAAGTATTGGACCTGAACCCCTAATTATCCCTGATACCTCCATTGTGGTGCAGGCGCACCCTTCTTTTAAGGCCAAAGCCAGCCTCATCAGCACGGCCAGAAGCGCCCGCAGCCATCAACTGGATTACTACCTGAGTACCATCGCCCAGCAACTAGGACTTGAGCTGCTTGATTTTTCCAACCAGGGCCGATTAGGGACTTTGCTGGAGCTCCACCACATTGAGGATAAAGCTGCCATCAGTGCCGAACATCCCTTGGTCATCAATTTTGAGGCTTCTATCCTGGAGGGTGAAAAGCTAATGGCAGTTACCCTGCCTCCCGATCCATTCGGGCCGGAAGCTGCAGAGTTGTACATCCCTTTGGGAACGATCACCGAAATCGCCGAAGGGAAGTTTGAACTGAGCATCGATCAAATTCCGGAAAATCCGGATGATGGGCGCTTTGAGCCGGAGAGATCATTGAAAATTGCTATTTTTAGGATGCCTCATGATCAATAAGAAGAACTTCAATGAATACAATGGTTATGCCTCAACTCCCCGTCATCCTCAGCACCTTCGCCCAATCCCCAGACCAAAAACACCTGCCTGCTCTCCAACAAGAGCGGCAGGAAATCATCACCGCGCTGCAACCAGCCAAAGATTCTGGAGCCATTCAGGTAGTAGCACCGGAAGAAATCCACAACGAAAACATTCCCCAGCTACTAGCTCAACACCCCAATCAGGTGGTCATCTTTCACTTTGGGGGCCATGCTGAAGCTAACACCTTATTGGCTGCCGATGGCTCTATCTTTGTAGAAGGCCTGGCCGATCAACTGGCCCTACAATCCCAGCTCCAACTTGTTTTTCTCAATGGTTGTGATACCCAATCTCAAGTAAAACACTTTATCCGCCAAGACATCCCCATTGTTTTGGCCACCACTTGTAACATCGACGATGGACAAGCCCGCTATTTTGCCTCTCATTTCTACCGGGCCATTGCCGAACGGCATTCCATTAAAGCTGCTTTTAAATTGGCTGTGGGCGCACTCAAAACTCGGTTTGAGCAATATTTGGGCATTGATGCGCCAGAAGCGCTGAACGTAAAGCGTGGGTTGAATTTGTCAGACAACTTAGACCAAATTCCCTGGCAATTGTATGTCCAGGAGGGCAAAGAAGATTTCCTGGATTGGCGCTTGCGCTACCCGCGAGGCTTAACGCGTTTGCCTTCTTTGCAGTTGGAAACCGATTGTTTAGGCCGGGAACAGGAGCTAAACCAATTGCGAAATTTACTGGGTACATCGAGCAAAGTGGTTTTGGTGAGTGGCTTGGGAGGTATGGGCAAAACCACGCTGGCCGCAGGCTACCTCCAATGGTTGCGCAACGACTACGACTCCATCGCCTGGATCAACAGTGGCAATGACCTGATGGCTAGCCTGGCTTGGAATGATGACCTGGCCAAAAACCTGGAAATCCCCTTTGTCGAAAAAGAGAAGATAGAAGATCGTTTTGCCAGGGTCATGATCAAACTGCGCAACCAACCTGGGCGCAACCTCTTGGTCATCGATGATGTGAACAATCAGATTAGTGATATTGCCACCCAATTGCCCAGCGGAAGCAACTGGCAAGTATTGGTGACCTCTCGACAGCCTCTGCCCGATTTTCAGGAAATGAAATTAGGGGTACTCCACCCCAATGATGCCCTACGCCTTTTCCGCCTTCACTTTCAGGAGGGTACCGACGAGGAAGTGCAGGCTTTACTCGTCGAGATCAATTATCATACCCTGACCATTGAGGTAATGGCCAAAACGCTGAATCGCCTCAATGGTTTACTTACGGTACCCGAACTGCTGGCGATTCTGCAAGAGCGCAAATTGGATGATCCACGGTTACAGGAACTGGTCTATACACGCCACGCTGGGGAGGAGCGTGCCATTTTTTTTCACTTAATGAAAGCCTTCGAATTGGCCAAATTGCCTAAAGAGGAGGTGTGGCTCATGCAGCAATATGCGGTGTTGCCGGCAATTCCAATTGAGGTAAAAACCCTGGCGGATTGGATGAACCACGAACCAATTCCATTCAATCGAATGGTCAATTCACTTTCAGACAAAGGGTGGGTTCAGAAACGTGACCAGGGTTTTTCGATGCACAGGATCATTCAGGAAATTGTCAAATACCAGAACAACCCTGGAGTATCTGATTTAGCTGCATTAATCGAATCTATGGGGGGGCTAATGACAATGGGAGATACAGACAACCCAGTGAGCAAAAACTTTCCCTGGGTTGTACACGCGCAACATGTAGCCGACCATTGTACATCAGGATCTGAATTTCCGGGGTTTGTTAAGCGGCTTTTAAATAATTGTGGCAATGTTTTGTTCGAACTTGGTCATTACGAGCAAGCTCAAAGTTATTTCCTTAAAATACTCAAAGAAAAGTCGGAACAGCCTGAAGAGGATGAGTTCATAACATTAATTGTTCAATCCAATTATGCTAAAGTTTTAAAAGCCTTGGGCCTTTATCAGGCAGCAATGTTGCTGCTGGAAAGCAGTATTAATGATATCGTACACAAATATCCAGCAGAATTACAAAGGCTTGAAGTTTATTACAACAACTTGGGGATGATTTATTTAGACATAGGAGAATATCAGAAAGGAATTCATATACTAACTAAGGTCCTGGAAATAGTAAAAACAACTTATAGCCCCAATGACCCTGCTCTATCCATTAATCTGACCAATCTTGCATTGGCGTATCATCAAGCAGGGCAAACTAAAAAGGCAGTTAAACTTATGGAGAATGCCCTGAAAATTGATACAAGTCATCTTGAACCTGATCATCCTTCCATCGCTATTGACCAATCAAATCTTGCATCAATGTACCAGGAACTCGGACATTACCACCGAGCCGAACCTTTATTCAGAGCAGCCTTGAGTTCAAGTATTCAAAACTTTGGAGAAAATCATCCAAAAACTGTTTTACAACAATCTAATCTTGGACTGTTGCTGGGAGAAATAGACCAACTTGAAGAAGCAAGAGATCTTTTGGAAAAAGCCATAATAAGTGATGTTCAGCGCTTTGGTGAAAACCATCCAGATGTAGCCCGAAGCCAAACTAATCTGGGTTTGGTGTTGATCAAATCAGGACAACCTGATCAGGCAATCGCCTATCTTGAAAAGGCTTTAGAAACCTTGAATTCACACCTGGAAGAAGGGCATCCTTCTATTTCAATCATACAATCCAATCTCGCCAGTGCTTATCACGCCAAAGGAGATTTTGATAATGCTCTCCACCTTTTAGAATCCGCTTTGATGGCAGATTTGGAGCATTTAGGCCATGATCATCCCAATATTGCCATCCGAAAAAATAATATTGCCCAGATTTATATCAGCAAAAATGAATTACCTCTTGCTAAACAATATTTTGAAGAGGCGCTGTCGATTGTCAAGCAGAACTATGGCCGTTTTCATCCCTATTGCTTCGCGATAAAACATAGTTTAAAGGCCATCCAAAAACAGCTTCAGCCAACCCAATCTTGGCTCCATCGAATGTTCAAAAAATAAAATCTGATCAATTTGGTGAATGGGATATTTTGTTTGATGAAAAGGACTGGGAAAACAACCTTAAGGTAGTTTTGGAGTAGAAAAAAGCCTTTTAGACATGCTCTAAAATATAGGAAATATTTTCTACTTTTACAGTAATTTTATATCATCAATCTGGCTTGACAAACAACATTAATTAACTAAAACCCTTTTTTGCCATGGCCAACCCCAACCCCAAATCCTCATCCAAGCCCAAGCTTTACGCCCTGCTCATTGGCATCAATGCCTACCCCCACAGCAACAATCCACTCTTTGGTTGTCACAACGACGTTGCCAAGATGCAGCAATACCTGGAGGAACAAGATCACCATTTTGATCTCCAGATCGCCACCCTATTGGATGACCAAGCCACAAAAGCCGGAATTGTAGCGCAATTCCGCAGCCACTTCAAGTCTGCCCAAGCCAAAGACACCCTCTTGTTTTATTTCTCCGGCCACGGCTGCCAGGAAAAAGCCGACCCAGAGCTTTGGCCGCAGGAAACCGACCAAAAACTGGAAGGTTTGGTCTGCTACCCTACAGAATCTCGAGAAGAGGTTCAAAAGCGGGGCAAAATCAAAAACTCGGTACTGGTTGACAAAGAACTTCGCTACCTGATCTGGGAGTTAAACAGTCGATTCCCTAAGGGAAAAGGTCCTCATTTGGTAGTCATTGCCGATTGTTGCCATTCTGGCGACAATACGCGTGCTGCCATGGATGATGCCAAAGTGGTCCATGTGCGGCAGGAACCCTTCATAGCGGAAACCAGAGCCTTGTCTGATTTTATTTTTCCCAAGGAATGGTTACAACTCAAGGAAGGCCAAGATGATTTGAGCGGTGAGGACTACCTGGAAGGCGCTCACATCCAAATGGGGGCTTGTCAATCCCATCAACTGGCTCAAGAGACAATTTTAGGTGACAAAATTGAAATCTCGGGAGTATTTACCCACTACTTGCTGCATTTTTTGCGACAAAACGGAGGCAATTTAAGTTATTACGATTTGCGTTACCGTTTGAAGATTTATACGCGCTTAGCGTTCGGCCAGGTGCCTCAGGTATATGCCCCGCCAAAAGCCAGCAAATTGTACCACGCTGGTTTTCTCAATCAACCCGTTTCAGCAACCAGACCCTTCATCGCAAAATTAAACCATGTGCCTGAACTTGGCTGGGTATTAAATTTGGGCGCATTACAAAGTGTATCCAGGCGCAGTGCAATTGGAGTCAAAGTTGGCAATAATACCATCATTGGTAAACCCAAAGAGGTGCAGCCGGACCTGAGTATCATCGAATTTGCACCTGCTGACGAAAAAAAACTACAACCAGACAACACCTACCTATGTACGGTAAAAGGGCTCATGTGTGAACCCATCAATGTGCGGATTGATGCAACAATTGCCCATCAGGATAAAGTAGAAAGCCTCAAGGAAGTACTCTTGAAAAAAGTGAAGGGGCTCAATTTTGTAGAAACAACCAGCCCTGAAACCTATACCCTCCATTTGATTAATGGAGAATACCGCCTGTCGCAAGATGGAAATCCTTACCGCCCCATGTTGCTCCCGATTGCTATTCATCTAGATGGAGCAATAGAGCAGCTGGGGCAATATTTAATACAAATTGCCCAGTGGGAGTATGTCAAAGGTTTACAAAGTGAGTCTTCTGAACGGAAAGTATTTGATGAACATATGCCATTAACGTTCAATGTCCAAATCCAGGATGAAAATGGGACATATGGGCCCAGGTTCTCACCAGTTAACGACTTGCTCGTTTTGCCAGTGGCGCAAAAGAACACCAACAAAAAACGCAAAACCAGGGTTTTCCTGAGGAATACCTACAATAGAGCATTGTGGGTATGCCCCGTTTATCTGGATACAGACTTTACCATCAAGCCAATTTTTAAAGACCGAATCCGCCGAATGGAAGCGGACCAGGAGATATTGCTGTTAGATGCAGGTTTTAGCCTCAAAAATCATTTTAACGATTACAATTGGGCCAGAGACCTTTCCATGCTTAAATTCATAGTGAGCACCCAAGAAAACCTTGACATCAACCCTTTACTGCTTGTACAAGGTTTACCTTTGCCCGTCACCTTGATTATGAATAGAGACACCAAAGGTTTCGAATTGGGATTCGAAGACGATATAAGCGAAGAACATGGTTGGATCACCCAGCAATTGAACGTTGAGCTTCCTAACCCAACCTACAACCGGATTTCTAAATACAAGCTGGAAAAAATGCTTGCCCATCCAATTTTGCAAGAATATGCCGAGCAAATTTATTTGGATCCTAAAAGTACCCCTGATAAGCCGGAATTAAAAGCTGGAATTTCTTGGGAAGAACAACTCGAATCATGAAAAGATCGAAGCAGATTTTCTACCGATTGCTTTTTAATCCCTACGGAGTACGAGACTAAGTTCAAGAATCTCTTTTTTTCCGGTTGCGTCCGAGGGAAAGTAGACACTATTATTTATTGAAAATTGACCCCCAGAAGCATTATTCTTATGAATGTTATTGGGCATCAAAAAGAAAGATGAATTTAAAGGATTTTGGACTGATTCTTTATAGTGGGTGGGGAGTTACCCCTGATTCAATAAAACAAGAGATGAAAAAAAAGTATGGAATGTATAATGACGACTAAACTAAACATTTGTTCCCTTCCCTCCCTGTACAAATGGAATGATAGGCCAAACGCAAGAAAATTTGCCCCCTATTTTTTATTAAGTGTCTCTTCCTGAAAGGATTTGTCCAAAATTCTATCAATTTCCTTCACTACCTCAACCCAGGCCTCGTCCCGATCGGTGTAGCTACTAACAGGTTTAGCTTTAGACGGCAATCCATTCAACTTGCTAAATGGCATAGCACTCCAATCACAAGGACGAATAAAAATTGGAATTACTCGAGCTTCTTTGCGCTCATGACGTTCCATCGCCTTTTTAATTTCAACATCCCAAATGTATTCGGTATTGAGGAAATTTGCACTGATCAACAACAAGATAATATCCGCTGTAGCAATTTCCTCTTTGATAGAATTGTCCCACTCTTCACCAGGAAGGATGTCTTGGTCATTCCAGATCGCAATGTTGCCCTGGCGCCGCAAGCCAGCCAAGTGAAGAAGAAATTCCTCTAAATAACCGTGGTCGTGTTTGGAGTACACAAAAAAGATTCTTTTGCCTATGTTTTTTTCTTTTTCTGGTATATCTACCCCTTTTGAATTATTTTTAGTCAAAGCTGCAAGCGCAGCATCCTCCACGAGGTTGCACATAGCTAATGTCGCTTCAGAGATTTGAGCGCGTTCAATCTCGGCATCATTGTGTGAAATGACATTGGTGATGACCATACGCTCCAGCCTATTAATGCGACTTTGCAGCAAAACAACTTGATCTTGCTCGGGTTTGGGGAGTAAACCGTATAAATACCCAAGGGCTTCTTTGACCTTTCCCTTGCCAATAAGAGTGTATATATCGCCTTTGTTGTGAGGCAAATTGGTAGTTGAGCTAGCTTGATTTTCCGAGTTTACCTTTATACCACCAATATTATCACCAATATTATCTCCCGTCCTTTGCTTAATCCGTAGTAATGCTTTCAGATTTTCATCTTCATTTTTTCGCAGGTATTCTTGAGCATAGTGCTCAATCAGATTCACTTCCCCCCCTGCTTCCAACCACGCTTGAATAACAAATCCGCTACTCTTATCAGTAGTGTATTTATCAAGGTATTTCAGCATAGGTACTTCAACTATTTCTTTTGAACCATTGGCACGCAACCAGTTTTGAATAACCGCACTACTCACGATTTTAGTCGGTTTTTCTCGTAAAAAAACGCGAACGGCTTGCTCTACAACACTTAGTGCTCCTTTTGCTTGTAGCCATGCGTTAATCACTAGTGCTGTTTTGTCGCCATTAGTGTTTTTGTTCAGGTATATTTTTACTGCATCTTTTACCAATTCAGTTTCTCCTCCTACACCCAACCACGCTACAAAAACAAAAGAAGAGTTGACTTCTTGTGCGTTTACAGCTAGATACTCTATGACCGCTGTTTTGACGTAATCCGACTTTTCGCCAGCAAGTAGCCATGCACTTATGATGTATTGAGCTTCTTTTTTGCCCGCAAATTTATTCAAGTACCGTTTAACCCCTAATTCAATTACGTCTAAATCCCCACTTGCGTCCAACCAGGTAGAAATGACTCTATTTGTTTCTTTCTCTTGATCGGTTACTTCTAGATATCTCACGACTATATCCTTAATCACTTCTTTTTCTCCTCCAAGGGCAAGCCAATTGTAAATTTGTTCGGATATGCTGGCACCCTCTTCATATTCTTGAAGATAATTGGCTATGCTATCCATGTTTAAATGCTCCAGGGATGCTAAACTTTGTACAGACAATAAACCCTCAAACTGCCCTAGAAATTTGGAAACCAGTTTGATATGAAGCGGATTGCCACCAATTTTAGCCAATAAGTCACCTGCTTCTTTATCCGATTCTCTTTGATATTCGTTCCGAAACAATGCTAAAGCAAATTGGGGCTCCAATTCGAGAATGGCCATTGAAGGAGAGCTTATTGGTTCTCGGCTAATCAGAATGGTTTTCCAGTGTGCATTTTTTTGTAAAAGATCAAAATTTTCATCTGTAAGTAGCTGCTCTACAGCATTGTCGATTACCATAAGATTCGGCCCTTTCAGCACATTTAGCATTTCAAACATTGTGATGGACTGAGCGGTTTCTAACTCTACTGGCCGCAATATTCTGTGAAGACTTGGGTCATTTGCAATTGACCTATTTAGATTGTCCTTATAGTCAACCCAAATCAAGTATTGGTATTGATGCTGATATTCGCTTAGATAGGCACAGGCTAGTGTTGTTTTGCCTATACCAGCCTCCCCAACTATATTTATTTTGCCATTAGTGTTTTGAACTAGCTCATGAAATCGAACCAGTTCCGTGGATCGACCTATACATTCTTTTGGGTTGTTGATCAAGCGGATTTTATTCAAATGAAGAGGGCCAGCTTTTGTTGGAGCCTCAGATTCAAAAACCGCCTCCTCTGCCTTTTCCATCACAGCATCATCTTGATCCATTGAACTAGGCAAAAATTGCCCAATTGTATCCGATAGCCGCCATTGCAATGCCGCTTCTTCTTTAGCATATAGCTCCCATAAGTCATTATTTTTAATTTTCCTACGTATACCCATAAGTTATTTTTTTAGCCATGCGAGAATAAATTATCCCTCATTAAGGTTATTGTTCGACCTTTCAATTGCATAATTAAATGAATCATATATGTGATTGTTTTTTGTTATAAAATCATAAAAATGGACTGCAAACTGCATTGCTCCCCTATCACTAAGGTCATTAGGTGTAGCAATTATGGGCACATCTAATTCTTCAAAACCTTTTACAAATTCAATAGTATATGGACCATTAAAAAATGCCAGCTTTAGGCTTGAAAATGTATTAATATACCTCCTTAATTCTTTAGGTGAAAATCCTTCTTTGTCATTTATGATTAATTGATTAGCATCTGAAGTGCCTGCATAATGAAAAATAAGAATATTATTTCTAAACTCCAAAAAAGTTTGGATTAAATCTTCCTTGGTTGGATTATCTAAAAATACTAATTTGATTTGAGGTATATCTCTAAATTTAGCTTCAATCAATTGCTTCTCTTTAGCAACACCTGATAATGTATTTTCCTCATAAATGGTATTGAATACACCTAAAAAAACTGGACGATCATCCCGTACAACCACTTCTTCTGATAATGCCTCCAACAACCCCTGATCCACATTCACCTTGATCCCCCCCTGAGATCCATCTTCCCGAATCTGTCCTTGCAATTCTTTAAACCATTCCAGCAGTTTTTCAGGCTCCTTGTATCGATACTCTTTTAACCCTTTCAGCAGGTTCACCACAACCCTCGGTTGGTTTCGCCCTTTTTTTACTGGTTCTTGATTTACTTCCACCGTATCCAGCATTTCAGCTTGATCCATCAGGTGTTGCAACTCACTGATATGTTTTGCTTCATTCCAGGCTTTTGCCAATCGTTCTGCCGCTTTTTGAGGCTCTAATCTCGTCAGGTAAGCAAACTCCTGTGCCTGGTAAAAAGCAGGGGAGGGAATTTTTTGTGGGTTTTCCTGCAAGTAATGTTTTAGAAAATGGGCCAATCTGTCCAACCGCTTGGTGCCAAATTGGGAATGCTCCGCTAGATAACGCTGAAGTTCTGTCCTAATTCCCTGTGGAATCTCATAAACGTGACGACTGATCGTTTGACATAGCGGTGAAAGCAACAAATCCGAAACCACAGCTTGAGGCAACTGCATAGTTTGCCCCCTTTCATCTTGCCGGAAATTGGTCCATAGTTTATACAACAAATCAACGGTAAGTACAACGGGAAAGGCTGCATGGGCTGCGAAAAGCAAATAGGCCTCATCTTTTTGGCAGTATTGCTCAAAAAAGGCATCCAGTCGGGTGTTTTGATCTGGATTCAATTGTTCAAGATATCGGTCAATTTTGCTGGGCATGAATCAGGTGTGTTTTAACAGGTTAGGCAATGATTTCATACCAGCAGGGCTGATCTCCAACATATCGACAAGGTAAGCAATGTATTCGGCCGAACTGGACATCCAGCGATCTTCGGTCAATGGGTTCAACCATACGACCGTGCTTACATCGGGGCGCAATCGTTTTAAAAACACACGGGTTTGGGTGATGCGCTTGGAGTTGTTGTTTCCTCTCGCGGCACCTGCATCACTAAAGATAAAAACGGCTGTTTTGTTTTCTTGCTTTTTTGGAACCAATTGATTGATTTTTAATCCTTTCTGATTATAAAGTGCTTCAGGGGAGTTGTAAAAGTAGCCTACCTTGATTTCTGCTTTGGGAAGACTCGCGCGAAAAGCCGCAATAAAATGCTGCTCCATGTATTCGAAAGCCACCATGGAGGGACTTTGGTCAACGAGCAAAACAATCTTCGGTCGGTTTTCCCGAGCATTCAGGTATTTTGGCGTACTGATCCTGCCCCATTGCGCCAATTCTTTCACCGTACCGGCAACATCCAGGTTGGTTCCCGCTTTTTTGGTGTGATTCGATCGCAAGTATTTCCAATGTTGTTGCAGGCGGCGATCCAACAAGGGAGAATATTTTTCGGAAAATAAGTAGTTGTTGTCTAACAATTCTCCTTCGCAGGGAATGGACTCAATTCCACCTTGTGCATCAGTCTGATCTGTTTCAGAAAACTGCAGGTAGATGCTTCCCATTCTTTCGCCCAGGTTAGAGGTATCTTTCGCCGGGTGGGTATCCGTTGCTGGGGGAAAATCAGCTGGATCATTGCTTGATCCTGAACCTTCAGTAAATCTGTTGGTCGGGTTCAAATTTGGGTGAGTACCTTCTCGATCTAAAGGTTTGATTTCCGAATTTTTTCCCTTTAAGTCCATACAGAGTTGAGCTACTTCTTCTTTAAAAATCCTTTCGAAGGATCCTTTATATTCTGCTCTGCTCATCCACAGCATTTTGCACAAGTCGAGTACCTGATCCCAGTTTTCTATATGGGGTTGAGCACCTAAAAACACTTCCCAGAAAGCCAGATATTGGGGCAAATCAAGCTCTATGCCTACCTCCTGACGCAAGCGATGAAAAAATCGATAAAATGGAAAGCTTTCTTTTTCCATATTTTTATTTGTAGTCTACACCCAATTGGGTTTTCCAGTCATCATAGTTTTTGAACAACACTTCAGGGTACAGTACTTTTTCATTTTTAAAGATCAATTCTCCCTGTTCCCCAACTTTCAACGCTTCATTATCGTAGGGTTTGTAAAAGGCAATTACCTTGAGCCAGTCGAGCAGTTCAGAAGTAGAAATTGGTTTAACTGCATTGGGATTGGCCTCCATTTCCTTGTGCTTTGCAACAAAATAGTCCACCAATGCAGCTATCAGCTTAACCATTGTTTCGTCATTGCTGATTTTTTGGATATTGGCCTTTGCAATTCGATATAAATCTTCTTTTTCTGGAAAAGGAAGGTAATAAAAAACACAACGGCGCAAAAAGGCATTGGGCAATTCCCGTTCGTCATTACTGGTAATGATGATGATGGGGGATTTTTCTGCTACTATCTCCGTTTTGACATTCGCCTCTTTGATCTCAAAGCTTTTTTTCTTCCCTTCCAATACGTCCAAAAGGTCATTAGGAAAGTCGATATCCGCTTTGTCTATCTCATCAATCAGCAAAATGGGAGGGGCATTTTCTTCAGTCGCTTTTTGGAAGGCTTCCCCCATAGGACCTAATTTCCAATATTGCTTATATTTGATTTGCTTAGACCTGATGGAATTATCTTGGGTGTCGCGCAATTTTTGCAGGTGATCGTAAGTATACAATCCTTCACTGGCTTTAGTGGTCGATTTGATGTTCCATTTACGGAGATAGTTTTGGTATTGATCTCCATGCAGCTCAAAGGCCAAGGCCTCAGCCAGGCGGGTTTTTCCACTTCCTGGCGCTCCCCTCAAAAGCAAAGGACGCTCCAATAGGCGCGCAACCTCCACTGCCCTGACCAAGCCCTCACTGGGGAAATAAGGATCGAGCTCCAATTGTTCATTGTAGTGTTGAAGGGCTTTGCCTTCGTACTTTTTGTAATTTTTCTCTTTGATCATAAACGGTTTTTTATGATTGCATACACTTTTTTACATTCTATCAAGTAACAAAGACGTTTAAGTACACCATCCAGAAATCCATCCCCTGTAATCTCTTCAACCTTCATTTCAATCTTTTCAAACCTTGATTCTTGAAACTTGGGTCGCTTTTCTTCAAACCAATGGCATACTTGACCTGATTTTACCCGTTCTATTATAGGCAGAGCCTCTGCTATGGCAAGAGGATTGGTGGAAGTCAAGGGGGGGAATTTCTTTTGTTTACCAAAATCGCGATTCACTGCAAAAATATATAGACTTTTCAATTGTGGGTTAGGGCTCTTGGGCAAGGAATCCGTTAGAATTTTCCAACATTGCGATAAGATTTCTAAATTTCCCCTTACTATTTCTTCATCCATTTCAACATCAATTACATTGTCAAAAACAAATGCTATTTGCTTTGCTTTTAACTTTTGCGACATTGTTGAAACAATGTAGTCAATATCTGTATCCACAGGGAGCTCTAAATATGCGGCAATCTTTTCAAACAGCTGCTCAACTTTGGTAATGGTACCCAACTGGCTTTGAAAATAGATGGGTACTAAATTGGGGGATGGTAGATAGCCCTTTAAGCGACGAAGCAATAAATCTTGACCACATTGATTGGTTCCCTCTATCATAATCAAATGATAGTGCTTTTGTTGTTTGATCAAAAGTCTAAAGGCTTCGGTTGGAGCACTAAGGTCAAATTCAGCCAATTCTTCCAATAGTTTTTCATGAGAGATGTTCCCTTCAATAATGCGGGTTGCTTCGCGCATCAACTCTTTTTTAAATGTCTTTTCGATAAAGCCATCCAGTTTGGCATCTGCTAAATCTTCAAGAATTTGAAAATAATCTGGGACAATTGCGGAATATGAGCCAATTTTCTCTGTAATCACTTCAACCGAAGTATCAACCCCATTAATATTGGCCAATATCCAGGGTATAGGCTTGGGGGCATCTTTAATGGCTTGAACGATGGGCGCAATGGATTTCCAGAATTGCACAAATTTTAAACCATTAACCAAACAAACGATAACATCAGTTGCTGCAATTTTGTCAATTACATTTGCTGCATTTATTTGATTGCCATTGCCCCAAATATCTTCCAGGATGTAGGTTCCTTTTTTCTCTTCTTGGTCAAATGCACTTTTTACCCGTAGATAAAAGTCTTTTCCATCTTCAGAATCTCCAATGAAAAGCAACTTGGTAGCATATTCGTACAAGGGTTTCCGAAATGCTGTAATAGAATCCAAGGTTCCGTTCAAAAGAGTTTCCTCTCGAAAGTAAATTTCCCACTGATTTGCACTGACTTCAGACAAATCCAACCCTCGGTAACAGAAATGTATATCCCCACTGTCTTCAATCGTCAATACCGTACCTTTTGCCAATTCAAAAGCTTCTTTAAAGGTTTTTCCACTTAAAAGTGCATCGAACAATGCCAGGGCAAATACTTTTGCAAGGGTGTCGTTAACTTCTGTGCTGGTGGCAATAATGATGGGAATACCTTGTTTCTTCAATAGCTCAACTTGCCCGGCAGTCGCACACCCATTGAGTAGAACCAGCTTAAGATCAGGGCATTGTCCAAGTAGGATAGCCAGGCCTTCGGCTTTGGTAGTTTCATCTTCTGTTATGATTGCTCCCTGATTGGCATGACCACTATAACTGAAAATTTCCAGGCTTGAGCTTAGGTTTTTTATCCGATTCACTATGTCTTCCCTGCTTGCCCCAAAATCCAATTCCATCAGGTGTTCCCGGGCATAGAACCTGCTCTTCATTTCTTTGTATTCCTCTTTAACCTGTTTTAAAGGCAAAACGTCATCATCTGAATATGCGATGTAAATTTTTTTCATGGACTAACCTAATTTTGCGTATGCCGCATTTTATGCTTAAAAATAAAGCAATTTTTGATTTTTTCTATAAATCCAACCCAGATAATCCCTCCCAACCCCAAGATATACCCTACCACCTCACCAACCCCGACCTTCCCAAATCCTTCAACACCACCTTCAGCACATTTCTCGCCACCAATCCCGGTGCCAGCCATTGCAGCAAACTCCGCGAAACCGCGCCTGCGATATTTGCCCATGGTTTTTTGGGAAAACGTTTCGCCCAAAACAGTTCCAACTGTTCATCTGCTTTCGACGCATCCGTATCTTCACCAGAGGCATCATCACCACCATCCGATCCCTTTCGCAACTTGGCATCCATCGCCCGAACGATCGCAGATGCACGCACTTTCAAAGCACCTTCATAGCGCCCAATCAATTCCTCCGCCCCCAATTGTGGAAAAGGAAAAGGCTCAGGATGCCCTACCTCCCAATTGAGATCTCTTTCACTTGTTTCAGGATACTTCACCCGCGCCGCTTCCACCGCCTCCATAAAGTCAAAACAAGGAATGATGGGCAATTGGTAATAGCCCGGTTGGGTCGGGCGGCTCATCCGATAGCAATCCAGAGCCTCTTGCGACCAATTTTGAAAAAGCTCCGGCACTGGATCGCCCTCCGCATACTCCAGCACAAAGAAGTAGCGCAGAAAATTTCGACAATTTTTGCGCCCCAGAAAAAAATCGTGCACCCGGAATTGGCGGTCGATAAATCCCGAAAATCCGCTCAATGCCCCACAAGCCAGGTAATTGCCCTCCACTTTGCGGCGCTTGGCATCGCGGCGACTTGGGAAAATCATGTTCTTTTTACACCCCGCTTTAGATTCAACCACCTCCTCCAAATCCTGCTCTTTAAATCGCCCCTGATGAATCAAGGTGCTAAGAATCGGGCTTATTATGGCCTCCAGGGTGTTGGCCGCAGTAGGCACTTCTTTTTTTGCCTTACCTTTTGGCACTTGATTACTAGGTTCCGTAAAATTTGGGAAAGGGTCAATCAGCACAATCCCACAGTTTTTGGGTAAGCTGGCATTGCCCTTTTTGAGCAAAATCTCCGTTTCCCCAAACGGTTCATTGTTCAAAGTGCCACCGTCGATGCTCATAAAATTGAAAGGATCATGCAGCCCTTCAAACATGCGTTCCAGTGCATCCTCCTTGAGTTTGCCGAAGGTGGCAAACTGGCGCATCAGGTACTTTTTGCTCAAGCCCTGCAAGGGTCGTGCCGCCAGCCCAATGGGAAAAGCTGCGGTCGACTTGGCGCATTCAATCAGCCTTTGCCGCATTTCCGCTGCTTCCAGCCCATAAGCCAGGTCATCCTGCACATCGCCGCCCTGCTCACTTCCTTTGCGCTGGTAATTGAACCGCGCCAGCAATTTATGGGTCTGCATCTGGTAGCTGGGCTTGATCTTCTGCTTGCCACTGATGTCCGAATCAAACTCAATCCCCATCGGCACCCCTTTTAAACTGCACAAGGTCAGCAGCACATCCAGGTCCTCCGCAATGTACGGCGGCAAGTTTTGCCCTTTATCCCATTGAGCTTCCACTTCTCTCAGGGCTTGCTCCGCGATGGCATCAATCACTTTGGAGTTCAACAAGGAAGGCACCTGATCTTCCACAATATCCTCCGTGCCCAGCATCTGTTGAAAAGTATCCCTTCCCTTAGGCTCATCCACGATATTTACCCAGGCTTCAAACAGCAGATTGTTTGGCTTAAAGTCTGGCTTACACGCGGCCTCATAATCCTTCTCCTTCACTGGCTCAATGCCCACCTTGGCAGCCAAGGCCATCAAGGCCGCCGTCACCCCGCCTGCCGAAGCACCGCCTACCACTTCAATTTTTACTTGATGTTGTGGCACTGGCAGGGTACCATGCCCATGCTCCTTGTAATATTCCCAGGTATTCAATGCCTCCAGTAGGTAATCGATCACGCCCGCGGTGTAGGCCCCTGCGGATACGGCACCGGCCATGGTCAGGCCGAGGTGGAAAGTGGGTTGTTCTTGTGACATAGGAGGGGGTGTTTAGATAAGTTCCAAAATAAAAAAATTAAACCATACGTCAAAACGTTTCTACAATCGGGTATACATACACCAGATACAAATCATAACTCCCTCAATTTTAGTCATAAAATATTTTTGAATGAGCTTAAAAATTATCTATCTTTAAAGCCCAAACCTAGACAAGCTTTAGCGACACTCAAACTGCATTTCTCAACAAGATCCACGAATATACTTTTTACCCTTTTTTTGCCTGAATACGCTCTTGATGCGATCATCAGTGTAACCCTATTGTGTCTTTTGAGATGGCCATGTAGAAATGCTGAATTGGCAGCGCTAACCTGGTCACTCACAACAAACCCCCATGTTATGCAAACCCAAAAGCTTTCCTTTAGCGTTTGGCCCCCTCATCGTTTGTATGATGAACATGCCACAGTTTTCCAAAACTTTGCTCAATCCTTGAGCAAACTGGGCACCGATTGTGTGGCCCATCCACACCAGGTCTATGGCGAACACCCCCTCCTTTTCCTCATCGAGGAACACACGCCCGAAGAAGAAGAACAGGACTGTTTTAAACTGGCCCAAGAACACAATCTGGCCGTTTATGTACTCCATTTAGGCGAAAAAAGGCTGCCCTTTTACCGCACCTGGCGCTTGCTGGGCATGGGAGCCGAAGATGTACTCAGTGCTCGTGAGCCCGTTACTTCGGCAGAATGCCTGCACGCACGCCTCAAACGCAGAGCTTATCTGGACAAAATCCTGGCCACCGAATCAATTAAACAGCAGCTCCTGGGCAATTCCAATGTTTGGCAAAACACCCTACGTTCCATCATTGAAGTGGCTTGTTTCTCGCAGGCGCCTGTGCTCATTTTGGGTGAAAGTGGCACGGGTAAAGAGCAAGTGGCCCGCCTCATCCATGAACTGGACAAACGCCCCGACAAGGAAGACCTGATCCTCCTCGATTGTACCACCATCGTACCCGAATTGTCAGGTAGTGAGTTTTTTGGCCACGAAAAAGGCTCTTTTACCAATGCCGTCTCTACCCGAGAAGGGGCCTTCGCCCTGGCCAATCGAGGGAGTTTGTTCCTGGACGAAGTGGGCGAACTGCCTCTGCGCTTGCAGGCCGAACTCTTACGCGTTAGTCAGGAGGGCCTTTTTAAACGAGTGGGCAGCAACCACTGGCAAAAAACGAGTTTTCGCCTGGTTTGTGCCACCAACCGCAAACTCCAGCTCGAAGTTGAAAAAGGGAATTTTCGCGAAGACCTTTACTATCGCCTCAGCACCTGTATCATTCGCCTGCCTCCCTTGCGCGAGCGCAAAACGGACATTCCCGAATTGGCTCAAAGTTTCTTGGCCGAGGCCTTGGGCACTACCTCCCCTCCTGCTTTCGATCCCCAGGTGCGCAATTTCCTGATGACCCAAAATTATCCAGGGAATGTGCGCCAGTTGAAGCAATTGATCACCCGCCTTGCTTATCGCCATTCGGGCAAAGGCCCCATTACCATGGGGGATATTCCCAATGCGGATCGGGAGCAATACGTTTTTTCTGCTCACGACTGGCAAGGCCAGGGCCTGAAAGAAGCCATCCTCCAGGCCATCGAAGACGGTGTTGGCCTGAAAGAAATCAAACGCATCGCTGGCGATGTGGCCCTCAACCTCGCCATCGAGGTAGCCGCGGGCAACTTACAGGAGGCTGCCCGCCGGCTCGATGTGTCGGATCGTTTGGTGCAGGGCTGGCTGGCGGAGAAAAAAACGGAATGAGGACTTACAACAACACCGGCGAAGTGTCGATGATTTTTTGAACTTGTAGCAACAGTCTGTCACATTCAGGTAGCAGTTCCACATTCTTCCGATTGATCGGACCCCAATGTTTACGGCGGTTCCGAAGCGCTACCGCTGTAAACTCAACGGCAAAGGCTGGGCATTTTTTGGACAACTCCTGGTATGTTTTCCCATTCCCGGTGCCGAAATTTTCCAGATCGTAGCTTCTACACTTGACGCCTTCTTGGAACACTTCCAAAAAGCCACGTGGATCAGCCACATAAGTTTGGAATAACTGGGGCAGTATCGGGCTTGCACTTTTGGCGTTGTAGCTGGTTTGGAAAAGCCCGGCTTCTGCCGTTTCCGCCTTGGTGTTTCGGGCCGATCTATCTCGGCCTACACACCATTTGCCTCCGCTTTCCCGCATGCCCAAACCCATCATCAACACAAATAAATGCCGCAAGGTGTTGACTCCCGCCGTGTCGTTATTCATCCCCAATCGATTGAATTCTGGGGCATAATGGGCCAAGGCATCCTTCAAGGCATTGCCTGTATTCGCTTTGGCCATTTCTAATGCGGCAGCGTCACCATCCAAAAGTTTTTTGTACACTCGGGCATAAACCAGCGCCATCCCTTTAAGGTAACCGATAGGGGCCTTGCCACGGTCCTTCCATCGGTGAGTGGCAATTTTGGATTGGGCCGCTGCTTGCATGATCTGTTGTAAAGTCAGTGCAGGTCTTATATCGGGAAACCCCCAGAATTCTTCTGACAAATACTCCCCTGCCAGGGATGCATTACTTGATTTTAAAGTGCTTCCTCCACCCGTAACCACTTGCCCGTAGTTTTTTAAATGAAACAAATACCGGGTAGGATTCAAAATCTTTGCAGGGGGGGTGAGGCCAACCGTATCTCCTTTTTTACAACTTCCCCCACTTTTCCAACACCAACGTTCGTTTTTCACCGTTCCAGGCCGATACATTTCAAAATGCAGCATACTGCTGTGGTACATCTTTCCTACATAGGCGATCGTTTGCCCCGCTTTGACTGGAATATTGAGGCTGCCTACGCCTACCGATGAACTACCGAAACAACGTTTTAAAGAATTGGCAGCTACTTCTCCATAGTTGATGACCACATGTCCATGATCTACAAATAGGGCGTAAACACCTCGGTAAAAGTGATAAAAACTTCGGATCACTCCATCTTCACAAGCAATTACTGGGTCTCCTTCTCTGGCGTATAGGTCCACCGCCATATGGTGCCGATAACCACTTCGTTTGTCCAGAAAAGCCCGGCCTCCATACTTCCTGATTTCACTATTTGATTTTCGATAGGTAATGAGTTTATTCTTGGGGTCCTTTGAAACAAGGGGCCAGTAAAACTTTGTATCCTGTCGAGGCAGGGGGGCAAAGGCTACCCCCCCTATTTGTACCAAATCACTGCCATCTGAGGCCTCGAATTGCATTGCCTCAATCTCATCAAAAAATGTACCCTGACGCCAACCCAATTCTTCGTTCAAATCCGATTGAGCGGCATCGCTGTTTTCAGATCCACTTTTTTGACACGCCGCACAGCCACAGTTGCAACTGTGCCGATGGATGCGGGTGTTTGGATGGGCAGCAGTAGTGCCCAGAATGGTATTGAGGATGCTTTCCATGTCTCGTGGCTTTTAATAAATTGATAAAATCGCGAAGTGATTTGGATGTTTCTTCGCATCCAGAAACCCTGAAGAGTCCAGGCGTAATGTCTTGCTATCTACAGAATTATTTACATTCCCTCCTACTACAACGACCCTATTTGGGTGTACTTCGGTTACAATATCGCAATGAGAGGATCCTCCTTTTTCAACCGTGTCATAAGTTAATCCACTACCAGCTCTGCTGGTACAAAGTAAATCTCCAAGCTGAGGTTTCCTTTCGTTAATGCGATAAGCCCAGTAAATGGAGTAAATGTCGCGGTTTTGGCGTTTTTTCTTGGCATCCGCAACATATACCCAATGCCCACGAGCGTATTTGAAATACGTTCCTGCCCCAGCTGTGCGCAAAACCCAGGAGATGAATACTGCACTCCAGGGGTGGCCACTTTGCCAACTCCCACTTCTTAGGTCGGCATCAGAGACGGTATCATTCACCCCGGTTTTGTAATACTCTTTTAGTACGGAGGTCATGCTGGGATCTGTCTCTTTTTTGGAACCATTTTTCCACCTGGCCAACTCTTGCTTGGCAATCTTGACCAGGTTTTGCATAAATGGCAGATAAGTAGTTGAATTGCTTAGATCCAATTCAAAATTTTCCGTTTCGTATCCAGAAAAATTGAAGGTTTCATCCAGAATTTCATCAATTAAATTTCTCATGGTGATTGAAACTATTTTGTTTTTAAATACTAACTCAAAATTCAGGTGTCCATTTACGTATCATTCTTTGTGCAGTTCCATTCAACAACGCCGCCACATTCACCCGCTCTCCTTTCACCCCATCCATCAAAAAACTACTGTGCACCCCCACCAAATAGCGTTCACCCCTTTGGTTTTTGACCCATACTGGGCTGCCACTCATGCCCGCGCTGGTATCTGCCGCGTAAAGCAGCAAATCCAGCACCTGGCCATTTTGTTTGGGAAAGGCCTCCACCACCCGGTCAAAGGAGCGCCAAAGCGCCCCACAAGCCTGGCGACCTTTTTCGCCAGGATAGCCCAGGATGTGTACTTTCGCTTTTTGTAGTTGTTGTCGGAATGCCTGATCTACCGGACGAATCCGCTCCGATGGGTCTTTGCCCCACCAGCCGATCATTTCTCCGGGTAAATATTGCCTTTTTGCTCCGAGCTGGCTTTGTGCTGCTATGCTGATCACCCCATAATCCTGTGCTAGGGCTTGGATCAACTGGGCGCGTTGTAGGGAGCGGATGGGCTGTTCCAGTAGTCGTTTGAAAGCAGGATTGACCCTCACCCTCCGGGCCACAAAGCGACCAAAGGGTTGGGCTGCCCCCGGTTGATCTTCATTCCGCCCCGGAATGACCACCACCCGATTCGCCAATACCACTTTGAAATGCTGCTGGCCACTCCGTAGGTCTCGTACCACCTTTAAACCTGCAATCACGTGCGCCGCTGTCAGTACCTGCCCCGGGCCAATCAATAGCCCCGAGCCACAACCCTGGCGACTGGCTGTTAAGTCGCCCCAGGATTTCCCCGGCTGCTCCAGGGTACCCAGGGCGTACAGCACCGGCTCCGGAAAGTGGACCTCCAGTGCACATACCCACCGGTATGGGGCTCGGCTGGTGTCCCGGATCGGAATACGTTCGTCCTGCATCAGGACGATCTCCTGCGCTTGCTCAACATCCAATCTAGCCATAGTTGTTGCTTGTGTGGTTGAATCCCGATACGGCTTCCAGATGCACTAGTTATCCAGCGTACCTGTAGCTGTACCCTTCAATAACTCTCTTTGTCGATTGTCCTTTTTACGGGCACGCCATTCTGCCGCGGCTGTGGAATGTTCCCGTTTTGAGCCACCTTGGTGCGTTTGACCAGGTGTACGGCTGGGGCCTGACTGTCTACTTCGGTACCCACTTGTAGTGCATTGAGGTCTACCCCGGTTGCCGCCTTGTAGGAGTGGATATAGCCCTGGATTTGACTGCGGAAAAACTTGGCCCACAGTGTCGCTTCATCGGCGCTGCGGCTTTGGCTACTCCAGTCCGCAAAGCGGATCGATAGCAGGATTTGTTCTCCAAACTTGGCCAGGTTGTCAAAATGCATCGGCGAGGTATCCGACCAGCCTTGCAGGCGGTTCATGGCAGCTACCCGGTCCATCCAAGGTTCGGTGAAGGGGATGGCTGAGCGGCCTGGCAAAAACTGTCCGAATTCTGGCTGCGCCAAAATCCATTGTTGTATCAACATTTCCTGGCGGGCGGTAGTGGGCAGATCGCCGTACTGGTTGTGCATGCCTTCAGCAATGATGAAATGGACATCGCGCAGGGCATTTAAAATGGGGAAGGTATCGGGTTCCACCAGTTTGTTGGCACTTTCTACGTAATACTTGGCCGTAGTGTTCAACAGTGTATGAAAGGCGCCGATGAAACGTACCCGGCTATCCGCACTGTTGAGTGTCGGCACCGCCTTGCCTTGTAGGGTGATTCCATAGTGGTGGTCGTACTCATAGGCCCGACGTTTTACACTCAGAAGGTGTTGCTGATCCTGAATATAACCCCAGAGGACATTGTTCAATGGCCGCAAATGTGAAATCTCCATTTCTGACAATGGATCGCGACTTCCCGATTTCATATTTTGGAAACGCATGCTGATGGCATTCAAGGTTTGTACCAGCATGCCTTCTTCTTGCCAATAGGACCAGAGTAGTTCGAGGAATAGAGGGTATTGCAAACGTTGACGAGTCAACTCAAAACATTCCGCTGCAAGTTTTGAAGAGTTTACACCTTTGTTGCAGCATTCATTTTCGATTTGGTCATCAATCCAGGTAGTTGTAAAATTCAAATCGCTGAATTTTTGCCGAATCAAGTAAAGGAAAGGCAATATCATAATGCCATCCTCGCGTACCAAGTAATCTTTCCATAAGCGGTGGATGCTTTCATCGTCACTAGCTGCAATATTGATCTTTTTACTCAGCAGCATTGGCTTTAGTTTCCCTACTCCTTGAACTTCATCGTTTTCGCCCTCTGACCATTTTTCCAGGCTGCCGCAAACCCCTGATTGCAGCATCAAAAATGATTCTGTCGCAGCTTTTAATACCCGATAGTTGTCTGTATCATTGAAAGGTAGGAAGCGCTTTTGGTGTGTTTGGTTGAAGTATCCACCTTGAGCATCTTCTCCTTTGCAAAAAATCAGGTCAACGTATTTTTTGTAATCATTAAAAGAAATCCGATTGGTGCTGTCCACTATGCCTTTGAACAATACACTCAAAGGGCTTTGGGGAAGAGACGGACTTTGAACATTAATATCAAATTGATTTTTGCCAGCTATCTGGCCCAAAGCACCTGGTATTGAAGCATCAGCGTCGGCTTTGGCTACTACCTGAATTTCTAGGGTGTCCAAAGGATTGTCGTCGTTTGAATCTTCAAAGCGGGCACTAAGCCGGATGACCCCAGATTCTGTGGTTATTCTTTCTGTTTTAACTTGAAATATTAAGTCCTTAGTCAAGGAATCGTCCAGACTTGTTGCTTGATTCAGAGTAGATATAATGCCATCATTAGAGTAAAATATCCAAGATACTACAACCTTTTTTTCAGAAGTAGTAGCACCAGCAGAAGTGTCATTAATATTAGCTGGTAAATTAAATTTAATTCCATCTAGCGCCTTCCAAGCTACTGCTTGTAAGTCTAGATTCGGATCAATTGTCTTGATGTAATCAAGTACGTTTGTAGAAGGTTTCTTTAAACTTTTACTTTCAGAAGAATAATCTGGTTTAAAAAAAACCAGAAAGGATGAACCAGGCCCTATGCTAGAAACCTTTGCACTTAGCGTCCCTCCAACTATCCTCATATTATTACTCATGACATTTCAATTTTAAGATGATGCAATATTGCGTTTGAGTGCCCAGTACCTGAGCATTTGCCCCAGCAAGTGATTTTCCTGCTGCGGCGTCATTTGTTGATCAGCCCTGGCCTGGCCAATGACCGCAAAAACCAGCGAGGGTCTACTCCCTTTCATCCGGGCTACCTGCCCCTGCCAGCTTTGGTGCAGCTGGCGCAATTGTGCGGGTTGGCGATCTTCCAGCGGGAAAACCTCCTTGAGCTTTTTCCCTTGTAGTGCCTCGTTTTGGTGCTGTACCAGTAGCCCTACAAAAGCTGGAATCAGTGCCTCCAGGCGCTGGAAGCTTTGTACCTTGTCTGGGCCCGCCAAATGAATGGGGTACAAATTATCCCACAATTTGCGCAAGCGAAACCATTGCTGATCGGGGTACAGCACCGCGCCAATGGCAATGCTCAGGCGTACCCTGATCCAGGGCGGTGGGTGCGGATCGTCTGCGTTTAGCCGAAACACAAAGTAACTGGGCACACTCACCACGTTGATCAAACCCGTAGTGGCACCAATGCCCACCATGGCTACACTCCAGCAGTCGGATACAATTTCACCGATCCAGCGTTCGTACCAGTTCCAGAGGTCCTGATTGCTGGAATCTTTTCGGGCTTGTGCCTGCAAAGCCAGCCGTAAAGAGGACATCAGGTCCAGTAAATCCGCTCCTTGATGCCCCACTTCGTGCACCAGCGAGGAGGCAATTCCTGTTGAAATCATCCGTTCGCGAGGCACCCGAATCACGGCCACTGGATTGGATTTTCCTCCCGGCAAGCGGGTCCGGGCCTTGCGAATGGCTGCCCCATGCCCGCGGTCCAGGTAGGTGATCAGCGGTGGGGGCTGGTACAGGTCGGCGTTTAAGCGCAGACTGTCTTCAGCCAGTGCATCCATCCCTGCCAGCCAAATGCCCGTATTGTGCTCGCTGCGCATCCCCAATACATCGGCGAAGATGTCGAGACTGTCCAACAACCAGTTGAACTGGAGTTTGAGTAGGGCAAAAGCTTTTTGGGTTTTGGCCGCCCCCAACTCTGGGGCCTGGTTCAACATCCGAATGAATGCACGCAGCTTTTTTTCCATCTCGGCCACCCCATCGCCAATGGTTTGGTGTATGGCTTGTTGGGCTGCCTTGGAAATCCCCGCTGCGGGTACCATCGGCATCGTCAATCCAAAGGACTTGACTTGCGCCAAACGGGTCAGCAGGGCTTTGGACTCGCTGATCAAAAACTGACGGTGATCCACAAAACTTGCTCGCTCAGGGTGAAGACGCTGGCTTGCTTTGACCAATGCTGCCGACCTGGCCTTGAATATGGACGTCAGATCTGCGGAATTGGAGGACGGTATGGTTTGCCTGCGCATCGCTAAAGGTTTAAGCTAAGCATGAAGAGATATGGCACTAGAGCCCCAACAGGATGATGCGATTGCCCTTGCGTACCCAGCGCCCGCTGGCAGTGATCGGGCCCCCTCTACCATGTGATGGTTTTACGCCTGTTCCAGTACGATGGTCCCTTACCGGTATTTGTTTCAACATACCCGGCGCATGGCTGGCTGCGGCTTGTTTGAAGCCGATCTGAGTGGCTTGATCCAGCGGCATGCGTTGGGCGAGCTTCAAGGTGTTGCGGGTTGCCGCATCCCCAAAACGAACCACGCGTTTGGCCACTTCAAATTCCTGATCTTCTGGACTAAGCCCCTCCATCTCAATTTCAAAAAGATTGGAGATCATCGACCCGGCTTTGGTCCCCAGGCTTTTGCCCATTGGCCCTCCGAAGAAACTTCCGGCCAATCCCCCCGCAATGGGTAGCGCGGTTTTGGCTACTTTTTTAAGGCCCTTACCAATGGCGTTTAGGGCACCTGGGGCAACCTTGTCAATGCCACTTTTGATTTTTCTGAAAAATTTCTTGAAAAACTCGTCCATTTCCTGATCATTGCTGACTTCCAGCAACTCAAAAGCAAACTCCGCCTCTTCTTCTTCACTCAGCGAACTACCGGATTCATAATCGTACTCATTGTCCATTTCGTAGTCCGACTCGTAATCCGATTCATAATCCGACTCGTAATCGGCTTCATTGTCCATCTCATAGTCGAATTCATCTTCGTAATCGAAGTTGTTCGCTTCCAGTGTGGTTCTATCCAGATCGTGCATGGCTTTAATTTTTTGTGAGTAAAAAAATTATACGTTCACCATGCTTAAGGCAAGCGCTGTGCCAAATCTGATTTGCTGGTGTTTCAGCCTCTTTTTGCGAAAATTGTTTCGGATCACTTTTGGTACGCCCAACTCTGGCGAAAAAAAATTCGCTGCTTTATTGTAGCAAGATTTTCTGCTTTTCTCTTTAGATCATTGTCTCTCTCACACCCAAATCAACCCCGGCCTCCCATGGATTTATCCGTGGGAGGCCACCCTGCTGCCTCAACCCATGACTTTAGTCGTGGGAGTAGGAGGTGTGATCCGGTGAAAAAGTAGCCGCCCCTACCACGCCCCCTCCACCAACCACCCCGCTCCCAAGGCAATCAGATTCCGCACCGCTGGTGCCTCATCAGGTGCCTCGTATCACCAATTTTGGGCTTCTTTACAACTGAGCTTCGAAAAATGTCCTATTGGGGAATAGGGTTGCTCTGGGTCGACTTGTTAAGCATTAAGTTACCACAAAAACATTAAAGACGACTCCATGCTCCATCGAAATCCCCGGAACCGAGTTGTAAACCGACCAGAATCCATCTTTGTATTTTCCGCCATTGGCCACTACATCGTCATACCATAAGGCGATCATGGATGGATTATTGTGGCCTCTTAGTTTCGGTAACCAGGCTTGTGTAGCAAAAACCATTGCTTCCCGGTTGTGGTCCAGTTTCGGGTGACTCATAAAGGAAACATTCCCATTGATGTTTTTCCCTGCGGCCTGATGAGCGAGCACCTCTATATTGCTCTGCTCCGCTCCGCTCAGCACCAAAACATTGAATCTGGCACCTTCCGTGATGCCGTGACTTGCCTCGTTAAAAACCCCATCAATGGGAGTGACCTGGTTAAAAATAAACCATCGCTCGTTTGTGAACGCAACTCCAATTTCGTGGTTGTTGCCTTGACCGTTGGTCAGGTTTTGTGTGACCATGAGGTGTACATCGGGCCGCCCATTCAATAATGGATGGTCTAAAAAAGTGCGGTTACTTTGTAAAGTATCCTTGGTTGCCACGTGGGTAAATACATTGGGGCAACCTTGCGGTGCGATCAGGATATTGAACCAGTAGGCGGGATTCATCGTGTTGGGTTGCCCCGACTGGCTGGCAAGTTCCCACTTCGTTCCTCTGTACCGCACCCCAAAAAGGTTGCCGTTGTCCAATCCTTCATTCCGGTACCCATAATTGGAATTGGCAAAAATCAGGGCGTTCGGGTTGTTGTTCAGCAAGGGGTGATCCAGTGTGCAGGCGTTCACATTGGCATTAAAAGTAGTTCCCACCCGATGCCGGTAAGCGACAAAAGTAAAACGTTCATCCACGACCGGAGGCGGCGGAATAGGCAGCAGACCAGCTTGTTCTTCCAGCACAAAAACATTGAACATCCTGCCTTGCTCCATGGGATGACCGCTGAGGTTATTCACAGACCAATAGCCGTCTCTGTTGTGAACCCGATCTCCTGGGGCATCATACCCGAGAGCAGAAACGCTTCGGTTACCGACCCCTCCGGTGTTCAGCCAGCTTTCCGTGAAAAACAGCTGGGCATCTGCTTTTCCGTTAATGCTGGCATGATCTATAAAGGTGATGTGCTGCCCGGCAGGAATAATGTTGCCAGGAAGCGCCTGATGCTTAAAGGCGTTGATGCCCGGCACATTGTTGCCATCCATCACCAATACATTGAATTTTGCGTAAAGTGGAATGCCATTCAGGTCTTCATTGTATGGATCGCCACCGACTTCAATTTTGTTGAAAATAATCCACTGACCATGGTTCGGACTATAAGTGACCCCAATCTCCCGGTTGTTGTACTCCCCAAAACGCTGAGTGACCATAAGCAGCGCATCGGGCCGGTTGTTGGAAACCGGATGATCAACGTACGTGCGGTCCATGCTCAGGCTGGCAGCCATGGCCGTATGCACAAACACATGGGGGTTTTCTTCTGAAGTGGCCATCACCAGGAAACTGGCCCCCATCAGCATGGGCGTTGTCGGGTTCTGATTAAAAATTACCCAGCGTCCTTCCCGATACCAAACCCCAAACGTATGTGGGTTTTCCACGCCTCCACTTGCATCGCTCCATACCGGATTTACAAACAACACCGCTGCGGGGTTGCCGTTCAGTTGCGGATGGTCGAGTATCGTAATGGAAGGCATCGAAGTTGGTACATTCCCCGCAGTGGCCACATGCCGGAAGGCAATGAAATTTTCTGGCTGTGGAGAAACCAATTCCAACTGCTCGATGGAATTGATCACGGTGCCATCGGCTGCCAGGATGTTAACCGCGCCGACGTCGCTCAATTCCAGTCGGCCACTCAATGCCTGAGCACCTGCATAACGAGCCGCCCACTGTATGGCGTTATTCGGGCCGTAAATGGCCAGTACTCCGTCGGCTTTCATCTCAAAGCGACCAGCGGGCTGGCCGTGGGTACCGGATGCCCAAAGGGCCTGGTTGTCGCGATTGCGATACTGCACCAGGTTGCCGTCGGCTTGATAGGTGAGCCGGAACTGGCGGTTGTTGGAGTAGAGGGATTGGTTGGGGAGGAGGGTATCGCCGGGTTGTATTTTGTCCTTGAGCATAAACCCATTGACGGTTCTTGTTTCCCAGATGATTTGCCGTTGTGGGTGCACTAAAGATAGATTGCCATCATCGCCTAACCGCATTGTACTACCTGCAAAAGCATCTCCCCAGGTGTCAGAAGACCAAATGGCGATATTTTCCCGGTTATAAATCACCAGGTTGCCATCTGTCTGTAAAGTGAATCGTGCTCCTGGCTGACCGGCGGTTTTTGATTGCCATAGGGTAATACCATAACCCATCAACTCCAGGTTACCATTGGTTCGTAACGTCAATTGGTAATCGCCATTGGGCGATGCTATGCTTTCCCCGGCAGTCAGTGCCATTCCCGCTCGTTGAATCGTTTGGCTGATTCCACTGGTGACGGTAAAAATAGCTCTCCGTTGATCAGATGTAGTGCTTCCAACATCAAAACCATCCCCTAAACCAGTAAAGGGTTCGTAATTGAGATCAAAAGACATCGTATCTTCAAATGTATGGTAGGCTAAACCCTCAACGAGCACTAATGCGCGGGTTTTATCGCGGTTGGGTACGGCGTTCAGCTTTCGATTTGTGCCGCCGACAGTAATTGTACCGCTGACATGTATCCATTCAATAGGTTCCGGACTTTCTACCAATAGCATAAACTGTCCACTTGCGCCCAGCGGTATTTTGATGAATTCCATACGATTGGGCAATCCGCGTTGGGTCATATCCACCTCATGTATGGAACCATCCAAAGCCTGCATATTAAATTTGAAGGCCTCCTCTATGTGTATGTTGTACAAATTGTCAAATGCAATTGCAGCCTCTTCCTCCCATGCAGTTCTGTGGTTTACAGCCTCTTCGTATTGATTGATTGTTCTTAGATAGTCAGTAGGAGGATGAGTGTCAAATAACTGGCGATAAGCTATAATGCTATTCCTGTAGCCATCAAGGCCATTTTCAATCAAGTATTGAATCTGGTTCAGTGAACCGTCACTCGGAAGCAAATTGACTGTTCCAATGGTGCGAACTTTTGTACTTACATCTTCAAGATGCTGTTTGAAACTTGTATAGCGAGAGGTAGTGAATGATAAATCGTGTACTACCTTATATTCCTCGCCTTCTTTTATGGCAATTTCAGCAAAATAAAGCGTGTTGGGAGCCATCCCGCTTGGTAAAGCAAAATCCGCTCTTGGTTCCATCACCGCAGGCGTTGGTGTGCCGCAGCCTCCTTGCCCAAGCGCGCGCAGATAGGCGCGCAGGCCGTACAACTGGAGCGGCCGTTCGCTATCAGGCCAGGTTGCGTCTGTCCATGTATTGACCACACCGTTTTCCTCTGGGCCAATGTATTTACCGTTTCGGTCGCGTATGCGCAGGTGCAAAGTGTTAGAATTATACAATTGAAGGACATATTGCTCATTAAAACTGATCTTCAATTTTTCTGAGAAATAATGATTCGCTGCCCCATGCTGCGGGAAAGTATCACTGATGTAGGTGCCTAGTTTGTTTACAGGGTTATCCCTATGCTTAAAGATTAAATCGTTTTCCGGGGTCGGGTCTAAGGCCAGGATACCGGGGCCTTTGTCAGTACGGAAAAATAGGTGATCTACCACCGATGTGTAAGCTGGATTGCCGTGGTTTGTAGCCGAGGTGTGGACCTCTAAGCGGTAGAACTTGTTTGGCTTGAGCACCAAAGGCTGCGTGGGTTGAATGGTGCGTGGTGCAGGAGGCAGGGTAGAATTGGGTTGAATTGAAGCCGCAAACAAGACGGTACGCACATCATAACCCTGGAACATTAGGGATTGATAATGAGTCTGAGTGATATACATGATATTTATCAGCCAGAATGCTTTGTCCACACTCTCATTTTCTTCAATTTGCAAGTAACGAAACGGTCTGGGGGCTTGAACATCAATCAAAAAATATCCATTTGCTATTGTGTTGCCTTGGTTGTTTAATGGACTAATTGGAATATCAACACCATTATTCCCGATAGCTTTCAGACGTATATGGCCAAAATCATTTGCCTCAGCCAAATCAAACATCACGACTACGGAAACCATTATTACGTCTTCCGGGAATACAATAGTGACATGTCTGGCGCGTAATGCTTGTAGTGTCTTATTGTCTTTGGGGTTGGCTGACGGAACCGTATAGGTGCCTACCCGTGGCAGGTTGTTAATAGAGTACACATCAATCTCCCTTCCAATCATTTTATACCCTGCCTCATCCGGCTCCAGGATTGGCCCTCCGCGTTCATGGCCTTTCTGGGTTATTATCCACGCCTCTTGATGTTGAAATATGGCTGGCAATGCCTGTTGGCTGCTTGGCTCATCATACCAGTTGAGGTGATGAACTTCCAATTGAACAGGGCGGCAGGGCGATTCGGTCTGCTCGTTTTGATAACTGTTGTTCCTGTCCAGAATGCTGGTACGCCAAAGTTCGATAATCGGCTCTTTGGCCTCTGCTCCATTCACAATGCTGCATATTTCAGCCGGTTTGTAGAACTGAAAACGAGCAGTATCGGATGGTGTCGCTTCATTGGTTGTAATGACGTCAATGCCACTTTTGATGGGTGTCCGTGTCCATGAGCTACCATTATCACTTTCGTATAGTATCAGATCCTCCAGCTGATAGCGGAAAGAGCCATTACCCGCCACGTCAGGCGGTAGCCCTTGATCGGTGGCGCCAATTTGGTGCAACGATTTGGCAAATGTCAGTACCGGACGAGCATCTACGGGGACGTATGGTAGTTGAGCCAACTCCTCTGGCGATATTGCATTGTCCGGTTTGTAGAACAATTCAATATTGACATCGCTGGACTTGTGGTGCTTCATGTAGGCCAATTTCCGGACAGGGTCGGTCTCGGCTTTTGCCTCTAATGCTTTAAATAATGGATATATTGCTTTGGTATCTGCCGCTTGTTCCCAACGGAATTCCACTTCAAAATTAAAACTCGGCAAAGGCCAGAACAACTGGAAAGCCACCCGCGCTTTGCCATACACAAGATAAGGCTCTGGTACCTTTCCACCCAGCAGGGCTTCGAGCAACAGGCGCAATCCGATGCCAAACACCGTCACCGCAAGGTCGGCAATCATCCGCAACTCGCCCGTCATCTGGAAGGGTTTGAAGAAGATGGCCGCATCCATGGAGATGCCCGCAATGATGCGCAGCACTACCGGCCCGTAGGTTTCATTGATGTTTACCCCGACACTGGCCCCCAATTGCAGGGCCTTGGGGTCTATCATGAAATAGGTATTGGCTGTAAAGAGGTTTTTCAGGATTCTGGCCTGCAGGCGTTTGCTGACAGGCTCTTTGCGCCCGATGTAGATGTACCACTTGGAACTGTCGTTGAAATCAAAAAAGGCTTCGAGACCGCCTCCGATTTCAACAATGTCTTGCAGGTTGTACCGAACATCAATGTTGAGTTGGAACGTACCCGCACGGCCATCCAATACGGCCAGCAAGTAGAATGCGCCGTCTTCTTCCTTGTCGTCGCTGCGTTGTTTGAGCAGGTTGGCGCGGCCTTCCAGCATGATGACCGGCCCGGGTATCAACACCACCAGCATGGCGCCGAGGTTGAGTGTGGTGCCATCGTCGGGCAGGGTGCCGATTTTGACGCCTACGCCAAAAGCCAGGTTGTCGTTCATGGGCTGCCATTTGGCCAGACCCGTCATGTTGCGGGCTGGCTCAGCCACATACCACTCGTACCACTGCTGGGTTTCGGTTTTGGTGGGGGCCACATTAAGGCCAAACAAACCTTCGATGCCATACAGACCTGTACCCGTGCCGCCCATCGGAATGGCCGCAGGCAAAGTGGCAGACAACTGGATGTAAAACACCGTAAACTCCCGACCAGCAGCATCTTTGGATTTGCCAATCATCAGGGTGCCCTCAATTTCCATTTTCAGGGCAATGAGCTTGAGTTTGACGTGGCCTTTGAAGCCGGTAAAGGCTTGGGAAGGAGTAGTCGCATTTGGTTCGGCCTCGTGATAACTGACGCTGCCGACAAATTCGAGGGTACCAGGGATTTTTAGTTCTACGCCGATGCCGCGGAGGGAGACGTTCATTCCGGTTTCGGGCCTGTCTTTGAGCCAACTGAATTTCAAGCCCTCCACCGACCCTTTGATGGGAAGACCTTCCGACAACTGTATGCTGCCGGACACACCAATCCACTGCCTTTCGGCGAGGCCAGTGCCTTCGCTACCCATGCCAAATTGGCTTAGGCTCATCTTGAAGCCTTTGAAGTCGAGGGTAAGGGCGGTGGGGAGGTTGAGCCAGCCGCCGTCGAAGACCACCTCGCCGTTGGACTTAATGCCAAGTTTATTGATTTGCAGGGTCGGCCAGTTGAGTCCGCCAAGCAGCGGTGTTAAATTTCCCCGGAGACTTACAATGGATACCAGGTCGGAAATCTCAAATTTGATGCTTTGCAGATCAAATCGAAGAAGGCCGGGATTATTCAACGTCAATATCCCAGCAGCATCCCCTACGGAAACGGCCACGCCCTCCGTTCCAATGGAAATGCCTACATCCAGCGGGTGTTCTAAAAACGGTAAAAAGATCGCGCCTTCTATATTACTTTGGGAAGGGATGGTATTTCTTAAGGTTATAGCTATGCTTTTTAATCCGCCGCTGATACCCAATACTGTTCCGCTGAGTTGACCTTGGTAGGTTTTGGTCGCTGCATCGAAAATCAAAGGCGAACTATAACTTATAGTTCCGAACACGCCGCCATCGCCTATGCCCAGATTATGGGCGTTAAAATGGCCATCAAAGACATCAGGGAGGAATATATCCACATTTTCAAACAATACACCTTTCCACTGGTCAGGCGCCTGCTCCGGTTTGGTGCCTTTACCATCCAGGTTGACGAGCATCTGAATATTGGCCAAATAAATTGAGGTATCGCCTAGGCGGATTGGGTCGGCAATACTTAAACCTAATGGCGCATTAATATCCCACTGCCCGTTGGTAGTAAAGGCTATATTAAAACGGCCGATTTGAACCGTCAAATCAACTTCTGGTGTGGCGAGAGAAAACACGGAAGTCCCATCAGCCTGTATTTCCCTTCTGCATATTTTTATTATGTCTTTTGAAATAATTAAATTGAAGAAGATAGCAGCGGCAATCCGGAAGTTGTTGTCATTAAAACGGGTTACCTCAATCTCAAAGGTGCTTGCATCCCTTCCCAATTGGATGGCCAGCGCAATTTTATCTTCGAGCAGGTTTATTCTGGGCACAGGGCCTTCTCCCGGCAAATCGAAAACTAATCTATGAATGGTATGTGGATTACCAATAGATTTACGATACACAATTGTTTCCTGTTGGCCAGTTTCATCATCAATACCTATTTCTGTTATATCATCAAAACTTTCTTCTGAATTTAGAACAGTAGTATAGATATTGCTCAAAAGGATGCTTTCCGTATTTTGCAAAAGTCCTCTAAAAGACGGAAATAAATCACTTATTGTATGTGCCATTGGAAATGAAATTTACGTTATATTATTGGGAACATCGAATCCGTTCAAATCAAAAGCGCCCCATTTTTCCGTAGGGTCTCCTCCCGGAGCAACCTGTATATAGGCATAAGGAATGTCAGGTATGCGATATCCGCTATTAGGCCTCTGAGTAGAATGCTTTGGAACTTCAAATGGATTTTGGGTACAATGTTGATCAAATCTATATAGTTCAGACACAAAAGTTCCATTCAATCCATTAGGATTCCCTTTATCCCTAATATTCCTAAATATAAAAATATGAAAACCCAAACCATCATCATTAGTAGAATTTGATATCCTACCCCTTGCAAATATAAAAAGCATACCATTGTTAATTAGTTGATTTATTTCATCTTCTGTTAAATTGTTTTTTTTTGTAGCCAATGGTTTTCTACTATATAATGGATAAAGAAGCTGATTTTCCTGTGGAGCATTTAATATTTGCATTAGATTTGTTGAGGAATTATATTTTTTCTCTATTATATTATTATAATTAGACATGACTCTGGTAACTCCATCTTTGTCTTTAATAAAAACTCGAAACCCTGATCTGTAACACAATTCCCCACATAAAACATTGCATTTCGATTCGTTTGCCAAAGTCCCCATGATTATCATTGGATTTTGGTAGTCTAAGTCAGTATTTAAATGACGTGTAGTAGCCCATCTGAAAGGGTCTTGGAATAAATAAATTACTCTGGCTTCCCATTCTGCTCTCTTACTCGTTCTCAAAGGAGGTTTTAAGCCCAGCCATTGAACCTCGTCAATTCTTACTTGGTCACTAGTTAATGAACCATTTGAATCAGGCATAAGGCTATTCATCAGTTTTTCATAAATATAAAAATTCCTATTTACTACTTTGATGTCCGCTATATTTCGTATTAGAAATTGATTGCTTTCATTAGTAGTTGGAATTGGAGGAATGCTGGAATGTTGAGACAAAACATAATCAGAAGATTCGCTCCAATAAAGTAAACTAAAAAATTCTGAAGGATGCATTCCTTTAGGGCATGTTGGGGTGCTACCTTCATATTCTACGTAAAACTTAAATATACCTTTGCCATTGCCGTCATCCATTGTAGTTCCAATAGCCAAATCAATGTCAATATTTACGCCAGGACTTAATTGTTGTGAAGTATTAAGGCTAATATTCTCGTAAGTAATATATTTGGGTATAAATCCACTTGAAAACCAGTTTTTAAAGTACCAATCACCGTTTATTCTCATTTGCTCTGCAATTGCATTTTCAAAACACATAGTTGCGCCTAAGGCAGAGAAAACTGAAGTTTCGATCCTGATAGTATGATCTGATATTTCTGAAATTTTCCCTCGTATTATTGGAAAGATTTCCTTGCCAACTGAAGTAACAATTACCAGTTTTTTAATCAAAATTAATTGAATATCCCTATGAGTAGTTGTACTTTTCATGTTTTCTATAGAAACACTTTCTATAGGATTGGGCGTATCAAGACTCGACTCTCTAAACATATCTCTAACGCGGGGTTGGATATCAGGGAAATCATTCCATAAATTAAAAGCTGGCATATAGCAATTTTAGATTATTAAACATTAATTCCATTTCCGATGGCCCTCATGGCAATTGTCTGGCTCAAACCACTCTTTACTGTGGTCACCGAGTTGGCGAGAATCCGGTAATAAAGGGTGGTTATTTCTTCGGTTATTTGATCCACAAAGGGAAACCTATTGGTGGAATACTTCAATAAATGTAGTTCGTTCTGTAAATTCCTAACCACCACCACCGCTTCTGCTCCATCCGCCACGAGCCGCCCTAAACGAATCTGGTATCCGTCCGCAACACGAGTGAACGAACTGCCCGCTCCTTGCCAAAAATTCACTGCCTTTGGCTGCAGTGCGCCAGGTGCAAGATTAAAATCATACTCCTCCGCACGATACACCCCTACAATACTTTGAATTGGCACCTCATCCGAAATCACAACCCGCCCATCTCGCACTACAATCCGCGGATCAGGAATCTCCATGCGCTGCACCAAGGCATTGCCATTGGGCGATTCCGCTTCGAACCAACGTAGGTCGTCCAACAGTTCCTTTTGCCGGGCGCGATAGAGGATGTAGCCTTTCAAGTCGGGTTCGCGGTTGAGCGCCCATTGCAGCATTACCTGGCGATCGCCGGCCTCCACTTTGGTAAAGACGGGCGTACGGGGTGGCACGGCGGGTGTTTCGGCTTTTTCGCCAAGGCTGACATTACCCCATTGCGTGCTTTGAGCCAGGTTTTGGCCCATACTGCGCAAGCGAAAGTAATAGCGATTGCTAACAGCACCGTTCAGCTGGTCAGCATACAGCTTAAAGTAGCTAGCACGTTGATGGTCATAATACTGTCCCAGGATGGAAAGGGGGCTGCTGTTCACCAATGTAAATGCTGATTCATTGCCTTCTTTTTCGGCCAGGGCTTTTATGTCAGCATTATCCAAAGTAGGGTAATACCAGGCCGCCCAGTAGTTCCAAAAGTAAGAGGCGTGTTTCCACGCATGACTTTGTTTATCCGTGACAAAAAGATCACTTTCTTGCAGGGTACTCCAATCGCCGCTGAGTCTTTCATCAAAGGCAGCCCGGGATTTATGCTTGAATGCACGAAAATGTTCGATACCAGTATCTCCTTCCAGTATTTCTGAAAGCGTTCTTCCAACGTAACTTCCCCGCTGCAGACGGCGGTTTTCCAGATCGGCAGCGAAAATATCGGCATCTGTGGCGCGATATACATTGTAATATTGAACTCCTGAGGCAACTTGCCACCTTATGACCACTTCAGAAAGGTTATTATAATCCGCTTTCCCAAAGCTGACAATTTCAGGCATAGCCGGCTTTGGCGGTTTTCGCCGATCTACGGCTACCAAGGTGGCGGGAGATGCCAGCGTGCTTTTGCGGCCATCGGCGGTGCAGGCCCGTACCGTAAAGCGCTGCATTTCGGTAGATTGTCCTGGCAGCCATGTCCAAGTTGGCAAGGTGTATTGTTCGCTAAATCGCTTGCCAAAATAAACGTGCAGCAGCATCGGGGTGGGCACAATTTTTGGCACTTCTATTAAAGGATCTGATGGGGGTGTTCCAGCCGGTTGGTTGATCGGAACACCTATATTGGCATAAACACGCAGTACCTCGTCATTCCAATCGTACCACAAGAAATAAAAAACTTCATAAGCCACTTCCTGCGTTTCTCCTTGCAGCACCCCTGCCACCAAGGCGCCGGGCACGAAGGTTTTGGGTTCCGGCTCTTGGTAAGTAGCCGGCTTTTCTAAGCCTCTAATGCGTAGTTCCCACAAGGGATCATTGGGGTCTATCCAATCCAATCGAAGATCAGGGTTTTCCGAGTTTCGCAAAGCCCTAGTGGCATTTTCTGACAGTTGTACTATTTCTATACTGCCATTGTCGCTGATGGGGTCGAGATTGATATTGTTTCGTGTATAGACAGGATTGCCCCATACGGCAGGGGTGTTTAAATCCTGATACCCTTCGTCGCTTTTGTACAGCGAAATATACAGACGGTCGCCTGGCTGTGGAACAATTATGGGCTCACCACTGTATTCAACCTGAATGGCAGGCGCATTGCCTCCGTCGTGATGCGTTATGGTGTATTGGCGGTTGTTGATGTCGCACTTGCGCTGGGCAAAAGCCTCAGGGCTGAATACATAGGAACCTGCTGCCAAACGAATGAGAAAGGATCCTTGCGCAAGGGTATCTACAACATCCACCACTGCTTCGATTTGGTTTCTCCCGCCACGCAAGTGATAGAGTTCAAAAGCCGTCACATCGGGGTTGTAAATTTGCTGAAGACCCGTCCATTGCCATTCGACTTCCACGATTTTGTCCAACTCAATGGCGATTTCGTCCCCAACTTCGGGCGTTATTTGTGCAAAAGGTGGTAAAATATAATTGCTGTTGATGATCAGTAATCTATCCGCGTCATAAGAACTTCCACTGTGTTCAAATATTTCAATTTTTTGACGAAGGTCATACCGCAACTCCTCCTTTGTTTTCCCGCTACGCGCAATTTCATCATCGGTACGATGGTCTGGCCAATGTGACAGGGGGAGTTGCCGCCGAGTAAATACGGCGTCATGTTTTCCGAAATCCGTTCCGTGGCCGTTAATGGTCGTATGTAAAGTTCGCCCGTCGGCTGCTATAGCCCGAATGGTACCCGACCACTGAATGAATCTGGCCTGTACACTTTGGGGCATACTCGGCTGGGGATTCCTTGCCTGTACCTCGATAGCGTGTGGTACACTCCACTCCGCCGCGATACGCCCAAATACATCTACACCTTTGGCAAAATAGGTAAAGGCGCTGTCTGGCAAAAAAGAATCGGAATACGAGAATGGGTACCGAGCGTAAAGATCATGTACGGGCGAATGCGTCAGTTTATCCCGATTGTCAATAAAGGCTTTTTTAATTTCGTATGGGTTCATGGGTTTCGCCCAGAAGTACACGTCGTTGAGGTGGCCATGAAAGGCTGATTCCGGCGCATTTTCGCCTTGGGTATGGATATCTGCGCCAATTGCCAATAGTTGCCCAGCGGGATTATCGGCAAGTGCTCCCAATTGGGCGTTGAATTCTTCCGGCGGCAGGTGATCAATGTAAATTCTCAGTGTATAGCCATCATAGCTGACGACCAAGCGGTGCGGTGGTTGTTTGGCCAATTCAATATGCCCGACTGAAGTAAAGGTTGTCCCATTCAAAACGACTTGCACCAGAATTTGAGCGCCGCTCCGGATCAATCCAAACCACAGGGAATGGCGCCGGTTGTAGTCTAAAATGGTCATATTTGCGCCATCTGCCATCTGCATGGGATATACCGTGGCACCTACGGTAAAACCTGCGGGGTGGAGCGTGTTGCGCCTCGGGGCAAAATAGCGCAAGATGAGGTGTTGCGTTCCGGAAAATTGAGGAAAATCGCTCAGCACGATAGAGCCCAAATCGATAGCTCGGAAATTAGGGCTACTGTATTCAAAGGCACCTTTTACCTCGGCAATTTGTTGGTCTGCACGGTTGGTAAAATTCTTTTTTTGAAAGTCAAAGTAGAGCAACAAACCCGCGAAGGTCAGGTCGTTTTGTACGACTAAAGCCGGTGTTTGGGCGTTTAGAAATGAATCGGGAATTTCCGCATTGAAACCGTCCCGCCTGCCAAGCACATAAAAAATTGGATTCGGAGGCCCCCCAAAGAACAAAACGTCACTTGCTGTGCTCGGACTGGTCAGGGTATGGGCTATGTTGACCTGACTAATTTGGGTGTTTAGTCTCCCCTGATTGTCCAGTACCGGAGGCATGGTAAATTGGCGTAAACCGGTGATGGCAACTTTCGGCGGGGGTGCATTAAAAGAGTTCGGTGGGTTATTGTTGGCGTAAACAATACATACATTGGAAACCAAGTGCTCAATATTTCCTTTCTTTTTCCGCCAGGCCAGCGCGTTGATGACCCATCTTCCGGTATTTTCAAACATCAGGGTAAAGTTACTGAAAGGGCCGCTCCCGTCTGTTTCCGGGTTGATGATCAATTGGTGATTGATTACCTCCAGCTGCCTTTCTATCCCGGTTTGATAAATGACTTTAATACGGCCATTACTGATGTGCCGGAAATTGATATGAACTTCCTCCACGCTTGTTTCAAAGGTAAAAAACAACACCAGTAGCCCTGAAAGCACCGGATCACAGAAGAGAAAGCCATGAGTAGGAGAGTTAGGATCTACATTTTGAAACACAGTGCCTATCCCGGATAATAGGGTACACTCATCGGCTTTAAAGCTCGAAGCCCCTAAACGAACAGGGTCTTTTTCGTAAAAATTACATTCTAATAAAGGATAGGCGCGCTGTCCATAATCTGCAACAACATAATAGCCACACTCCTCCGGTGGCGCATCTTTGTCTATGTGATATAGCCCCATAAGTCGGGCCATGAAAGGATCCAAAGATGCGAGCATAAGTGCATCGATCTGCCTGATTTTTGTTTTTTGGGATTGCTCGCTACCGAAATACCGTAGAAACTGGTGCGTTGGGTTGCTAGGGTTGCAAATTTGACTTAATTCGATTTCAATGGCATTTACTTTCTCTGCATATTCCGGTGGAAGTGGGAAGTCAGGGTTTCCTTTGCTAAAAAAAGCGAGTGGATTTTCCAGAGGGGCGAAAGAAAAGGTCGCCACTTCATGTGAAGCCAATGGAGGCTGCTCAGCTGGATTGTCCGGAAAAATCAGTTTTTGGTAAGAACTATTCAAATAGGCCGTATTGTCATATACTTCCCCTCCATCAAATACCAACGCGTTGATTAAATGGCCTTTTAAATCAACCCGATACAAGGTAAGGCTGTTTGGAAAACCCAACTCTGTAGTGAGAAACCAGCGGAGGTGGTTGCCTCTTTCCATTTCTGCCTGGTGATCTGGCAAAATAGAACTGAAAATAGTGGCCTCGGAATGGGCAACTCCAATTAGAGAAATGTATGGATTTGATTCTTCTGGAGGCATAGGGTTTAGTTATTTATATTAGGCGCATCATCCGTCCTTCCAAATCTAGCCTTTCATTTTCTATTTTTCAAATAATCAGGTAAATAAATATTTGCTCAATGGCAAATTATTTACTTTTATTAAGATCAAGATGAACCCCATTTCACCCTCACTCGCCACTCACTCGCCATTCCTAGCCACCCTAAACCCAAAATACCCCGAAGGCACATTCGGGTCATAACTATAGCGGGTGGCGTTACGGTTCAAGCCGAAGACCTGGCCAAAAGCACCTCCCCGCAGGACTTTATATGTGGGCGACGGCGGCGGCGGTGGGCCTTGAGGGTCATTGGCGGGGCTGGTTTTGTAATAGTCCTTACTGTACCAATCCTTACACCATTCCCATACATTGCCGCTCATGTCATATAAGCCCAGTTCATTGGGGTCTTTGAGTCTGATTTCATGGGTAAGGTTGGCTGAATTATCTAGGCTCCAGCTCACCTCATCCCAGTCATTAGAACCAGAGTAGGTGTAGCCTTTGGACTTGATACCGCCACGGGCCGCAAACTCCCATTCGGCTTCGGTGGGCAGGCGGTAGGTTTTACCTGTCTTGGTGCTCAGCCAGTTGCAATAAGACTGTGCGCCATACATCGTAACCATCACCACGGGATGTTGCTCATAGCCTGGCACTATTTTGAAAGGATTGCTGGCTAGTTGGGGGTTGTACTCAATTCGTTCAATGTAACCAGAGTTAGGGCAGCCCCCTTTTTTACCCAAACAAAACAAATCAAAAATGGTCCGATCCTTGTAGCTTACATAGGCCAGATTGGCATCCAGTTTTATCTCTTTGGCTATGGCATTGAGAAATTCTACATATTCCGTGTTGGTGACTTCATATTTGCCCAAATAAAAAGACTTGATGCTGACTTCGTGGGCGGGGGTTTCGTCTTCATTACACTTACCGTCCCGCGACTCAATGCAGCCCATTTTGAATTTTCCTCCTTCTACTTTTACCAGGTTTTTATCAGCTCCTATTGGCGGGGTTGTGGGTTCAGGAACCACAAAATTGCCTTTTTTTACCCCAAAGCGAAAAGAGTTCTTTCCTTCATTGGTTACCTCGTTGCGTAGGCGGTCTATGGTCAATACTTCTTCATTTGCTTGTTGATCAGCCGAGATGATCATTCCAATAATACCATTCGGACCGATTAAAGGCGCACCAGAAGTTCCCCTGCTGAGTCTATTGAAGTCAACAAAAAGACGATCCAGCGAAACCCGATTGATGTAACCACGGGTGGGATCAGTGGGTACATAACAATCATTGGCTCTACCTATATATCCTACCTTGAGGTTGGCTTTTGGATTGCTACCCAAACAATCTGCTTTCCAAACATAACCACTGGGTTTGGGCATTTCCAATAGTGCAAAATCAAATGGTTGAATGGTTGCCCGTCGGACGGAGGCTGTATATGTTAGGTCATTTTCGCAAAAGACAATGCTAATTTTGCTGGCATTTTCTTTGCCGGGATCCGCTCCCTCTTCCATTACCACATGGCCAGCGGTGACGAGGTAAAGTATTCCATCGCGTTCGCCTACCACGAAACCAAAGCCTTGTTCGGTGGTGCCAGAAGCAAACCGAGAATTGATGGCTGCAACATTGTGCTTGATGGCTGCTGCAACTATACTAATGCTATCTGTTTGGGCGGATACGCTTACCAAAGCGAATACATAAAATGCAAAGAATAATAAACGCTGCATAGGGATGGTATTTAGGGAGAAGAAATGAGGTTAAAAATTTCGAGCAACTCGGAACCCAAAAGATGGATCCGAAAAGCTCGGCGGATGCGCATTGCGCGTAATAATCCTACATAGATTATCTGTTACGCCCCATGAGCCTCCACGTAAAACTTTATTCAAACCAGAAGTGGGGCCTTGAGGGTTAACGTTTGAACTATTGTTGTCATAATCTGGACTGAACCAATCGGCGCACCACTCCCAAACATTGCCACTCATATCGTACAACCTTAGCTCATTAGGATTGAGGGCGCCAACCTGATGTGTGGTGTTGCCAGAAGTTTCATTGTACCACGCTACATCCCTCAGAATATTACTCCCGGCATATTTATGATTGGATAACTTTCCGCCCCTGGCAGCATATTCCCATTCAGCTTCTGTAGGCAAACGGTAGGTCTTGCCCGTTTGTTTACTAAGCCATCGACAATAAGCTACTGCGTCATTGTAGCTCACATGTACAACTGGCTGCCCAAAATCACTGCTTTTATGGGGTATTCCTGCGGTATTGCAGCTCCAGTTTACTCCTTGTTTTTGCACGATTGCAGTTCCCGTCCAAACGTAACTGTAACCTTTTTTATCAGCATCAGTTTGATAACGAGTTGCTTCTATAAAGGCTTTAAACTGTTGTACAGTAACTTCGAATTTGCTTAGGTAAAAACCGGATAGACTCACTTGGTGTTCAGTCATGTCATTATTGGTGCAGGAGCCGTCCCGACTATTTTCACATCCCATTGTAAATTGCCCCCCTTCCACTTTAACCATATTGAACAGCTTTAAGTCTGACTTATCCTCGGCTCTTAATCCAAAACGAAAAGGGAACCTTCCGCCATTCGTAACTTCGTTGCGGAGGCGTTCTATCGTCAGGGCTTCCACGTTTCCTTGTTCTGCTGCTATGATCATGCCAATGATACCATCTGAGCCGATTAAAGGTGCGCCCGAAGTTCCCCGGCCTACGCTATTGAAATCAAGGAATACCAGGTCCATCGTAATTTTATTGATAGAACCACGCGTGTTAGGGTTTGGGATATAACAGTCATTGTTTCGCCCAATGTAACCTACACTTTGACCGGCTTGCAGGTTTGTGCCCAAACAATCCGCTTTCCAGACATAGCCATTAGGTTTAGGTATTTCCAATAAAGCAAAATCATACGGACGGATTGCTGCTTGCAAAATAGAGGCAGTGTAGGTTTGGTCGCTGCCACAAAAACGAATACCAATACTGTTGGCGATTTCTTTACTAGGGTCTGCTCCATCTTCCATTACGACATGGCCCGCCGTAGCAAGATAGAGCCTCCCATTGCTCTCTCCTACCACAAAACCGAAACCTTGTTCGTTATTATTAGAAACAAAACGTGAATTTATGGTAGCCACATTGGATTTGATGGCATCTGAAACTATATCGGTTTGGGCAGATAGATTCATCCATCCGAAGGCATAAAAAAAAACGAGGGTTAGTATGCGTTGCATAAAGTATTTTGGACTTAAAGAAACGGTTTTTTTTCAATACATCAAAATGATTGATATTTGTACCAACAGGTTTTTATTTACTGCTTACTATTTCTTTATATTTGATCCTAAACGCCAGATCATGCCTAAATCAACCCTTTTTAAACTATCCTTGTTGATCTTTATTTGTACCATCAGTGGCAATGCCACTGCTCAATGCGACAGCAAGGTCACCCCCAGCGACAATTCAACCCTGGCTTATCGTTCGCGCGGCAATCGTTGTGAGGGCTTTTACCGCGCCAAAGTTGCGGCCAATGTCCTACGTTTGGTCAGTGTTACTTTAGGGGAATTTCGATTCAATCCCACTGCAACCGAAGTCATTGAAGTCAAAACAGCTGGCGCTGAAGGCACTGTGCGTTTCCGCGCCGAAGGTATCCCCAACGATTTGTACTACCGCCTGGATTGTGAGTTCCCAGCCCAATCTGGATTTTCCTGGCCCGTTAAAGATGTATTACTCAAAGAGCCCCGTACCCAGGATGCACGCAACATTGGGTTATTGGCTCGTGTTGGTCAATATTACCTTCCCGTACAAGCAACCGGCAAAAGTGCAGTAGCCGATGCCAGTCCACAGGCTTTGGTCAAACTGGTCTGCACGACCCGGGTCAACAAAGTGATCTGGAGAGTCAGTGGACAAAACGATTATGTTACGCTTCCTGGTGATTCTTTTCCTGCGGGTCGAAACATCATCATTCGATTGCCCAATTCGCTGAAAGGTAAAAATACCATTGAAGTAAAGGCCAAGTCTGCCGATGGGACCGATTGGATGAACCTCGAAGTGCCTGTCCAACTGTAATCCCTGATGCCGACTCAACAAGAACTCCAAACCTTTTTGGCACGCAATGAACTTGCAGAGCTTATCGCCGATCTACGCATCATTTGTCTACAAGCTCCTAATGACCAGTACGGTAATGAGTTAGTGCAATTGGTTTCTCAGTACAATACTTATTTAAAAAATGAAGACAAGCTGTATGCCGCTGATCGGGATGTCGCTTTGGCCAAAATAAAAAACAGTTTTTCCAATTTCATCGAATTGCTGGATATTCCGAAAGGAGAGGCTCCGACTGTAGAATGGGTGAATCGCCAGCGAAAAAATGCTTTTGAACAAATTGTGCAGTCGCCTTGGCGATGGTCTTTAGTTATTGTGTTCTTGTCCCTGATGATATTGCTGATTAGCCAGACACACGTACAGCACACAGATTTTAAATTGATCGCCAGGGTAAAAAAAATAGGGCTGCTTCCCGCACAAAAATGGACCATCGGTGCTGGGTATGAATTGCTCTTGACCCGCTTTGAGCTGGAAAATGCCGACCTCATCCCTACCCTAGCCGCATGGCCGGCCCAAAATGCTTTTGTGAGTTTGTACGATGGGCGCATCCAATTGAACGCTTTGCCCATTGCAGCAGGACAAGCAATTACCTTGAATGCAGACAAACAGGAGCTTTTTTTGCAGTTGGCTACCGGCCGCACCAATGTTCAACTTGACCTCCAGGGTGCCCACCTGAGTTTACCTGAGTTTGGGCTGGATACCTTGCTGGGTGATCCCGAAACAGGGGATGAGTCCATTACGCTTGAGTCAAGTCTTACCCCAAAACTATGGCTTAGTACCAGCGAGTCACAAACTTTAGCTCTACCCAAACTATTGGTAGATTCCATCGATTTCAATTATAAAGTCGAAATTGACACTGATGAAAAGACTGATTCCTCAAGCTTATTGAGTGGATCAATTCAAGTGAATCAGCACACGCATGTACTTTCCAAAGGTAGCGCCTTGTACCTGGAAGGTTTGGAAAATGCTATGCTGGAAGAAATAAAACTACTGAATGATGGGTTTGACATCGTACTGAGTGGCAAAGTTCGGCACTTACGAAATACTTACTTAGGGCAAGACCACAATTTAATGCCCACTTGGTTGCAATATTTCAGGCAGAATCAGGCTTTTCTGTTTTATTTTAGTTCGTTTTGTGCTTTGTGTGCAATTTTGCTGCCACTCAGAGTGTGGTTTGTTAAATCCCCAAAATAGTCTTGCTTTAGAATCTGCCTCGAATAGGCTCTCGCAATAGACTACCCCTCCACCAACCACCCCGCCCCCAGCGCAATCAAATTCCGCACCGCATGCACCCCCGTCGTCACCCAATAGCTAGCCCCTTTCCGCCCCTGGTACAGCAAATAAGTATAACTAAGCACCGCCCCTATCGGTAAAATCAGCACCGCATACCAAACACTATAATTCAAATGCATCGCCGAAAACACCAAAGTGGACACCACCAAAGGCAACCAAAAGCGCTCCCGTGGGTACCAATGTTGCAGCAAGCGGATCGGCCAGGATTGCCCCAACAAGGTCTCTAGCAAAGGTGCCGCGACGACCACTGTCAGAAATGTGCCCCAGGCCCCCAATTTTTCCAACTCCGGGCCCCCAATGCTTTCTTCATCCAGGTTAAACAGCAGCACCACCAGCGGAATACCCAATACAAAGGCAATCAAATTGGCACTCAGGATAAAAGGCAAAATAGACTGTCCCACCCACCAGGTATGGACTTTTGAAACAAACGTGAAGAGCTTTTTCATGTCGATTAGGTTTTAAAAATGAACAATCCCCCCGTACGGGCGACCCTACGTGGTCGCCCCGGCCCCTTGCGGTCGCCCCTTGGCCCCATCACCCCACCATCTCCCGCTCCTGATACAACAAATACGCATAACTGATCACAATCCCAGCCACAATCCCAACCACCGCATACCCCAATCCAGTTTTCAAATCCAGTGCCGCAGAAATCAATTTAGCCGCAACCAAGGGCACCCCAAAACGCTCATACCGGTTCTTGCGGCTGGTCCCTGACTTTTTCCACAAGGCCTCCAGTAATGGCCTGCCAACCAGCAATAGCAGCAAGGCGCCCAATCCTACCAATTCTGTCAAATCTGCATGCCCATTGCGAGCATCCCCCAGCTTAAATAGCAGCAAAACCAGTGCAACAACCAATCCGAACAAGAGTGTTTTGTTGCTCACCAAGGAGGGGTGCGAAGTAATCCACTCTGACCACCAGGTATGTACGTTTGAAACAAGTGCGCGAAGCTTTTTCATGTCGATGAAGTTGAAAGGGTAAAAAATTATTGTCACTTCAAAGATCAAACAACCCCTCCTGCCGTAGCCCTACAATCTGGAATTCGTAGGCATTGAACTGAAATCCGTAGGCATTTCGCCAATATCCGTTCTACCTCCAGCCAACCCATGGATTTATCCATGGGAGGCCACCCTACTGCCTCAACCCATGACTTTAGTCGTGGGAGTTTATCCATGGGAGGCCACCTTACCATCCCACCCCATGACTTTAGTCGTGGGAGTCGCGGGAGATGTCTGCCTGCATGCCCCTTGCCCCATTCCCAAAATCCCCCTATATTTGCTCCCAACAACCACGCCACTTCGGCACTCATCTCCACAACCAAGTTTCACCAACCAGAATTTTTTCATAGCAAGCACGCTCGGTCTTACCCACCGCAGCCCCCATTCATCATTTATCACTCATCATTCATCACTATTAATTTTGCTATGAAAACCAAATTTCTCCTCCTCCTCTGCCTGGCCACCACCGCCTGCACCCTTGAGGAACGCACCTACTTCATCCCTGTCACCGTCCACGGCCACTGGGCCCCCGCCGACGGCGTCACCTGGTCCCCCGGCTCCACCTGGGTCGACCCCTGGCTCGACTTCGAGGGCATGGAATCCCCCAACTGGTGTTGCAGCACCCGACTCGACATGAAGGCCATTCGGATGCCCGGCTACCGCTATTACGCCGAAGTCTCTCGCCCCATCCCTACCCTGCTCCAGGGCTGCGTGGATGTGTACGAAGAGCGCTTCGCCGCCGCCTTTGATTTTGAAATCGATCTCCGTGTACCCGAAACCCTCGTCCCATGAAAATGATCCCTCAAATCATCAGCTTCCTGACCCTGCTGCCCTATCTTCCAGCATCCAGCGCAACCCGCCAACCCACGGATTTATCCGTGGGAGGCAGCCCTACCGCCTCACCCCATGGCTTTAGCCGTGGGAAAACATCCAGGGAGATTTCCCAGCCCTGGAAATCCTGGCAGCCCAGGCAGGCAATCCCCTGCCGTATCCATAGCTCTCTTGATTCGCTGCCCCCTATCCCCCTCCTCCACTCCTCCATCGACACCTTCCACGCCCACGCCGCCCACTCCTCCCTCCTCGAGCTCCAGGAATCCCGCCGCGGCAACTGGCTCAAGTACCTCCCCGCCCTCGGCCTGGCCTACACCCCTACTGGTGCCCCCCGCCCCGGACTCTCCTACTCCACCGCCGTCATCTACCAGGCCAAGAAGGACAAACAAACCCGCGCCGCCAAGCGCCTGGCTATCCTCGAACAAGCCCAGGTCGCCGCCCGCCGCGACAAGGAGGCCCTCCTCCCCTACCTGGAGCGCCACTTCAGCCTTCGTCGCGAACTGGCCGCTGCCCTCCAGCTCCTGGAACTCGACCGCGAACTCCTCTCCTACTGGCAACAAGAACTGGCCGCCAAAAACATCGGCCCTGTCGAGTTCCTGGGCAAACGCAAAGACTTTCTGGAAAAAGAAGCGGGCATCGAGCGGCTAAGAGATCGGCTCCGGGAGCTGGAGGCGGAGGTGCTGGCAAAGGCACATTATTTTGGACAATAATTTGCAATTTGTTGGCATTGTAGCTAACTTACCACAAAATTGTTGCGGCGGGACAATATCAGCTCCTACCGCTACAAGATCATTAACTGGGGTTTAGTTTTACTTAGGGCCGGGACGCTATGCGCTCCCGGTCTTTTTATTGTAGTGCAGTAAACCTAAAGCCACCTTTTATGGCTCTTCAAGACACAAGGAAGTATATTTTGCTACTGGAATCCCGTTATCGGGATTCCGATATCGGAGGAATGGCGCGAGAAGTACGGCCAGGTCAGAGCTTATCATGAAGATGTATAGAAGGAAGTGATTGGATCGCTTGCAGTTGATTCCTGCTCAGCTTAGTACAATATATTCATCTTTATCAACAAAAAATTGATTCTTAATTTAAAATAACTTATTTTTGTAGCATCAAGATTGACCGTCTTGACCAGTTTTTTGTTGTTTTTGTATATACACGAGCCGTCCTTCCCGATGGCTCTTTTTGTTTACCGTGGTGTCAAAACCTCTTCCAACTCCACATACACCTCCTCATTCAGCTCACTGTACAGCTGTACGGTATTCCCCCTGAAAGCAGCAATGCTCAAAATGCACAGATACCCCCAGTCGGTTTGTTGGACCAACTCCCAGGGATACCCTATGTTTGCCAGTTCCAGAAAATTGTCTTGCGGGATCTCAGCCCGCACGGTGGCATCCTGATACTTCTGCTGGATGCCAGTAGTGGTACTTACCTCAATCATGGTTTTCTATAGCTTTATATGAATGTAAAAGTCAAGCAATTTAACACAATTCCTTGACTTTTCAAAACAATGCGAAGTACCATATATAAACATCTAAAGGCATCGATTTCGATGCCTTTAATACAGCATTTTAAGAGCCGATCACACTCAATACTTATCCTCCCAGTCTAATCGCTGCAATTTCGTAGGGATTAAAATCCAAGCGCTACAGCCAACCCACGGATTTATCCGTGGGAGGCCACCCTACCGCCTTAACCCATGACTTTAGTCGTGGGAAGAGTGTGCCGTGGGTGGGAAGTGCCGTATGAGGAACGTGTCCTAGGTGAAAAATCCCCTACTCCAACTCCCCATCCAACTTCATCCCCGCCTTCAACTGCTTCACCGCCGGCAATCCCAGCAATACATTCATCTGATCGATCGCTGTTTTATTCAAAATCTGCAAACGCAGCTCCTGGTCACAGTCCCATTCCAGCAATTTGGCATTCAGTGCCTCCAGGTTCGACAGCACGATAAGTTGCTCCGAGCTGGCGTGATCGCGCATGTTGCCCTTCAATTCCGGGTTTTGCAACTTCCATTCCTTCGCCGTGAGTCCAAACAGCGAAGTATTCAACAAGTCCGCCTCCGATGCAAAAACAATTCCCTCTTTTTTGGTGTACATCAGCTGAGGAGGCATTAAATACTCGCGCACCGCTTCGGTGTGAATCCGGTAATTGGCTTTCGAAAGCAACCGTTTGACATTCCAATCCAACGATTTGACCTTGTTTTCTTCCTCCTTAATCCGCTGGTAATCCTTGATCAGGAAAAGTTTGAACCGCGGACTCAACCAAGTGCCAAACTCAAAGGCGATGTCCTTGTGGGCATAGGTGCCGCCATACCGCCCGGTTTTGGATACAATCCCTACCGCCTTCACCCGCTCAATCCAATCTTTGGCCGAGATGTAAAAACTGTTCAACCCGGTCTGTTCTTTAATCCCTGCAAATTCGTAGGGATTAAAATTTGGATTGTGGAGCTCTTCCCACAAACCCAAAAACTCGATGGTGTTGCGGTTGCGCATCCATGTTTGTAACACCAGGTCGGTCCGATCGCTGGAACTGCGCGCCATATCCGTTAGTGAAATGTAGTCATCTTCCTGTATCGATAACAGCCGTACTTGTACGCCTTCTACATCCAATTGTTGTTTTTTGCTCATCGCCTTAGGCTAATTTTAGCATCGTGATCTGGTACTTAAGCTTTCCTGGGCCAACCCCGAGTTACCGAGCAGCTGTTTATGGGGCAATTTACGAAAAAACGTAAAAGCAGCTTAGTGCTGCTCAATTAGAATCTAAACCTCATATACCCAAGCGGGATATAATAAATGTCGCTCGATTTCGAACGACATTTATTAACGGGTACTTCGTGTGAGATAGCATATCACAAGGGAAGCGCAATCTTTAATGCCGCATTGATCATTTTATTGCCATCCGCAAATTCAAATGAAATGGCATTGTTCTCGTAATTAAATTTTACCAAATTGGACATAGTACTTGTTTTCTACCAAAAACACTAAAATGAATATTTCAGGCGCAAATGGTGTCGTATATTGTTGGTTACCAGCCGATATTCTATTTGGAATATCGGAAAACATTTTAATGCGTTTTCAAAGCTGAGGTGTAAAAACTGGTCAATCCAGCCTACTTTTTAACCCCTGCAAATTCGTAGGGATTAAAATTTGGATTGTGGTCGTAACCCAGAGCTCGAAATGTTTGACATGTCGTAACTTATTGGTTTACATCGATGTGCAAATCTGCATATCGGAAAATATTTCAATGCGTTAATGCGCTATCCTGGTCCAAGATACTCCAACTCCTCAATATTTTTTAGCGTTATGGGAATTCCCATAACGCTAAAAAATCCCATAAATTCAAGCGCTCATTTATGCCGATATTCTAAATGGAATATTTTGGCTTCGACAGATACGATCATCTGTCTCGATGTTTTACACAAAGGTAATTGCTTTAATTTTTTTATTGTCAATCACTTATCCACGTGAAGTTTGGTAGCCATTTACCCACAATCTCCAAACCCGCCCTCCCAACAGTGCTCGCAACCCTCCCTTAGGTGCCCTAAGATGTCTTAGGTGGTTCAAAAAAAACCACAGCGAAGCTGCCCCCCCACCTACCTTTGTGCCCTACATTGTGTCCTTTGAGCTAAAAAATGCCGCTTTCGCCCTTAAGTGCCCTTAAGTCCCTTCGGTTTCTTAGGTGGTTCAAAAAAACCCGCAGCGAAGCTGCCTACCAAACTTCACGTTACTCAAACGCTTTACATCCAGGCCCTGCTACCTCTAACCTGCTGCCCGACAGGACTACTTGTTTCTTAATTCATAAGCCAAATTTTTTAACTTTGAGTACAAAGCCGACCCAAAGTCGCTCAAATTCGCCATTATCATAATTTTTTACAGACGCTGAAGACCACGCTTTTTGCCAAAATGCCTACGAATTCCCGACCAATGTCTACGAATAACAGTTCACTCGACCTTTTTAAGCTCAATGCCTGGATATTTGAACTGTAAATCAAACGCTATGAAAAGGAATCGAATCTTAAACTTGTTATTGAAGGCGACCCTCGTTGTTCTCTTGCTGCATTCCGGGCCTGTACCGGGGTCCTCGCGGACTCCATCGTTGGATTCTACTCGCCAGCAAAGCATCCAACTTTTTACACCTTACCTAAAAAGTCTGAGCTGGATTCAGGACCTGGTCAAAACGGCCCCCGAGTCTGACCGTGCTCGGCACCTCTCAGGTTTGACCCAATTGGACACCTCCTGGTTGGATCAGGCCCAATTTTTCAATCAAATCCCCTCCGAATGGTACGGCTTCTGGGACAATATCCTCGGTGAGTCCATCGATCTTTTTCCGCACAATGTATTCAGAAAAAAAGAACTGCTTCGGGTGATGGCCACCGCCGCACATCAGGATAAAATTTTGATTGCCTTAAAAACTTTATTCGACACCGAAGTGATTTTGTTGCAAAAATTGCCCGGCTCCACTGGCCCCAGATACCAATGCTTTGAACTCAACACTGAACCCTACCAGGATCCTGAATTTGACTACTTCGAGCGGCGCAAAAGCTCCATTCCTCAAATTATTCCTCAGTACTTGTATGGCAATTATGCGCAAAAGGCCAGCTTTTTGAGTGTAAAAAAACAGAAAACCACCATTGCAAAAGATAAAATCTTCGCGCTCAATCGTACCTGGATCGTCAAATCGCGAGGGGCCATCTTCTACGAGAGCCTTCGGGCTTATCGGCTCTATGCCTTGGATGAAAAGAGTGGCATGCCGGGATATTTTTTGCTGAAAAAACGCGACATCTACACCGACACCTGGCACATCATGCTCACCGTCGAAGACAGCCCCATTGTGGGGTCATCCACTATACATTGGTTGGGGACCAAATACGGTAGCATCTCTAAGGTCAGAAACAACCTCTTCCCTTTGCTTGTACTGGCAGTCATTGCGGCCTTCTTTTATTGGATTTATCGCCGTCGACTTGCCGTCATCCGGCGCGAGCGCTCCCGTACCGAGTTAGCCCTCAATGGCCTCCGCGCCCAGCTCAACCCCCACTTCCTCTTCAATTCCCTGGCTTCTATCCAGGATTTGATGAACGAAGACAACAAAGCTGGGGCCAATCGTTATTTCGACGAAATTGCCCGCCTGCTGCGCTACGTGGTAGATAGTTCCAAGTATGCCTACATGCCCCTTGCTCAAGAGCTTGAGGCTTTGGAAAAATACTGCTCCCTCGAAGCCCTACGTACCCCCTTTCAGTACAGTTTTGTGCTGTCCCCTGACATCGACCAAAACAACACCGAAATCCCCACGATGCTGCTCCAACCCTTTGTAGAAAATGCCATCCTGCACGGCCTGCGCCCCGGCACCGACCCCAAAGAACTCAAGATCAGCCTTTGGCCCGAAAGCAGCAACCGCATCGGCATCTCCATCCTCGACAATGGCATCGGTATCGATGAAGCGCAGCGCCGGGGCCAACAACTCCTGGATACCCGCGATCACCAGGGCCTGGCCACCACCCGACAACGCATCGACCTGCTCAACGAGGGCAAAAAGGAAAAAATAACCCTGAAAATAATTGACCGCAGCCACCTCAAACCCGGCCAAACGGGTACCTTGGTGCAATTGTCGATCCCGCTGTAACCCCTGCCAACCCACGGATTTATCCGTGGGAGGCCACCATACCGCCCCACCCCATGACTTTAGTCGTGGGAAAGCCTCCACGGATTTATCCATGCGAGGCCACCTGCTTGACCTAACCCATGGCTTTAGCCGTGGGAAAAAAACAAACAATGATCCGAGCCATTCACATCGACGACGAACCCCACAACCACCGCAGCCTCGCCCGCATCCTGGCCGAAACCTGCCCGCAGGTCCAACTCCTCGGCCAAGCCATGAACGCCGCCGAAGGCCGCGCCCTCTACCTCCAAACCCAGCCTGACCTCATCTTCCTCGACATCGAGATGCCCGACCAAAACGGCTTCCAGTTCCTGGAATCCATCCACCCGGTGCGTGCCGAGGTCATCTTCGTCACCGCCTACGACCAATACGCCCTGCGCGCCATCAAGTTCGCGGCCCTCGACTACCTGCTCAAACCCATCAACGCCACCGAGGTCCAAGCCGCCGTGGCCAAGGTGCAGGAAAAACTCCTGGCTCGCTGGGGCAACCTCCAGCTCCAGCAACTCCTCGACAACCTGCGCAACCCCCAGCAGCAACCCAAAATCGCCCTCCCCTCCATCGAGCGGGTCGATTTCGTGGAACCCGATCAGATCCTCCGTTGCCAATCCGAAAATACCTACACCTTTGTGTACCTCCTGGATGGCTCCAAGCTCCTGATCACCAAATCCCTCCGCGACTTCGAAAACCTGCTCGCTGACCACGGTTTCCTGCGCACCCACCAGTCGCACCTGGTCAACCGCAAGTACGTCCGCTCCCTCCTCAAAAAGGATGGTGACAGCCTCTTGCTCACGGATGGAACCGTCATCCCCATCTCAATCCGCCAAAAAACGGAGGTGCTGGAGGGGCTGAAGTAGGAAACTTCACCCTAGCTACAAGAAGCCTTAGTGAAGCTTATGAGTTAATGCACTAAGTTACGGATTATGGAAAAATGCCACGAATAACAGACAAATCCCTACGAATTCTAGATGGCATTAGCAGATTTACCCCTACAACCCCAACTTTGAAGCATCATTAAAATACAAGTTGCTATGAAAAACCCTAAGCCTTCTATTGGTGCCGATCTCTTGATCGTTTTTGCTTTTGTTTTTGGAATGACTGCTGGAGTAAAGGCGAATAACCCACACCTTGTCGCCAACCATTCAGTGGATCATCAGGCCCTGGTCGCTACGTTCA
>JAIXOO010000018.1 GCA_027486765.1 Saprospiraceae bacterium
GCAAGGGAGGTGTTGATGATGCTTTTGAGTAGTTTATTTTTTTTGATCCGCACTTGTTGGGGCATAATTTCGAATATTTCAGCAGCAGTAGAGCGGAAGAGCTTGGATTGGGTTTCACCCGTAAGTGGGGCGGGAAGGCATTTTTTTGTTTTGGGCTGATAAATATACTGTCTCCCCCTGGACCAAATCCAGAGCTCCTCTCCCTGCACAAAAAGATCCAGATTGGAATTGGCTGGCAAACCATCTGCGGTGTTGATCGTATCGATGGCCGTGATTTTCTGGTAACTGGAATCGAGGGTCAGGTGGTAAATGCTTTCATAAGGATTGACTGCCCAGCATTCATAGGGGGCTTGGAAGACCAGTTTTTGTAGCGGCTCTTTTAGCCCTTCAACTTGATGGCTGAATTGCCATCGCCCAGCCGCATCCTGCCGAAAAACGACCAGACCAGTGTAGGTGCCCTGGAGTAGATATTGAGGCTTTTGAGGCGGCTTTACAAACCACCAACCGCCAGTCACGCTGGAAATGCGCCGAAACTGATTGCCATCAACAACAAAAGTGCCTTCATTGTGCCCACAAAGCAACTGACCATCAAACACGGCCAATTGCCAAACTTGACCTTGTGACCCCGGTAAAAGCTGGTACCTTTCATTCTTGAGGAGTGGCCAGCTCCGGTAAAATACCCCTTGGTTGCTGCCAATAAACAGCCGCTTTTGGTGGATCGCCGCAGTATAAATGGCCCCAATCTCGCCCTCCCGATCGGTATAATACAACATGGGGTCGTGGAGCGCGACCAGGTCTAAACCCTTGTCCAAACCCAGCCACAAATTTTGTTTTTTGTCCTCAAATAAACTTAGAATGGTATTGTTTTGCAGGCCATTGTTCTGGTTGAGGTGGTACTGGATTTGTGCACCTTTGACAATAAAAACCCCATTCAAAATGGTGCCCAAGGCCAAACGACCATCGCGTAGCCGAATCGCTTTGTTCAGTTGATAGCGCTTTAATTCAGCGTTTACGGGGTGCTCCCAGGGAACAAAAGTATTGCCTTTTTGCCGGAACATACCTCCATTGCTGGTACCTACCAACAAGCCAGCCGGATCAGCGATGAGCGCCGTAATGGTTTGATTGGCAAAAAAATCACTGCCTTTTAACTCGCTTACTTTTTGTTTTACCCCTAATTCATAAATCGGTGCCCGGATGGCTGGAATCAACAAACGGCCATTGCATTCCTTGATGAACATAAAGGGGAAATACGCGGGAACCCGGGTCACTTTTTTGCCCGCATATTGGTACATGACCCCAAAGGACTGAAAATAGACCACATTTTTATAGACCAGAATGTGCCAAAACTCTTCCTTGCGAATGTCTTCCCGTGGCACTTGTTTGCTGAGCGAAGTATAGTATAGGTTGCCAAGCTGATTGCGTTGCCAAAAGCCAAATTCGCCATAACTGCCGCAGTAGATTCGCCCTTTTAGGTCGCTTGCCACGGCACGTGCGGTTTGGCCGTTGGGCAAGGGATGAAGCTCCCAATTGGCGCCGTCGAACTCCAGTAAACCATCTTTGTTGCCAGCATAGATGATGCCGTGTTGATCCTGGGTGATGGACCAAATTTGATTGGAGGCCTGGTAAGTTTTTGCAGGAAAATTGAGGATTAGAGGTACGTCTGCGGCAAAAGCATATGCACTACAAAAAATCAAAAAAAGGCAGATGGTCGTTTTCATGTGAAATAAGTCGCAGAGTCCAGTTCTTGTAATTATAGTGTTTTTAAACCAAAATGATTGACAAACGGTATAAAGTCACGATCCGCATGCAAAAGGGTAAAATCATACTCTAAACAAGCAGTGGCAATGATAACATCTATAGTTTTTCTGACGGTAACCCCCTTTTTTCTCAAAAAACGATAGTTTTCAACGCTTTTTATCACAATGGGTTTACCTCCAAAATTAAAAAACGATAAAGTTTCTAACAGGGATTTGGCCATGTTGAAGTCTGCGTCGGCGGAGAACCCCTGCAAAACCTCGGTGAAAATTAGATCGCCAACTCCGAGTTGTACTCGTCCCAACAATTGATCGAGTAACTCAGTTTCGCGAGTAACCTTACCGTTGAAGTAATCAACCCAAACTGAAGAATCAACTATAGTCATTGATCTAGGCGCATTTGTTCTAAATCACCTTCCCACTTCAATTTTCCCCTGAAATTGCGAATCAATAGCTGTTGTTGAATTTGGATAAACACCTTCAGTGCTTCTTCAACAACAGCCTTTTTGGTTTCCAGGCCACTCAGACTCATGGCTTGAGTCATTAAGGCATCGTCAATAACAATATTTGTTCTCATGTATACACCTAGTTTTAGACAAATATACACATTGTGCTTTTCTAAAGCAATAGTTTAGCCAGTAGAAGAGCTTGTTTTTTGTTTTCTAATTCGTCTTTCCTACCTTCACCGCCAAGTAAACATTTAATCTACCAATGGCCAAGCCAAGCTGGATCAACCAAACCTTATACCGTATTTCGAAGCTTTTGGGCGGAAAAAAACGCAGCGATGTAGCAGATGGACAGTCTGTTTTGCAAAAAACAAGCCATGTTTATGCTGAAAAAAATGGTCAAGCGCTGGGATTGGATGTTTATCAGCGGAGCAATGAAAATGAGCAAAAAGAGCGGATTGCCGTGCTGTATTTCCACGGCGGTGGTTTTTCAGAGGGAAGTCGCAGCGAAATCCGCTATGTCCAATTCGCCGAAAAACTGGCCCGCCTCGGGCTCGTGGCCATCCCTTGTTCCTATCACCTGAGCATGCGCGGCCGTTCGATGAGTTGTGACCAACAACAATCCGTCAAAATCGCGGCTTTTCGCAGTGCCGCGGAAGACGTGTGGTCGGCCACCCGTTTTGTGCTGGAACATGCCGAAGCCTGGGGCATCCACCCTGAGCGAATCATCCTGGCGGGCAGTAGCGCAGGAGCGGAAGCAATCGTCAATGCAGCCTATTGGAAAGAGGGCGAACTGGGACTGGAACAACGCGGCTTACCTGCTGGATTTCGTTATGCTGGGCTTTTGGTTATGGCGGGTGCCTTGCTGGACATCAACTGGATTACGGCCGAAAATGCTTTGCCCTCACTCCTTTTTCATGGCGAAAGCGACCCTTTGGTACCGTATGGAGCTGCATCTCACCATTTGTGCAAACCAGATCAACCGGGCTACTTGCCCCTTTTTGGCGCTGGTGCCATTGCTCAACACCTCAAAGCACTCAACAAGCCCTA
>JAIXOO010000010.1 GCA_027486765.1 Saprospiraceae bacterium
CGCGACACATTGGATAAAAACCTGGACTGGTCTACTTTTCGGCCTCTGGTAGGCAGCCACCCTTTTGAAACACATATTCAGGAAAACGGAGCGCTAAGTTTTACATTTAAAAACATTCTTTTGCCAGATAATAAAACCAATGAACCCTTGAGCCATGGTTTTGTGAGTTATCGGGTTTCGCCCAAGGCCGGCTTGCCTGAGCAAATGGAGATTCTCAATACGGCGTACATTTATTTTGACTTTAACCCCCCTATCCAAACCAATACTACGAGCAACGTCATGGTGTCCAGTTTGCCAAGAGTAACCAGAACAAAAGACCTAAACTCCAGTTTGGACCACAAACTTTATCCCAATCCCTTTGATGATGAACTGTTGTTGGAAGTAGCTGCAGTAAAAGGTGGAGCAGATTATACCTTTGCATTGTTCAACAGCCAATCTCAAGTTGTCCAGCATAAAAAAGTTGCCAGCGCCATAGAACGAATCGACACCCAGCAATTACCGAGCGGCCTCTACTTCTACCTCATCAAAGACGCCCAAGGCAGTGTGGTCGCTTCAGGAAAAGTGGTGTGCCGTTGACATCACTTACCGCCACCACCCATTGTCCCGCGTCTCCTTCTCCCGCTCCGACTTCGTCTTCAAAAACGCATCTCGGTTCAAAAAGAATTGCTCCTGATTGTAAGTTGGGTCATTTTCCCAGGAAGGAATTTGCCGATGTTCATCGCGTTCAATCGAATTTTTGAACACAAAAGAAGCAAATATTCCCACCATAGCCCCCAACAAGTGGCTTTCCCAACTCACGCCTTCTTGGCCAGGGAAAACGCCATAAATCATCGAACCGTAATAAAAGCCTACAATCAGGGCGAGGGCAATTGACTTGAGGTTGCGGCGGAAAATGCCACTGAACACAACAAATGCCGCCAGACCATAAATCACCCCGCTGGCACCAATGTGGAATACCGGCCGCCCAAATACCCATACCGCGGCCCCGGTAAGCAAATAGATCAGGGAGATACTGGAAATGGCCACTGAGCGGTAAAAAAACAAAACCATGGCGCTCAGCACAAATAAGGGCGGTGTATTGGACAACAAGTGGGGAAAATCGGCGTGAATCAAGGGCGCAGTGATGATGCCCGGCAAGCCGAAGGTCTCCCGTGGATAAATGCCCCAACTGCCCAGGTTCAAATGTAAAATGGTCTGGGCAAAATGGATCAACCAAATGGCGACCACAAACTTGAAAGGCATTGAAAGGCTTTCATATACACGCTGCTGGACTACTTTTTTCGACATGGTTTTTATTTTCGATAATGCATTATGCAGATTTTAACGGATAGATGCAAGGAAAAGTTTTTGGGCATAGCCTGTTCGGGATTTTGGATCAAAAAGAGATTTCAATAGACGACTTTAGCATTTCACTGACAAAATCTTAAGCTTTTCTTTCCACCTTCAAAATGAGAATTGTCGTTTTAAAGTCTAATCAACCCAATCCCAACACCAATCTGAGTACATGGCTCCATACTTTACCCTTATTCCATCGTTTGATTCACCCGGTAAAAAAGAAAATTATGTCAAGGGTAACTTATTTAGCAGGACTCATGCTACTGGGCTTATGGGCTTGTACCTCCGATGCAGACGACAGTTTGACGACTACTCCAACCGACCCAGATGATTGCTTGGTCAAAGCTTCGGCTAGTAGCGGAGCCATCATTGTGGACACCTACATCGTAGTCATGAAAGAAGGTAGCCTGCGCAGCAGTGCCAGCACCGCCACGGTACAGGCACAAGCCGAAGGCCTCATGCAACGCTACAGCAACACCAGCGAAGAAAACATCGAAAGCAGTTTTCACGGCGGAGCCATCGATGGTTTTGTGGCCCAACTTAGTGAAGCCACTGCGCAACGTTTGCAAAACGATCCTGCGGTAGATTTTGTTGAACCCGACCGTATCCTGGGCCTTTGTGCCTGTGTAGAACTGGTGAGTGCCCGGCAGGTGCTGTGGAACGTACGCAAAACAGGCTACGGCAACGGCCTCAATTTCAGTGATAAAACCGTCTGGATCATCGATTCTGGCATCGATTTGGATCATCCCGACCTCAACATTGATACCGAACGCAGCCAATCCTTTGTAGCTGGTGAAACCACGGTGGATGACGTGAACGGGCACGGCACCCACGTGGCGGGCATCATCGGAGCGCTGAACAACAACCTGGGGGTTTTGGGCGTCGCTTCGGGTGCCCAGATGGTTGCACTCAAGGTACTGGACAAAGAGGGCGAAGGCAGGGTTTCGGATATTTTACGCGCGGTAGCTTATGCCAGTCAGAATGGCCGGTCGGGCGATGTGGTCAACATGAGTCTGGGCGGCGAAGGCACCTCTCTGGCTTTGGACCGTGAAATCCGTGCTGCTGCCGACAAGGGTATTCTTTTTGCCATTGCTGCCGGGAATGAGGGCGAAGCCGCTTCTGCTTATTCACCTGCCCGGATCAACCACAGCAATGTTTTTACGGTATCTGCGGTAGACAGTACGGATACCTTTGCCAGCTTTTCCAATTTTGGCAATGATGTGGTGGATGTAGCGGCTTATGGGGTACGGATTACTTCCACCTGGTTGAATGGAAGGTATGCAATTGCCTCAGGAACTTCGGCGGCGGCGCCGCATGTGGCAGCACTGTTGTTGATTCGAGGGGTGGGGATACCGACTAGGGGAACGGCTAAAAATGATCCGGATGGGGTGGCTGATCCCATTGCGAGGGAGTGACTCGCTGCTGAAGTGCCCCTTCAGTGCCTTAGGTTTCTTAGGTGGTGAAAAAATGTTATACTAGTTTTTTTACCACCTAAGAAACCTAAGGCACCGAAGGAGCACCTCAGGGGTTATTTTCTTTGAGTTCTTACTCTGATTTTAAAAGCCTCCTGCGGATTTTTCACCAACATCAACTCAATCTCTTTTTCCGAAAAACCCCGCTCCCGCAATACTGGCAATAAGTGTGTAAAAATCAGCGTATACGGCTGAAAACGCCCGCCCCCAGGCACCCCATGCGTATACCAACCCGCATCGTGCGACAACAACACCCGCCGTAAGCATCCGGCAAGCTTCAATGCTTCAATAGCCTTGACATAATTCATTAAGGCGGTAGAATCACCTCCCCGTTCAGCAGGATCTACCCAACCCAGGCCATCCAGCGAAATCCAGGCTCCTTTTTTGGCGAGGGCAGTCCTGGTGGGGTCGGTGCCATGCTGCGCGTGCGTCCATACCCAGGCATTGAGCGCTACGCTGGCTTGCTCAAGGATTTCTACCTGACGCAAAGCCAATGGATCAGGGCCAGTATGCGCCACAATCGTCAGGCCGCTGCGCAAGTGGGCGAGTGCTGCAGCGCGTACGATTGTGGCATCAATCTCGGAAAGGGTTGAATCGCCATCCACCCCGATTTTGATGAACCCGGGCCGAATACTGGTGCCATCAATGCCGTTTTTAAATTCATCCAACCAGCGCTCGGCAATTTGCTCAACGGTTTCAGAATAGGCACTGGCAGGGACGTGGTGATCACCCCTGGCTCCATAATAACCCGTATTGCTCAAAAACTGAAGGCCAGTGCTGTCCGCCAAGCGTGCCAACAATTTTGGGTTGCGTCCGATGTGGTTGGGGGTGCATTCCAGGATGGTTTTGACTCCATATTTTTGGACTGCTCGCAAATAAGGCAGAATGACTGTTACCGCCGAGTCGTTGTTCCAGCTTTCTGGCTTGGTCTTTTCAGCTCCCGACCAATCGAGAAATACGTGCTCGTGGATGAGCGTGAGGCCCATTTTTTTTGGCGAAATGCTACTCTGAATGGTTTGGATTTTTTGCGCGCTCAGCATAGTTAGGCCACAGCAGAGCAACAAAAAAAGTGGGGCAAAACGGATGAACATGGCGAACTTTTTAAGTTTGGATGCACACTACTGGACGTTTTACTCGGAGGACATGAATTGCCACGTGCTTTAGCGCGTGGTTAGCAGGGTTTTTAAAAAATGGGCTTTAGCCCTCGCTTAAAAATTAATGTTAGGACTAAAGTCCATCAAAAAGGCAATCTCCATCCACGCGCTAAAGCACGTGGCAATTCATGTCCTTCGCTTCTGAAATACAAAAATGTCCAGTATTATGGTTTGGACAATAGACTTTGGGCTAAATTGCATCATTTTTTTTGGAATCGTTCACCCTTACTGGAAACTTTTTGCCCCTATTTTTGGCTTTTGATAAAAACTACTTTCACCAATGGATACCATCCTGGAACAACTCCACGCCACCCGTCAGGCGGCCCGCAAACTGAATCAACTCAGCAATGCTGACATCACTACCATTCTCAACCGTTTGGCCGACGCCTGTGTCGCCCAAACTCCTGCCCTTTTAGCCGCCAATCAACAAGACCTGGACCGTATGGACCCCGCCGATCCCAAGTACGATCGCCTTTTGTTGAACCCCCAACGCCTGCAGGACATTGCCAACGACATCCGCAAAGTGGCCCAATTGCCGTCACCACTGGGACAGGTATTGGAAGAAAAAACCTTACCGAATGGCCTGGAGCTTAAAAAAATCACGGTGCCCATGGGCTTGATTGGCATCGTATACGAATCCCGGCCCAATGTAACCTTTGACGTGTTTGCCCTTTGCCTCAAATCGGGAAATGCCGCCGTCTTGAAAGGCAGCCGCGATGCCCATTTTTCCAACCTGGCCATCGTTGGCCTGATTAAAAACATCCTGGCTGATTACCAGTTGGAGCAAACGGTTTACCTCGCCCCCAGCGAACGGGAAGCCCTTTTGCCCATTCTGACCGCCAACCAATACATCGATCTGGTGATTCCCCGGGGAAGCCAGGGGCTGATCGATTTTGTGCGCAAAAACGCCACCGTGCCCGTTATCGAAACCGGGGCCGGCATTGTCCACACTTATTTTGATGCCAGCGGCGACTTGACCAAAGGCAGTGCCATCGTACACAATGCCAAAACCCGGCGGGTTAGTGTATGCAACGCGCTCGATACACTGATTGTCCACGAAGCGCGCTTAGGCGATTTGGCCACCTTGTTGCAACCTTTGGCTGCCAGCCAGGTGGAATTGTTTGCCGACGAAGCTGCATTGGCGCAACTGGAAGGCCATTACCCAGAGGCTTTGTTGTCATTAGCCACCGAGGCGCATTTTGGGACAGAGTTTTTGTCGTACAAAATGTCGGTAAAAACCGTGCCCAACCTGCAAGCTGCTCTGGATCACATCGATCAATATTCCTCCCGCCACAGCGAAACCATCGTAGCTGAAGACCCGGATGTACAAGCGCAATTTTTGCGCGATGTGGATGCAGCGGTGGTGTATACCAATGCTTCTACGGCTTTTACCGATGGTGCCCAATTTGGGATGGGTGCCGAAATTGGCATCAGTACCCAAAAATTACACGCCCGTGGCCCCATGGCCTTGCCAGAATTGACCAGTTACAAGTGGGTGGTGAAAGGAGATGGGCATATTCGCGCATAGTTTTTGGCGATAAAGAAAATAAGGAACAAAGGGCGTCCCTTAGGTGTTTCCTTTAGTGCCTTAGGTTTCTTAGGTGGTGAAGAAAGAAAATTTTTAACCACCTAAGAAACCTAAGGCACTAAAGCTACACCTAAGTTAAAACAGCACCTTATTTTTTTCCGTTTTCTGGGCAGCCCATCAAATTTTTACCATGCAAAATCCCTTCCTTACCGCCGAATGGCGTCGCCTTCTAATGTTCAATTACGCTGTTGATCCAGCGGTATTGGTGCCATACATGCCAGCCGGAGTGGAACTGGATTTGTGGAATGATACCTGTTACGTCAGTTTGGTCGGCTTTCGGTTCATGAATACCAAAGTACTGGGCATAGGTTTCCCGGGGCACCGTCATTTCCCGGAAATCAACCTGCGTTTTTATGTGCGGTACCAAGACCCGGAATTGGGTTGGAAAAGAGGAGTAGTCTTCGTCCGCGAGCTGGTGCCTGTGCCCACCATCACCTGGGTTGCCAATACCCTATACCGCGAACGTTACAAAACGGTACCTATGCAATACCAATGGAATGAAACACCCGAACAATTACAAGTGCAATATTCCTGGAGACAACAAGGCCAGCAATACCAATTTTCGGCTATTGCCCAGGCTCAAGGCGTGGATCTGGTGTCCGGCAGCGAAGCAGAATTCATTACGGAACACTACTGGGGCTACGCCCGCTGGGACGCGCAACGTACGATGGAGTATGCAGTGGAGCATCCCCGTTGGCAAACCTATGCGGTACAAACTTTTGATTGTGGCATCGATTTTGGCGCAGCCTATGGCGCAGAATTTGCCTTTTTAAACAGCCTCGAACCCAAATCCGCTTTTTTAGCCGAAGGCTCAGAAATAGCGGTAGGCAAAGGGAGTTTATTGAAAAAATAGTGGGCTTGAATTTTTTTTGAAAAAAACTGCGCAAACGAGCGTAAGAAACCAACGGCTTTGGAGATGAGTAGATGAAGCCTACTTAATTCGTCCAAATTTTTAATTCTATGAACATGAAAAAGATCCAAAGCCGTTTGATGTGGACATTGTTGTGTGTCCTTTTCCTGAGTTTTTCAGGCCAAGTTTTTTCCCAAAACCAACCCACGGTAACCAATACCGCTACCGCCAATGGTTTTGTGGTGAAAAAACAAGTCAGCAACTCTACCGTACCTTCGGGCGTTGTTTTTACCTACACCATTTTTTACACCATTCCGGCTGGTGCCACCAGCATCGCCATCACCGATCAGGTTCCAAGTAGTTTGGTGATTGATGGCGTGATCCCTGGCTCTGGTTGTGGCACCCCAGTAGTGAGTGTAAGTGGCAACCTGGTCACCTACAGCCTCGCCTCGGTAAGCTCCGGTTGTAGCGGCACTTTCCAAATCAACGTTCACTTCCCGGCGGGCACCACTTGCCCCGGCACAACTGCACGCAACCAGATATGCCTGGAAGCCAAAAATCAATCCAAAATTTGCACCGAATTTATCTCTACGACCGCTACTGCAAATAATCCCTTTGCCGTGAGTAAGGGAGTGACTGGTTTGTCCTGGAACCCACAAAACAATGGCTGCCAGTACATCATGGCCCTCGGTGGCAATGTCACTTACAATTTGATTGTACACAAAACCAGCCCTTACCAAGGCAACGACGATGGCCAAATCAATCTCAATAGTGCCGTTGTAACTGATGTTTTGCCTGCTGGCGCAACCTTGGTATCCAGTACCTGTGGCATCACCCAAAGTGGCAACACCCTTACCTGGAACGTCGGCAACCTCAACGCTGCGAATCCCTGGGTGTATCAGGTTTGTCAAGTGACGGTGAATTACCCGGCAGCTTCTTTCCCTGTGGGTACTCAAATCCCCAACACCGCTACACTTTCGGGCACCAATGTTTGTAACCAACAGTTCAGCGCCACCAGCAACACCACTTGTGTGCAGGTAGCTTCACCGATCAGCTCCGGTACTTTTAGCAAAGGTTTGTACTTGAACAACAAAATGCCCGGCTGTCAAGGTATTTACTACCTCACCACTTGCAACAATGGCAATACCCCGCTGACTTTTTCGGTACAAGACGTTTTGCCAGCAGGAGTTACCGTTAACTCAATTTTATTCAACGCTTCTGCTCCCGTAACTGCCTCTGCGACTTTGGCCAATAGCTCGGTTTCTACCATTGCCAGCAGCCAAACGGGCAACATCAACTGGACGGCGCCGATCAGCAGCCCGGTTGCGACTTTGAATTTTAGCCAAACTGGTCTGGCCGCTTCGGCTTGTTTACAAATCCAGATTTACTTCACCATCAATGCCAATGTCGCACCCAATACGACGATCACCAACTGCGCCAGTTTGACTTCCACTCAAATCCCGAATCAACAAAGCTGCGTGAGTTTTGTCACTTCCACTCCTGCACCGGATTTGTGCTTGTACAAAGAAATTTGCAGCCCACAGGTGGCTTACCAACCTGGCAATACTTTCCGCTATCGTTTGCGGGTGCAAAACATCGGTTCCCAAAATGCCACCAACTTCAACCTTAGCGACATCCTCGATCCGAGTTTGACTTACATGGGCAACCAAATCGCCTATTCCAGCAACAACTACAATCCTGCCTGCGGTGGGGTAGGAGCGACCCCCTGGGCAATTAGCAGCCCCAGTGTTAGTGGCCAAACCCTGAACTGGAACAACCTGAACATCGCCGCTGAATGCCAGGACTTTTACTACGCCAATTGTGGGGTATACGGCACCCAGGGTGTGACTTTTTACTTCATCGAATTTGACGTGCAAGTATCGGCTGACGCAGCGAGCGGCATTGTTCCCAATACTTTCAAAGGCTCTGGTGGCAACCTGCCCGTGGGAGAAACGTCCAACATCGTTTATACCATCATTAATGTTACCCACGGCACCGAGTTGACCAAAGAAATCAGCAAAGACAACGTGACCTGGGCAAACAGCACGACGACTACCGCGGGTGGCAACCTTTGGTACCGTTTGAACCTCAAAAACACCGGCACCGGCCCCTTATACGATGTACGCAAAGTTGACCTGCTGCCGATGAACGACGGCGCCAACGACTGGCGAGTAATGAACCGCGCTTTGACCCGTGGCTCGCAGTTTGGCGTGAGCAATCCGACTGGCTATGCTTATTCCGTAGTCGCTACTCCTCCGGCAACGGGCACTGCAGGCACCATGGCTGGCAACAACCTGAGTATCCTGAATTCCATGGGAGTGAGCACCGGCAGCACTGCCGACGCCTGGCCTTTCACCGGATCTGGCAACAACGTGGGTATCGGCTACGGCGTGGCTTATGGGCTGATCAGCGGCGGTACCTTGCGCTCCAGCTTCAAAGTGACCACAGCTGCCAATGCCCAAACCAACCAGCAAGCCTGCAACGATTTTGTATCCCGTGGTTCGGGCAAATACATCATCAACGGCAACTTGACATTTACTCCATTGACTCCGGCTGCTTCCAATACGGTTTGTGCTTCGGTAGTATCCAGTGGCTGCTGCGAAAAAACGACCCTGCAAGCGATCCAGGGCAAGTGCTGCCTGAAACTGGTTACCCCTTGTGAAGTCAAACTGATTCAGGTTACGGTGCAAGGTGGCGTCATAAGCAGTGCCAACTGGAATTGTGCGGCTAGCCTGGGTGCTTATCAAGGCCAAAGCAACTTCAACTTCATCCCGAATGGTTGTGCACCAACGATGGACATGTGTTTTGATGCCAGCCCTAACAATACCACCGGAAGTATGGTGGTCATGTTCAGCATCACGTTTGCCAATGGTGAGCAGTGCTTCAAAGAAATCAAACTGGATGGTTGCAAACCACAAAAACCTAGTGATTGCTGCGGCGAATGGGACTTGAAGTTCAAGAGCTCTCATTTCAAAAAGACGGGCATTTTCACTTATACAAATCCTTCTACCAAGCCAATTTGCTCGGTGAATATCCTTGCAGCGGCTGGTTTGAGCGCCGGAAGTTACAATGTGGATGGTGGTTTGTCCCAACCGATGGTCAGCACTAGCTTGATTACCTTGAGCCCTCCTGCTTACAATAGTCTGGTGTTCTGGGTGAGTGCAAGTGTGACCTATGGCAGCAACATCGTGTTGCAAGTGAACTACTGCGATGGCACTTTCTGCCGCGACACCCTGAAGTGGAAAGGCAACATCATCAACCACGATGTGCCTACGCTGAGCCACGCCATCCAGTCGAAATTGTACGCAGTGCGTTTGCAGGCTGACCCCGATTCAAAGTACCACAGCGAAATTGCGGCCATGGCCGTGAGCCTGGATCAAACCGATCCTGGTACGGGACGTTTGTCTTCTGCGCCCTACATTTTTGCTGCAAATGCTGGAAAAATTGAAGGGGAGAGCCTGCGCGACGATCAAAACTGTGCAGTCAACACCTCGATGGGTACAGATTATGTGTACAGCAGCTTCCCATCGGTGGAGGATCTGGAATACTGTGGAACGGCCATCGAAAAAGGCATCTCTCTGGTGATTGCTGACAACAGTGGTGCCAAAACTGCTCCAACCTTGCTGATCACTTACTTCGACGCTGAAGGCAATATCCTCAGCACCCGCAAGTTCAGCAACTACATCAGCGGCGACATCAGCACCTCGGCAGTCGATCTTAAGAACAACGAAACGGACTTCGTTCAACTGAGCGTATACCCCAACCCGGCTAAAGAACAAGCAACCTTGACTTATGCCTTGGGCCGCTCTCGTACCTTGAAGATTGACCTTTACGATTTGAATGGCAAATTGGTTCAAACCCTGGACCAAGGGCAACAAACCG